>NZ_JBMJCT010000014.1:0-168707 GCF_049222185.1 Streptomyces sp. LaBMicrA B280 | reverse complement strand
GGGGGGGGGGGGGGGGGGGGGGGGGGGGGGGGGGGGGGAGGGAAAGGGGGGGAGGGGGGGGTGGGTCTCGGGGGGCGAGACCTCCCGCGGGGCACGGCCGCCGGGCACCGGGAACGCGACGGCACCGTCCCCGGCGGGTCGTGGCGGCGACGGACGGCCGATTGACATGACCGGCGAGCGCTCCCATCATGGGAGCGCTCCCAAGCCTCATGTCCCAAGCCCCGCCCGCCCGTTGGCGCACCGCCGACGGGTGACGCGGTGCTGCACGCCGCACGGTTCCCCGTCCTTCGTCCGGCTCCGCGGCGTGGCCCCGGGCCGGCGCATCACCCGGGAGGAACACCCCCATGCCGTTCCGCAGGAGACCAGCCGGCAAAAGAACGGACGGGCCGCGCCGCCCGCTCGCCGCCATGGCCTCGGCCGCCCTGGCCCTGGCCGCCGCGATCGTGCCGCTCGCCACGTCCGCCGCCGCCGACCCGGCCGCCACCGGCGACACCACGGTCACGGTCAACGCGAACGCGGGCCTGGGCACGGTCACTTCCACCGCGCTCGGCGCCAACACCGCCGTCTGGGACGCGTACATGAACGACCCCGGGGTCGCCCCCCTCTACCGGGCCGCGGGGATCGGCGCGCTGCGCTATCCGGGCGGCTCCTACGCCGACATCTACCACTGGGTCGACAACACCGCGCCCGGCGGCTACGTCGCCCCCGGCACCGGCTTCGACTCCTTCATGGGCACCGCGAAGGCATCCGGCGCCCAGCCGATCCTGATCGCCAACTACGGCTCCGGAACCGCCCAGGAGGCCGCGGACTGGGTCAGGTACGCCAACATCACCAAGGGCTACGGCGCGAAGTACTGGGAGATCGGCAACGAGCTCTACGGCAACGGCGTCTACGGCAGCGGCTGGGAGAACGACACCCACGCCGACAAGACGCCGGACCAGTACGCCCGCGAGGTCACGTCCTACGCCGCCGCCATGAGGGCGGTCGACCCCACCGTCAAGATCGGCGCGGTCCTCACCATGCCCGGCAACTGGCCCGACGGCTCGGTGGCCACCGGCGACACCGGCGACTGGAACCACACCGTGCTCGCCGCCGTCGCCCACGACATCGACTTCGTCAGCGTCCACTGGTACCCCAACACCAGCGACGGCGACCAATCACTGGCCGCCGTACGGCAGTTGCCCGGTGAGCTGCACGAGGTGCGCGACCTGGTGGACCGGTACGCGGGCGCCGACTCCGCGCACATCGGCATCGCGATGACCGAGGTGAACTCCAACTCCGGCGGCGGCGCCTTCACCAGCCGCCCCAACGGCCTGTTCGCCGCCGAGGCCATGATGACCGCGCTGGAGAACGGCGTCTTCACCGTGGACTGGTGGGACACCCACAACAGCGCGGGCACCATCAGCACCGTCGGCGGCGAGACCGACTACGGCGACATGGGCATGCTGTCCAACGGCAGTTGCTCCGGCGGCGTCTGCGAGCCCGCCGTGAACACCCCCTTCGCGCCGTACTACGGCATCAAGACACTCGGCGCCCTCAGCGACCCCGGCGACAGCATGGTGGCCTCCGGCACCTCCAGCTCCGAGGTCTCGGCGCACGCGGTGCTCCGGTCCGACGGCGACCTCGGCGTCCTGCTGCTGAACAAGAGCTCCGGTACCGAGCACACCGTGGACCTGCGGTACCAGGGCTTCACCGCCGCCTCCGGTGCCCCCGAGGTCCAACGCTGGGCCCCCGGTGACGACGGCCTGGTGGACGCGACCGGCACCGCCACGGCCGACTCGGCGACCCTCGCGCCGTACTCCGTCACCGTGCTGACCCTGCACCCGAAGAGCGGCACGGGTTCCGCCGCCGCCACCGTCGGCGCACCGGGCACCCCGCGGACCACCGCGGTCGGCGCCGGCACCGTCGGCCTGAGCTGGCCGGCCGCGACCGGCACGGTGGACCGGTACGAGGTCTACGAGCAGCTCGGCACCAACATCCAGCTGCTCGGCTCGTCCACCGGTACCTCCGTCACGCTCGCCAACCTGCCGCCCGGCTCCCGGCACACCGTCGATGTGCTGGCCCGCGACAAGGCGGGACACCTCTCCCGGCCCTCCGCCCCGCTGACCTTCACCACCGCCACGCCGGACGACAGCACCTGCACCGTCTCGTACCAGGTCACCTCCGGCTGGGGCAACGGTTTCGTCTCCGATGTGGTGGTGAGCAATGTCGGGCCCGCGGACATCGACGGCTGGACGCTGACCTTCGACTGGCCGTCGGCCGGGCAGTCGGTCTCCTCGTCGTGGAACGCGAACGTCACCGGTGACGGGCGGCACGTCCATGTGACCAACACCGACTCCAACGCCGAACTCGCGCCCGACGGCGGCAACTCCGCCACCTTCGGCTTCGTCGGCGCCAACGACGGCGCCAACCCCGCCCCGACGTCCTTCAGCCTCAACGGAACGGTCTGCCGGACGGTCTCCTGATCCGGCGCGCCCTCGGGTGGGACGGCTCGACCGCCCCACCCGGGGTGCCCTCAGATCGCGGTCCGGCCGCCGTCCACGGCGATGGTGGCGCCGGTGACGTAACTGGCCCTCGGCGAGGCCAGGAAGGCGACCACCTCGGCGACCTCGGAGGGCTCGGCGACGCGCTTCATCGCGGTGGTTGCGCCCAGCGCGTCGAACAGCTCGCGCCCCTCCGGCCGGGTGTACACCGGGCCGGGGGCCACGGTGTTGAAGCGGACGCCGCGAGCGCCGTACTCGGCCGTCCAGCTCCGCGTCAGCGAGGCCAGGGCCGCCTTCGTGGCGCCGTAGGCCGCGGCGTCGGCCAGGCCGAGGCTGCCCGCCATGCTGCCGATGCTGATCACACTGCCCGAGCCCTTCGCGGCCATCGCCGGGGCGAAGGCGGCCACCAGGAAGAAGGGCGCGCGGACATTGCCGTCGAACATGGCGTCGTAGTCTTCCGGCCGCATCTGCTCGGTCGGGGCCCAGTGCGCGACCCCGGCGTTGTTGACCAGCACATCCACCTCGCCCACCGCGGCCGCCAGCCGACTCGCGCCGTCCGGCTCGGTCAGATCGGCCGCGACGAACCGGGCCCGGCCCCCGGCCGCGGCGATCTCCGCCACGGCCTCGGCACCGCGCTCGGCGCTGCGGCCCACGACCACGACGGACAGCCCGTCCTCGGCCAGCCGCCTGGCGATCGCCCGGCCGATGCCGGAGGTGGCCCCGGTGACCAGCGCGGTCGGGGGGCGGGACGCGGGGGCGGCGCTCTGTGCGGACATACGGGACACCTTTCGAGGTCACGAGCCGGACGGGCCCGCCCGGCGCACTGAGGGCACGTGCGGGACGATGCCCTCCCCCAAGGAACGCAGCGCGGCGGCGAGAAGACGTCACGACACCCCGAGGGGCCGCCCGATCGGCGCCTTCGAGGTGAGGACGCGTCGGCGTCGGACGAGGCGAGGGACCCGGTGTCGGAGTCGGTGCCGGAGTCGGTGTCTGCTTCGGCTTCGGCTTCGGCTTCAGAGGATCGGCCCGGCGGATCGGCCCGGCGGGTACGGGCCGCGCGGCGCCCTCCGGTCCGGACTCGGTTCGGCCGCCGAGGAGTTGGGAGGGCGGTGTCCACGTGTGATGCTTCTGCGAAGGGCCGCCCGGCCCGGCCGCCGCCCGGCCGGCCACGCGTGCGCGTTCCGTATTCTGGCGGCAGGAACTGCTGGGAGGCCAGGGGGGGGCGTGTGCCGCTACACAAGGACGACCCGAGATCCGTCGGCGGCTACAAGCTGATCGACCGGCTCGGCGCCGGCGGCATGGGCAGGGTCTACCGGGGCAGATCGCGTTCCGGACGCGAGGTCGCCGTCAAGGTCGTCCACGCCGAGTACGCCCAGAACCCCGTCTTCCGGGCCCGGTTCCGGCAGGAGATCGAGGCCGCCCGCCGGGTGAGCGGCGCCTTCACCGCGGCCGTGGTGGACGCCGACCCGGAGGCCGACTCGCCCTGGATGGCCACCCAGTACGTGCGCGGCCGGTCCCTCGCGGACCGTGTCCGCGACCAAGGCCCGTTGCGCGTCACCGAGTTGCGGCCGCTGGCGCTGGGCCTGGTGGAGGCGCTGCGCGACATCCACCGGGCCGGGGTGGTGCACCGCGACCTGAAACCGGCCAACGTCCTGATGGCGGAGGACGGCCCCCGCGTCATCGACTTCGGCATCTCCCGGGCCGTGGAGAGCCACCACACCCTGACCGAGACCGGTCAGGTGATCGGCACCCCGCCCTTCATGTCCCCGGAGCAGTTCACCGACGCCCGTACGGTCGGCCCCGCCTCCGATGTCTTCTCGCTCGGCGCGCTGCTGGTGTGGTGCGTCACCGGACGCGGCCCCTTCGACGCCGACAGCCCCTATCTGACCGGCTACCGGGTCGTCCACAACGAGCCCGCCCTCGACGGCGTGACCGGCTCCGTGCGCACGGTGCTGGAGCGCTGCCTGGCCAAGGAGCCCGCCGACCGGCCCGCACCGGACCGACTGGCCCTGGAATTCGCCGAGGCCCTGCCGGAACCGTCACCGGGCGAACCGCAGACGATGACCCTGCGGCTGCCCTCCGCGCGGCCCGCGGACCAGCCCCCCACCGGCGCCCCGACCACCGCGGACCACCGCCCCCGACGGCGCGGACCCCGCGCGCTGCTGGCCGTGTCCGGAGTGCTGGCCGCCGCCCTGACCGGCTATCTCCTGCTCGGCCCGGCGGGCGGTGGCGGCGACGGCGGCGGCACGGTACGGGCCGGAGCCACGGCCGCCGGACGCTGGACCCCGCTCCCGGCCGGCTGGAAACCCTGGCAGACGACCGCGTCCGCCGACGCCGAGAAGGGCGTGCGGAAGGCACCGGCATACGACGGCAACCGGACCCCGGCCTGCGTACCGGACGGCGGCGCCCTCTACTGCGCGGGCAGCGCGCTCCTCCCGGAACGGATCGACGCCACCACCGGACGCACCCTGTGGCGCTCCGGCATCGCCCCCGCCGGGATCCCGGCCGACCGGTACGTCACGAACGTCCTCGGCACGTACGAGGGCGTGGTGCTCGTGGAGTTGACGGTCACCGGCTCGGGCGGCACGGGACAGGCGCAGTCCGTCCTCGCCCTCGACGCCGCGACCGGCACCCGGCTGTGGACCCATCCGGTGCGCACCGACAGCCTGGGCTCGGCCTACGCGGCCGGGGTGACGATGACCCAGGAGGGCGACGGCGGCGCGGTGACCGTCCGCTCGGCGCGCGACGGAACGGTGCGCGGGCGGATCCCCGTACCCGCCGGATACGACTGCTACCCGCTCGCCGCCGGGAACCGCCCGTACGTGGAGTGCATCACCCGCGCGGAGGGCTCGCACCGCACGAAGTTCCTCGTGGTCGACCCCGCCGACGGCTCCGCGCACACCCTGGAGTCCCCCGCCCAGCAGCGGAGCTTCATCGGTGCCCTGGACGGCCGGCTGGTCTTCGTGGAGTCGACCGACAACCCCGCGCCCGACAGCCCCGACCTGGTCTACACCCGTATCGTGCGCGTCGACCCGCGCACCGGCGAGCGCGCGCTGACACCGCTGCCCGAGCGGTACCGGGGCGGGATCCCGGCCCTGGCCCACGGCACGCTCTACTTCGCCACCTCCAGCGGCATGGTCACGGCCGTCTCGCCCATGACCGGGGCCGAGCTGTGGCAGAGCCATACGACCCTGGAGACGCCGGGCCAGGTCTCGGTGGACCCGAACGGCCGCACCGTGTACCTGGCCGGCGGGAGCGGCCGGGTGGCCGCCCTCGACACGGCCCGCGGCACCCTGCTGTGGGAGTCCTCGGCCCGCGCGGAGGTGCTGGACAGCGGGCTGCTGCCCACGGTGTGGTTCGACCGGGGCGCGCTGGTCCTCGCGGCCTCCGACGGCAAGCTCTTCACCCTCGACCCGGCCCACCCAGGCCGTGAGCCCGTCCCGGGGTGACGCGCACCGGTCTCGCCGGGCGGCGGATCAGGCGGTGGGCAGCCACTGCGCCCGCTGGGAACCGCGGGGCACGAGGATCTGCCGGTAGGCGCCGGGGGTGTCCGACATCCGCACCTGGTCGGTGACGCCCTGGTAGCGGCCGAGCGGCGTCTCGGCGGTGAAGACCTCGGGGTCCAGGTAGGCGTGCAGCTCGCCGGTGCCCGCGATCCGCTCGGCGTACGACTTGTCGAAGACGCCCATCGACAGGATCCACAGGGCGACACGGGACAGGGAGACATGGACGCGGTAGCTGCCGCCGTGCACGGCGCGGCGGCGCAGCGCCTCGGTGATCCCGGCCGTCATGAACCACGAGACCAGGTAGTCGTTGACGACGGTGATGGGCGGCAGGGCCGGCTTGTCGCCGTCGCCCTCCAGATGGAGCAGACCGGTGAGCGCGCCCGCGGTCTGGTCGAAGCCCAGGTAGTTCTTCCAGGGGCCGCTGCGGCCGTTCAGCGAGACCGTCGCGTGGATCAGACCGGGCCTGCGCCCGATGGACTCCTCCTCGGACAGGCCGATGGAGTCGAGGAAGCCGGGACGGCGGTTGGCGTAGAAGACGTCGGCGCCGGACTGGAGTTCATGGATCCGGGCCAGCCCCTCCCGGGTGTACGGGCTGACCGTGGCGGAGCGCACGCCCACGCCGGTGGTCAGGTAGGTGACGTCGTGCTCCAGCTCGTAGGGCCGCCACAGGTTCAGCACGTCGGCGCCGTGCAGGGCGAGGGCGCGACCGGCTCCGGCGCCCGCGATGATGTGGCCCATGCCCAGGGCGCGCACCCCGTCGAGCGGCGCGGTCGGGCCGGCGGGCAGCGGCTCGGGATCGCTGTCGCCGATGCGGGTGATCTCCACCAGCGGCAGCCCGGAGAGCACCTGCTGGTACTGCGCCTCCTCAAGGATCTCGGCGGGCGTGCGCACCATCGGCATCACGCACCCGGCCTCCGCACCTGCCTGCTCAAGTTCCCGGGCGTTCCACTTGGAGATCGCGGCCGCCACGTCCTCGGGCACCTCGCCCACACCGAGCAGCCGCTGCGCGGCGACCTTGATGTTGGGGTAGATGTTGAACGGCATCATCCAGCGGTCGTCGGCGGTGCGGTAGAAGGAGTTGACGAACGCCTGGTTCGGCAGCGAGGGGGCGCCGCCGACATAGCCGTTGATGAGTTCCCACTTCTCGTCGTAGAAGGGGCACAGCCGGTGCGGGCCGACGCGCAGGTCCATGTGGATGTCCTGGCCGCGCCCGGTGCGGTCCTTCCACAGGGCGGCTACGGCGGCGGACTTGGCGACCAGGGCGATACCGGAGGCCGCGCCCAGGCGCAGGGTGCTGGGGACGACCGGGTCCGCGCCCTCGAAGGTGATCCGCCCGCCGGTGTCGCCCGGCCGCAGGCCGATGCCCGCGAGCACCTCGCCCGTCTCGGCGTGGATGTCGAAGGCGTCGTCCGTCGCGGGGGCGGCGACGGCCTTCTTGATCTTGTCGGTGAGGTCCATGACTTCTTCGCTTCTCCTGTGTGGTGTGCGGGAGTTCAGGCGCGGGCGCGTGCGGTGTCCGGGGTCTCGCCCAGGGCGCGCATCAGCGTGAGCTGCGCGCGGTCGCGCTCGGCGGCGAGCTGCTCCACGGATCGGTCGCCGAACGCCTCGCGCGCCTGTTCGGTGAGGAGGGCGACGGTGGCGTCGTCGAAGGCGGGGTTGCCGAGCAGCGGCCACAGGCCCGTCTCCATGCCGCGGCCGAGGTGGTCGATGAACTGGGGGAGCCCGCCGGGGCCGCCGCCGAGATGGAAGGTGCGGAACGGGCCCGCCACGGCCCAGCGCATACCGATGGAGGAGGTCACCACGTCGTCCAGCTGCCGCTCCGTCACCACGCCCTCGGCGACCAGGTGGACGCACTCGCGGAAGAGGGCCGCCTGGAGGCGGTTGGCGACGAAGCCCGGCACCTCCTTGCGCAGGACCTGCGGCTTCTTGCCGAGCGCGGTGTAGAAGGCCGTGGCCTGCTCGACGGTGGCCGGGGCGGTCCGCGCGCCGGGCACGATCTCCACGAGCGGTACCAGGTGCGGGGGGTTGAAGGGGTGGCCCACGATCAGGCGTTCGGGCTGCCGCATGGCCTCGGCGATGGCGGTCGCCGGGATGCTGGACGTCGAGGTGGCAAGCAGCGCGTGGGCGGGGGCGGCCGCCTCGACGGTCCCCCAGATGCGCTGCTTGAGTTCGAGCCGCTCGGGGCCGTTCTCCTGGACGACGTCCACATCGGCGACGGCGGTTGCGAGGTCCGCCTCGAAGGTGAGCCCGGCGGTCAGGTTCTCGGTCGGCAGGCCGAGCGCGGCCAGCGCGGGGGTGATCTCCGCGAGTCCGGCGAGGACCAGGTCCTCGATGTCGGGGCGGGGGTCGTTGACGACGACGTCGAGGCCGCGGGCGAGGAAGAGGCCGGCCCAGGAGACACCGATCACGCCGCCGCCGATGACGGCGGCACGCCGGTAGGACTCCAGGGCGGCCTCGGGGGTGGGGCCGGAGGTGGGCGTGGAGGTGGGGGTCATGGTGCGGACCTTTCTCGACCGGATCAGGCGGTGAGGTAGTCGAAGACCGGCTGGGCGGGGCTGAGCGTCAGGTCGGTGAGGATGTGGCTGGCGCCGACGACCTCCCGTACGGGCAGGTCCGCGAGCGGGGCCATGGCGTGGGCGAAGAGCTCCAGACGCCCCGGCGCGGTGTACGCGCTCTTGACGGTGAGGTCGCTGATCTGGGTGCGGACCAGATCGCAGACGCGCAGGCCGCCGTCGTAGTCCGGGATCGTCTTGATCATGAAGTTGGGCGAGCACACCTGGGCGCGCGCCTCCGCCGGGTCCAGGGCGTGGTGCTTGTAGCCCATGGTCGCGGTGGCCACCCGCAGCGTCCCGTAGTCGAGCGTGCCGACCAACGTGTCGGAGTCCACGTAGAGGGTGGGGGAACCGGACTTCTTCGGGTACGCGCTGTACTCGCGGCCGCTGGAGATCGCGGGCACGCTGTCCACGTACATGGCGAGGTTGAACTCGCCCTTCTCGCCCTCGTGCTCCACGGCGATCAGCTGACCGGCCTCGGTGTAGTCGCCCAGGCCGGTGGTGTCGGGCATGCGCATGATCTCGAAGCGCACGATCGGATCGGTGACCGTCAGCGGCTCCGGAACGAGGCGGCGCAGTACCTCGGGGTCCGTGCGGTAGTAGATGTTGAGGTACTCACGGTTGGTGAACCGGTACCGGGCGGGGGCGTAGGCCGGGGAATCCACCGGAGTGGTGAAGAGGCGGGCCACGTCTTCCTTTTGCATGCGGAGCCTCCAGGAGAGCGAGTAATTCTCGGTGCAATCCAGTGGACACTCGGCGGCATACGTCTGTCCAATATATGTATGGGTCAAGATCCATATGGAAGAACATATTGGCGGCGCAAGCCGCCGTCCCGGTGAAGATCGTGTGCGGGGTAAATGCGCGCGAAATGCGCGGGGAAACGTGCGGGAGAAATACGCGGGGGAGGGAGAGAGGGGGGAAGGGGGAAATCCCCACCTCGTACTCGGGTGGCACCTCCATCGATGGCAGGAGCCGCGACCGGTTGACTGGCAAGGGACGGACGAGAGCCGGACCGGGCACAGGAGGACAGCGTGGTGGGGAAGCGTACGGCGGTCGTGGCATGCCTGGCGGCACTCCTGGCGGCACTCCTGGCGGGCGCGGTGGGCGCGGCGCCCGCCGGGGCGCGCGGGGGCGACGGCGGCTATTCGGCGGGGGAGTTGAGAGAGGATCTGGCGGCGGTGCGTACCGCCGCGGGCGGTGATGTGAACGTGGTGGCCCGGGTGGACGAGCCGGACGGCGCCGTGCTGCGGGCACGGTACGGAACCGCGGGCGTGGGCTCGACCGCTCCCGTGCCCTGGGACCCGGAGTTCCGGGCGGCGAGCACCAGCAAGACGTTCATGGCGGTGGTGGTCCTCCAACTCGCCGCGCAGGGGCGGCTCTCACTGGGCGACACGGTGGAGCACTGGCTGCCCGGAGTGGTCCGCGGACACGGCAATGACGGCGCGCGGATCACCGTCCGCGACCTGCTCCAGCAGACCAGCGGGATCTACGACTACATCGACGACCCCGAGGTGCGGGACCGGCTGCTGAACCACTTCGACGAGAACCGGTACGACGCCACCCCGGCCTCCCGGCTCGTCGCGACCGCCATGCGCCACGCCCCGCTCTTCACCCCACCGCCGCACGGCGCACCGCGCCGCTGGGCGTACTCGAACACCAACTACCTGCTGGCGGCGATGATCGCCGAGAAGGCGGGCGGCGCGGACTGGCGGCAGCTCGTCGAGCACCGGATCATCGCCCCGCTCGGCCTGCGGCACACCTACATCCCCGGCGAGAACCCGTATCTGATCGGCCCGCACGAGCGGGTGACCATCGACGGGCCCGGGGGCGTACCGGAGGACCTCACCGAGCAGAGCTACCAGCACACCGCCGACTCCGGGGTGGTGAGCACCCCCTCGGACCTCGACCGCTTCTTCCGCGCCCTGGCGGACGGACGGCTGCTGCCCGCCGCGCAGTGGGCACTGATGCGGCGGACGGTCCCGTACGACGACCTGCCGATACCCCCCGCGGGCGAACAGGGCGGATACGGCCTCGGGCTGCGAGCCGTCCCCCTGACCTGCGGGGGCGTCTACTACACGCACGAGGGGGACGGCTTCGGGGTCTACGGCAGACCGGCGGTCGGCGCCGACGGCCGCCGGGCGGTGACCGTGTCGGTGACCACCACCACCGCGCTCGTCGACGAGGACCGCCTCGACCGGGCGGTGCAGACCCTCACCGACCATGCGCTGTGCGCGGCGCCCCGGAGCTGACCCGGCCGGTTCAGCCGCCGGTGAGGCCGAACGGCAATGCGGGGTCGGTGTCGGCGATCTCGATCAGCCGGTTGTACTTGGCGACACGTTCGCCCCGGGCCGGGGCCCCGGACTTGAGCTGACCGCAGCCGGTGCCCACGGCGAGGTCGGCGATGAAGGTGTCCTCGGTCTCGCCCGAGCGATGGGAGACCATCTGGGTGTAGCCGGCCGCGCGGCAGATCCGCATGGCGTCGAGGGTCTCGGTGACGGTGCCGATCTGATTGACCTTGATCAGAGCGGAGTTGCCGATCTTCTTGCTGATCGCCTCCTGGATGATGCCGGGGTTGGTGACGAAGATGTCGTCGCCCATCACCTGGACCCGGTCGCCGAGGCGTTCGGTCAGCCGGACCCAGCCGTGCCAGTCGTCCTCGGCCAGACCGTCCTCGATCGACCAGACCGGGAAGCGGTCGATGATCGCCTCGTAGCGGTCGATCAGGTCGTCACTGCTCAACATCTCGCCCGCGACCCGGTACCGGCCGTCCGGCAGCCGGAACTCGCTGGCCGCCGGGTCCAGGGCGATCGCGACACCGTCCCGGCCGGGTGTGTAGCCGGCGTCGGTGATCGCCTCGACGAGGAGGTGCAGGACGTCCTCGGGACGGTCGACGGCGGGCGCGAAGCCGCCCTCGTCGCCCAGGCCCGTGCTGTGGCCGTCGGCGGTCAGCCGCGCCTTCAGCCGGGCGTACACCTCGGCCCCGGCGCGTACGGCCTCGGGCAGACTCGGCGCGCCGAGCGGGGCCAGCATGAACTCCTGGAAGTCGAGGGCGTTGGCGGCGTGGGCACCGCCGTTGACGACGTTGAAGTGCGGCACCGGCAGGCGCGCGGCGGTGCCCGCCACCTCGGCGAGCCGCCGCCACAGCGGCTGCCCGGCGGCGGCCGCCTCGGCGCGCCAGGCGGCGAGGGAGACCCCGATGACGGCATTGGCGCCGAGCCGGGACTTGGTGTCGGTGCCGTCCAGTTCGATCAGCGCCCGGTCGACGTCGGCGGCCGAGACGAAGTCGCGTCCCGTCAGGACCCGGGCGATCTCGGTGTTGACGTGTCCGACCGCTGTGGAGACGCCCTGTCCGCCGTAGCGGGTCCGGTCGCCGTCGCGCAGTTCGACGGCCTCCCGGGTGCCGGTGGAGGCACCGGAGGGCACCCCGGCCCGGATCCGGCTGCCGGCGCCCGTGGTGAGGGTGACGGCGAGGGTGGGGCGGGCCCGCGAGTCGAGGATCTCGACGGCGTGCAGCTCGGTGATCCGCAAGGTCATGGTTCAGGCTCCTGTTCCCGCGGCCCGCGCCCGGGAGGCCTCGATCTCCGCGTAGGCCCGCTCGCGGCCCTCCCAGTGCGAGCCCTCGACGGACTTGCCGGGCTCCAGGTCCTTGTAGACCTCGAAGAAGTGGGTGATCTCCAGCTGGTCGAACTCGGAGATGTCACCGATGTCCTGCACCGGCGCGTACCGGGGGTCGTGGGCGGGCACGCACAGCACCTTCTCGTCCGGGCCGTGTTCGTCCTTCATCACGAACATGCCGACGGCCCGGCACTCGATGGTGCAGCCCGGGAAGGTCGGCTCGCCGACCAGCACCAGGGCGTCCAGGGGGTCTCCGTCGCGGCCCAGGGTGCCGTCGACGTAGCCGTAGTCCGCCGGATACTTGGTGGAGGTGAACAGCAGCCGGTCCAGCCGGATGCGGTGCAGCTCGTGGTCCATCTCGTACTTGTTGCGGGACCCCTGGGGGATCTCCACGATCACATCGAACTCCACTGTGTCCTCCTGGAAGCGGGAGCCGCCCGGTGGCGCGGCTCGGGCGGGCGGGGGCCGGGCTCGTCGGGACGGGTACCGGGCGCGCTCGCCCGGACACCTCCGTCCGGCGGCGGTGCCGGGTGGCAAGCGGCCGTACGGGCGTCCCGGGGGCCGTCGGGCCGGGCGGGGGAGTGCGACGCGGCGGGTGCGGGCATGGCTTCTCCTGGTCGTGTCCGTTCGACCAGGGACCGTCAGCGGCGTGGTGCCGCGGTTGCGGTGAGCCCCATCACCGGCGCGTCGGGCGCGTACCCATAGTGAGCCCCGAAGATCGCCGCCGCAAGGCATCCGGGGTACGCCGAACGGGCCGCGTCGTCGGCCCCAGGGGACGTCACCGAGTCCGTCCGACCACCAGGAGCAGGGGAATCGCGGCCACGTGCAGGGCCGGCGAGAAGACCACCAGATCGGTGACCGAGCGATCGTAGAGCGCCCCCAAAGCGAGGCTTCCGGCGAACCAGCACGCACCGAAACCGGTGTCGAACAGGCCGAACGCGCAGGCCCGCCGCCGCGCCCCGACCATGCCCATATGACCGGGTGCCGGGGAAAGTGCGGGGCGCGGGTCACGGGATTTCGGCCGGGTGGTCAGCCGCGTACCAGCCGACGGTGGGTGATCCGGTGCGGGCGGGCCGCCTCCGGGCCCAGCCGGTCGAGCTTGTTCGCCTCGTAGTCGGCGAAGTTGCCCTCGAACCAGAACCAGTCGGCGCCGCCCTCGAAGGCCAGGATGTGGGTGGTGACACGGTCCAGGAACCACCGGTCGTGCGCGGCGACGACCGCGCAGCCGGGAAAGTCCAGCAGTGCGTTCTCCAGCGACGCCAGCGTCTCCACGTCGAGATCGTTGGTCGGTTCGTCCAGCAGCAGGAGGTTGCCGCCCTGCCGGAGCGTCAGGGCGAGGTTCAGCCGGTTGCGTTCGCCCCCGGACATCACGCCCACGGGCTTGTGCTGGTCGGAGCCCTTGAAACCGAACGTGGCGACATAGGCGCGCGAGGGCATCTCCACATCGCCGACGCGGATGTGGTCCGCGCCGCCGGACACCGCCTGCCACACCGGCATGTCCGGGTCCAGTCCGGCGCGGTTCTGGTCCACGTAGGAGATCCGCACCGTGTCACCGAGCCGCAGGGTGCCCGCGTCCGGCCGCTCCGCGCCGACGATCACCTTGAACAAGGTGGTCTTGCCGACCCCGTTGGGGCCGAGCACCCCGACGATGCCGCCGCGCGGCAGGGAGAACGACAGCTCCTCCATCAGCAGCCGGTCGCCGAACCCCTTGGTGACCCGGTCGGCCTCCAGGACCAGGCTGCCGAGCCGCGGCCCGGGCGGGATCTGGATCTCCTCGAAGTCCAGCCGCCGCGCCCGCGCGGCCTCGCCCGCCAGCTGCTCGTACCGCCGCACCCGCGCGCTGGACCTGGCCTGGCGCCCCTTGCCGCCGGAGCGCACCCACGCCAGCTCCTCGGCCAGCCGCTGCTGCCGCTTGGCGTCCTTGCGGCCCTCCACCTGGAGCCGGGCCGCCTTGGTCCGGAGGTAGGTGGAGTAGTTCCCCTCGTACGGGTAGGCGTGACCCCGGTCGATCTCCAGGATCCACTGGGCGGCGTTGTCCAGGAAGTACCGGTCGTGGGTGACGGCGACGACGGTGCCCGGGTACTCCGCCAGATGCCGCTCCAGCCAGGTCACCGACTCCGCGTCCAGATGGTTGGTGGGCTCGTCCAGCAGCAGCAGGTCCGGCTGGGACAGCAGCAGCCGGCACAGCGCCACCCGCCGCCGCTCACCGCCCGACAGCTCCGCGACCGGTGTGCCGGGCGGCGGGCAGCGCAGCGCGTCCATCGCCTGCTCGAGCCGGGAGCCGAGATCCCACGCCCCGGCGTCGTCCAACCGCTCCTGGAGCGCGCCGAGTTCGTCCAGGAGCGGCTGCGTCTGCGCACCGCCCGCCGCGCCGAGCCGGGCGGTGATCTCCTCATACCGTCGCAGCCCGGCACGGATCTCCGCGACGCCCTCCTCGACGGTGCCGAGGACGGTCGTCGAGTCGTCGAGCCGGGGTTCCTGCTCCAGGATCCCGACACTGATCCCGGGGGCCGGGACGGCGTCGCCGTCGGTGGGCCGCTCCAGTCCCGCCATGATCCGCAGCAGGGTGGACTTGCCCATGCCGTTGGGGCCCAGGACGCCGACCCTGGCGCCGGGCGGGAAGGAGAGCGTGACATCGTCGAGGACGACCTTGTCACCATGGGCCGTACGGGCCCTGCGCATCGTGTACACGGACATCCGCGATGCCTCCGGAAGCCGGGCCGCCGGGTGCGGCGGCTGGTGCTCGCAGAGGCCATCAGCACGGAACGTGCGCTCAAGGGCGAGCCTCATCGCCCGTCTCCGTCCATGGTGCGCCCACCCGGGCCGCCCCCGCCAGCCGGCCCGCTCACCGGGACCCCGCCGTGGGAGCGCGGGAGGCGCGGGTCCGCGCGCCGCGCTCAGGTGAGGTGCAGCCACACACCGATCCAGGTCACGGCCACCCCGCCGCAGCCGAGCACCGCCGCCCACCGCACCGGACTGCCCGCGAACAGGCGCCCCAGGACGGCCCCCAGCGCCGCGAGGGCGACGACGGCCAGCACCACCACGATCCACGACAGCTCCGGCGCCGCGGCCCCGGCCAGCAGCGGCAGCGTCGCCCCGGTGAAGCTCGCGGTGCAGGCGATCACCGTGGCCGTGAACGCGCGGGTCAGCGCGAGCCGGCCGAGCCGGGTCGTGGCCAGCTGCCCCCGCCGGGTCAGGTTCAACTGCCGTGAGGCGCGGATCAGATAGGCGCGGCGGTCGGCGTAGTCGGCCACGAACACGGCGAACGCCGCCGTCGTCAACGCCACCAGCCCCACCCGCAGCGCCAGCGAGGCGCTGACCGGCGCGCCCGAACCCACCAGCGAGGCGGCGGCCAGCGTCAGGGCGTTGAGCAGCCCGTCCACCAGACCCAGGACCAGCGGCAGCATGGACCGCACGGCCGGCATCCGCAGCCCGCGGGCCGGGGTCATCGCGAACGCGGCTTGTTGTCCAGCAGATAGGCGCCGGCCACCACCTCGTCGATGCTGTGGACGACCGCGCCGGTGTGCTGGATCGCCTCGGTCAGCGCGCCGACGTCGATGTCGTCGCCCTCCACGGTGACGTTCGTACCGACGGTCTCGATGTCGATCTCGGTGACCGCGATGTTCACCGCCTTCACCCCGGGCGCGGCCTCGATCACCGACGCGAGGTGGATCAGATCGGGCTCGTCGACCGTCTTGTCGACGTCCAGGACCAGCCGTCGTACGGGCATGTCCAACTCCTTCTGGCGGGGTTCAGGCAGCCGGGGGCCCGGAGGAGCCGAGCGGAAGCGGGCGTGGCGAGGCCGTGGACGACCTCGGGTCGGCACGCTCGGGAGTGACAAGGCGACGGCACCTCCTGGCTCGCGACCGTCGGGCAGCCGCAGCGACCGTCCGATCGGTGGAGGTAGAGGCCATCAGCACGGGAGGTGCGGTCAAGGGCGAGCCTCATCGCCACCCCCATAGTGCGCCACCCGGCACACGTCCTGCCAGGTCCGCCACGCCGACGCCGACGCCGACGCCGACACCGACACCGACGCCGACCTGCGCCGTGTCACGGCCGGAGGGCCGCGCGCGCCGCACCCCCCGCGCCCGCCCCTCGTCGGGCAGGGACCGTCGGCGGCGCCGTGCCGCCGCTGGTCAGGGAGAGTGACGGGGGATTGCGCGGCTCCCCGCCGGGGCATCGGTGCGTAAGACGGCGATGAGGCTCGCCATGTGCGACCGCACGGTCCGCGCCGCGCTGCCGGCCTCTGCCCGCGATCCCACCGGACCGGCGGTCCGGAACGACATCCCACCGCCCCAGGGACGCCCGGAGGAGCGTCATGAAACGAGAGCCGACGCCACCGGCGGCCGCGCCGTCCGAGGAGCTGCCACCGGAGGTCGCCGCCGCCCGGCTGCGGCTGCTCGCCGATGTGAGCCGCGCGCTGGCCTCCGGACTGGACGCGCAGGAGTCGCTGCGCAGGCTCGCCCGGCTGGTCGTGCCCCAGCTGGCCGACGCCTGTGTCGTGGACGTCGTCGAAAGCGAAGGGCTACGGCGACTCACGGTCACCGACCGGGACACGGAACGGGCGCTGCGGGTGCTGTCCGGCGGGCTGCTGCCCGGCCCGGACGACTCGGCGTGCGCGCTGGCGAAGGTGCTGCGCGGCGCGGGCCCCGTCGTGGTCACCGACTTCGGCGAACCCGACCCCGCCGACCCGCTGCGCGCCGCCCAGTGGTCCCTGTACCGGACGCTCGGCGCCCACAGCGCGCTGATCGTGCCCATGCGCGTACGGCGGCAGGAACTGGGCGCCCTCACCTTCGTCCGCCGCGCCGGGGCCCCGGCGTTCGACGAGCAGGAGCAGGCGCTCGCCGCCGACCTCGGCCACCGCGCGGCCCTCGCCCTGGACAACGCCCGGCTGTACGCGCTCCAGGAGCACACCGCCGAGCAGCTCCAGCTCTCCCTCCTGCCCGACCTGACCGGCCTGGACCACCTCCAGCTCGCCACCCGCTATCTGGCCGCCCGCGAACGGGCCGAGGTCGGGGGCGACTGGTACGACGCCTTCCCGCTGCCCGACGGCTCGGCGGTCCTCGCCATCGGGGACGTGGTCGGCCACGACCTCGCCGCCGCCGTCCGGATGGGGCAGCTGCGCAACATGCTGCGCGCACTCGCCTACGACAGCGGCGGCGACGACCCGGCGGGCATCATGTGCCGCCTGGACAAGGTGATGCAGGGGCTGACCAGCATCGAGCTGGTGACGGCCGTCATCGCGCGCATCGAGACACCCGACGCCGGACCATGGCGGCTCACCTGGACCAACGCCGGTCATCTCCCGCCCCTGCTGGCCCAGCCCGACGGCCACACGCTGCTGCTGGAGGAAGGGCACGCCCCCATCCTCGGGGTCGATCCCGCGCTCGCACGGGAGACGGCGACCGTCACCCTGCCGCCCGGCGCCACCCTCCTCCTGTACACCGACGGCCTCGTCGAACGCCCCGGCGAGGACATCGGCCGCGGTCTGACCCGGCTGCGCCAGCACGCGGCGGCACTCGCCCGCGAGCCCTTGGCCGTCTTCCGGGACGAACTGCTCGGCCGGATGAGCGACGTCCAGAACGACGACGTCGCCGTACTGGCCCTGCGCGTGCCCTGAGCGGCAACGGGCCGTGACCGTACGGGGATCGCGCCCCGTCGCCTCTCCCGGCGGGTCCTCAGTCGAGACAGAACTCGTTGCCCTCGATGTCCTGCATCACGATGCAGGACTCGTTGAAGCCGTCGGCGCGCAGCACCTGTACCTGCACCGCGCCGAGCGCCACCAGCCGCGCGCACTCGGCCTCCAGCGCGGCCAGCCGCTCCGCGCCCACGAGCCCGGTGCCGACCCGCACATCGATGTGCACCCTGTTCTTGACGACCTTCCCCTCGGGAACGCGCTGGAAGAACAGCCGGGGCCCTTCGCCCGAGGGATCGACGCAGGCGAACGCCGCGCCCTGCCGCTCGGCCGGCAGCGAACGATCGAAATCACCCCAGGTGTCGAACCCCTCCGGCGGCGGCGGGACCTCGTATCCCAGCACCTCGCACCAGAACCGGGCGACGCGTTCGGGCTCCGCGCAGTCGAAGGTGACCTGGATCTTCTTGATCGATGACATCGGCGCACCATAGCAGGGGTGCTCCGTCGGCCAACTGTCTTTTTGGCGCGGCACGTTGTCGGGGCGGATTTGGCCCCCGCTGGCCCGCCGTCCCAGGCTCGGCGGGCCGACGCCTTGGGGGCGTCATCGCGAGGTAAACCGGAACGTACGCCTCCGGTGGTCCGATGGGAAGGGCCGCGGGCGTGTGGTCCAGGTCACATGAGGCGGCCGGTTGCCCTGCCGTCCGGACGGAGCCCGAGGGTCGACCTGGATCGCCGCCTCCCGACCTGTTTTGAACGCGTTCAACTCCTTGGTCTAGGCTCAGCTCGACACGAGGGCTCGACACGAGGGAGGGGTGGCCGATGAAGATCGTGATTCCCGGTGGGACCGGGCAGGTCGGCACGGTGCTCAAGCGCGCGCTCGGCGCCGCAGGTCACGAGGTCGTGGTGCTCACCAGACACCCCGAGCGCGGGGGTGAGATCGAGTGGGACGGCAAGACCCTGGGGCCGTGGACCGCGGCCGTCGACGGCAGTGACATCGTGATCAACCTGGCCGGACGCAGCGTGAGTTGCCGGTACACGGCGACCCGTCTGCGGGAGATGATGGACTCCCGGGTCGACTCCGCCCGCGTCGTGGGCGCCGCGATCGCGGGTGCCGCCCGACCGCCACGGCTCTGGCTCCAGATGAGCACCGCCACGGTGTACGCGCACCGCTTCGACGCCCCGAACGACGAGGCCACCGGAGTGATCGGCGGCGGCGAGGCGGGCGTGCCGGACTACTGGGCGTACAGCGTCGACATCGCCAAGGCGTGGGAGCGGGCCCAGCGCCGGGCGGAGACACCGGCCACCCGCAAGGTCGCCCTGCGCTCGGCCATGGTGATGAGCCCGGACCCCGGCGGAGTCTTCGCCGTCCTGTCGGGGCTGACCCGCCTGGGCCTCGGCGGCCCGGTCGCGGGCGGCGCGCAGTACGTGTCGTGGATCCACGAACACGACTTCGTGCGCGCGGTGGAGTTCCTGATGGACCGCGAGGACCTCACCGGGCCGGTGAACCTGGCGGCTCCCCACCCCCTGCCGCAGCGCGCGTTCATGCGCGCGCTGCGCTCCGCGTGGGGTGTGCCGGTGGGCCTTCCGGCGACCAGGTGGATGGCCGAGATCGGCGCGTTCGCCCTGCGCTCCGACACCGAACTGCTCCTGAAGAGCCGCCGAGTCGTCCCGGGGCGGCTGACCGAGGCGGGTTTCGCGTTCCGGTACCCCCAATGGCCGGGAGCCGCCGACGAGTTGGTGCGCCGGGCGCGCGAAAGGGGTGGGGCCGCGGTGGGCCGATGATCAAGCTCGCCCTCGCCCGGTGCGAACGAAGCCGGCCGACACCCCGGCACGGGCCCGGCGTTCGAGAGCCGAACGAATTCCGCCCCGCCGCCGTTCATTTGCGAACAACCCATTGACTGGTCCCGGGGAGCTTGCCACCATCACCCTCACCCGAGAGCGCTCTCAGGCTGCGTCACGGTTCGGTCTCCAGCACGGTCCCCACCCGTTCGAGGAGTACGCCCATGCCAGTCAGCTCCGCCCCACCACGCCGTGCGCCGGGACGCTCCCGCTCCCGGCCCTCTCTCGTCCTCGCGCTGCTGATCGCGCTCGCCGCGGCGCTCGGACTCACCGTCACCTCCCAGAGCCCCGCCCGCGCCGCGGGCACCCTGCTCTCCCAGGGCAGACCCGCCACCGCCTCCTCCACCGAGAACGCCTCCTTCGGCGCCGCGCAGGCGGTGGACGGCAATGACCAGACCCGCTGGTCCAGCGCGTTCGCCGACCCGCAGTGGCTCATGGTCGACCTCGGCTCGGTCCAGCCCCTCACCCAGGTCACCCTCAAGTGGGAGGCCGCCTACGCCAAGGCCTTCACCGTGCAGACGGCCACGGACCCGAACGGCCCCTGGACCACCGTCTATTCGACCACCGCAGGTACCGGCGGCGTACAGAACCTGAACGTGAGCGGCTCCGGACGGTACGTCCGGATGTACGGCACCCAGCGGGCCACCCCGTACGGCTACTCCCTGTGGGAGTTCCAGGTCTACGGCGGCTCCGGTGGCAGCACGCCCCCGGACGACTTCTGGGGCACCACCGACGACATCCCGCCGTCCTCGGCCGTCATGAAGGTGAAGGTGCTCAACCGGACGGGCGGCGCCTACCCGGACAGCCAGGTCTACTGGAGCTACAACGGCCAGGAGCACTCCATCGCCGAGCAGCCCTACGTGGACGTCGTCGCCGCCCCCGCCCAGCGCATGTACTTCTACGTCGGCTCCCCGAACGGCCAGTACGACGACTTCATCGAGTTCACCACCGGCACGTCCTCCTTCAGCGGCAACACCACCCGGGTCGACGCCTGGGGTCTGCCGCTGGCGATCCGGCTGCACTCGCACAGCGGGCAGGACGTCCAACTGGGCGACGCCCAGGACCTGTTCACCATGACCCGCGACCAGGTCTTCCAGAACTTCCAGAACTCCGTGCCGCAGCAGTTCAAGGTCCTGGCCCAGACCCAGGCGCCGTACCGGATCATCGCCCCCGGCAGCGACCCCAGCTTCCGGTCGGGCGGCACGAACGCCAACTACTTCACGGCGTACGCCAATTCGGTCGGCGTGAACGAGTCCACCTCGAACATCTTCGGCTGTGCCGGGTCCCTCGCCTCCGACGCCGCCCGGTGCGCCGCGCTCAACCGGCACACCGCGAACCTGCCGGCCGCGCAGCAGCAGGACCCGTCGAAGTTCTACGGCGGCGACCCGGCCAACTGGTACGCAAAGTACTGGCACGACCACGCGATCGGCCACCTGGCGTACGGCTTCCCGTACGACGACGTGGCGGGCCAGGCCGCGTACACCTCGATGGACAACCCGCAGTGGATGGAGGTCGCGGTCGGCTACTGAAAGGCCGTCAGCCCGTACGGCGCGGCGCGTGCACGCCCCTTCACCGGTGACCGTCCCCGGCCGGTGGAGGGGCGCTGTGCGTGCGGGGCGACTGGCCAACCGGGAAGGGTGTGGGTTAGGTTAGCCTTACCTTACTTTCCCTGGTCCTGGAGGGCCCGGATGCGTCGTACCCCCAGTCCTGCCAGCGCGCCGACGGCCGCCGAGCGCGTCCGGTCGATCCTGGCCGCCGCCCACTCGATGACCGTGGTCAGCGACGGCCGGCACCATGAGATCCGCCGACTCGACGGCACCGGTGCGATGGGGCATTTCCATCTGCACGCCGCCTGGGAAGGCACCGGCACCCCGTCCCCCGTACGGGTCCCGGTCCGCCTGGAACTCACCGACATAGCGCCCACGCCGGTACGCGAACGGCTGCGCGCCCGCGTCACCCTGACCGGGGTGCTGCGCGCGCCGTACGACCCGGACGCCACGGACAGTACGTGCATGGAGTTCGGGCAGGGCGTCCTGGAGGACTCCGGCGGACGCGCGTACGTGACCCTCCAGGAACTGGAGGCGACCGAACTCGATCCGCTGGCGACCTGCGAGGCGGGCCTCCTGACCCATCTCGTGGACGACCACGCCGATCTCGTGCCCCGGCTGCTGCGGCTCGTACGGCCACGCCCGGAGCCCGGTGTGACGAAGGTGGTCCCGGTGGCCATCGACCGCTACGGACTGACCCTCCGGCTGGAACACCGGCGCACCCACCACGACGCCCGCATTCCGTTCCGTACCCCCGTGCGCGACCTCGACCATGTCGGGCCGCAGATCCACGCCCTGCTGTCGGCGGCGCGCCGCCTCTCCCACACCGGCCATCTGCTGGCCTGAGCCGAAAGGCGAGACCATGACGTCCTTGAGCGCCGTCCCGTACCCCATGCCCGACGCGGCGTCGCTGCCGGACGGCGGCCCGTCCTGGCGCATCGATCCGTGCCGTGCCGCACTCGTCGTGCAGCATATGCAGGAGTACGTCCTGCGAGCCCTGGAGGAGACCGCGCCGGTCGCCGAACTCCTCGACAACATCGGCCGGTTGACCGAGACCGCCCGCTGCCTCGGCGTGCCCGTCGTGTACGTGACGCGGATACCGGGGTCGCGGTCGGTCGGGGGAGAGGGGCCGGGGCCGGTCTTCCCCGCGCCGGTCCCGCTCGCACCGCCGACCGCGACGGACGCCCGCGCCGTCGTGGACGTCCTGCGGCCGGAGACCGGCGACACGGTCCTGACGGCCAAGCGGTACAGCGCGTTCGCCGGTACCCGGCTGCGCTCGCGCCTGAAGGAACTCGGGCGGGACCAGGTGGTGGTCGTGGGCGCGGCGGCGCGCACCGACGTGCTACTCACGGCGGCCGACGCCTGGATGCAGGACCTCGAACCGTTCGTCGTCGCCGACGCCGTGGCCGACCGCACGGCCGCCGACCACACCATGGCCGTCCACTGGCTGGCCGCCACCTGCGCGACCGTCACCGTCACCGAGGCGGTGCGCGCGGACCTGCGCGGGCGGCCCGCGGACACCATGGCGCTCTGAGCACCCACGGACCCGCCGAGACGGCGGCCCGCCCGACGGTGAACGGCCGGGCGAGCCACCGCGGTTGACACCCCATCAGTTCACATCCCGCCTGCCCGCAGCCGTGGGTAAGGTGAGGCCGAGTTTCTCGCCGGTCGTTCGGCCAAGCGCCGCCCGGCGTCCTCCAGGGAGGCTTCATGACCGACTTCGCGCTCGTACTCGACCGGGTGCGGCTCGGCGCCGGCGGCCCGCTCAGCCGGGTCCGCGTGGCGGACGGCACCATCACCCATGTCGTCACCGACGCGGAGGACGGCGACCGGGCGGCACCCGACGGCCGCGAGCGGGTCGTGGACCTCGACGGGCGCGTCCTGCTGCCGGGGCTGTGGGACGCGCACGTCCACCTCGCGGAGTGGGCGAACGCCCGGCACCGCCTGGACCTGGCGGGTACCGGATCCGCACGGGCGGTCGCCGACCTGGTGCGGCGGCAGACCGGCGGGCCCCGCGACACCGTCCTGTTCGGGTACGGCTTCCGGGACGGGCTCTGGTCCGACGCCCCGCACAAGAACCTGCTCGACGCGGTCCTCCCGGACCGCCCGGTGGCCCTGGTCAGCGCCGATCTGCACGCCGTGTGGCTCAACTCCCCGGCGCTGGCGCTCGTCGGCCGGGGCGAGCACCCCACCGGGCTGCTGCGCGAGCACGAGACCCATGAGGCGCTGTCCGCCCTGCCCAAGCCGCCCGTCGAGGTGGTCGACGACCGGATCGCCGAGGCCTGCCGGGCCGCCGCCGCGCGCGGGGTGACCGGTGTCATCGACTTCCAGTACGGCGACATGGTCGAGGACTGGGCCCGGCGTACGGCGCATACCCCGCCCGCCCTGCGGGTGGCTGCGGCCGTCTACCCCAGCCGCCTCGACGCGGCCATCGCCCGGGGCCTGCGCACCGGCGGCGGGGTCGGCCGCCACCCCGGGCTGGTACGGGTGGGTCCCCTCAAGCTGTTCACCGACGGCTCGCTCAACACCCGTACCGCGCTGTGCCATGCCCCCTATCCGGGTCTGGAGGGCACCGAGGGCGCGCACGGCATCGAGGAGACGGCACCCGAGGAGCTGGTACGGCTGATGCGGCGGGCCGCCGCGCACGGCATCGAGCCCGCCGTGCACGCGATCGGGGACCGCGCCAACAGCGTGGCCCTGGACGCCTTCGCGGCCGTGCGCTGCCGCGGCCGGATCGAGCACGCGCAGCTGCTGAGCCCCGAAGACCTGCCGCGTTTCGCGGAGTTGGGGGTCACCGCCGGAGTGCAGCCCCGGCACGCCACCGACGACCGGGACGTGGCCGACCGGCACTGGGCCGGGCGCACCGACCGGGCCTTCGCGTACGCCGCCCTGCACGCGGCAGGCGCCCGGCTGGAGTTCGGCTCGGACGCCCCGGTGTCCCCGCTGGACCCCTGGCTCGCCGTCGCGGCGGCCGTCAGCCGTACCGACGACGAACGTCCCGCCTGGCACCCGGAACAGCGTCTGTCCGTACCCGACGCGCTGGTCGCGGCGGCCCGCGGACGGCGGCTCGTGCGGGTCGGGGACCCGGCCGACCTGGTCGTCGTGGACGTGGACCCGCTGAAGGCCGACGCCGCCACGCTGCGGGCGATGCCGGTGCACGCCACGCTGACCGGCGGCCGCTGGACCCACGGCCCGTACGACTCCGGCCCGCGGCCGACGGTCTGATCGGGCTGCGGACACAACGGGACCGCCTGGGCGGTCAGTTCCTGCGGGACGCCTCCGGGCCGCCGGGCCCGGGGCCGTCCAACTGCCGGACGATCCGGGCGATCTCGTCGACGACGAGGCCGGGCTCGGTCAGCGGGACGTAGTGGCCGGAGCGTTCGGCGATCACCTGCCGGCCCCGGGGTGAGCAGGCGGCCCGGCGGGCGTGCGAGGCGTTCGCGGCGGCCCGGATCGAGCGGCTCATGCCGTTGCCCGCGCGGGCGCCGGACACGACGGTGAGCGGGAAGTCCCCGGCGCCCGGCGGGTTGTCGCGCCAGGCGGCGAGTTCGTCGAGGAAGGTGCGGTTGGTCTCGGCCCAGGTGGACATCGCCCGCACCGTGAACGCCTCCCGGCGCATCGCCGCGCGCACGTCCGCGGGCACGGCCCTGAGCAGGGGCCGGTGCGGCAGGTGCAGCAGACCGAGGCGGGCGAGCAGACCGCAGGCGCGGGGCACGATCCGGCTCATCCGGCGGAAGCCCGGCGAGAACAGCGCATCGGCGCCCTCGTCCGTGGGTTCGACCAGCACCAGGCCGGTGATCCGGTCGGGGCGGTCGGCCGCGGCGAGTCGTACGATCGGGCCACCGGCGCTGTGTCCGACCAGGACGAACGGGCCGGGCCCGAAGTGGTCGAGCAGATCGCCCAGGTCGTCGGCCATCCGGGTGAGCGCCCGCCCCGCCGGGTCCGGCGCGCTGCGGCCCAGTCCGGCGCGGTCGTAGACGATCGCACGGGCGAACCGGGCGACCGCGGGCTGCACTCCGGCCCAGGAGGAACGGTCGGCCGCCACCCCCGCCTCGAACACGACCGTCGGCGGCACCCGGCCGGGAACCGGCGGCCCGGTGCCGGGCTCGCGGGCGTCCAGGACCATCGCGTGCAGCCGTCGTCCGTCACGGGTGGGCACCCATGCGGACTCGCCCTGGGTGTACGGCGGAGTCATCGAATTCCCCCTGATGGGCATGCGTGTCTCAGAAGTCCGCCGCATCGGGCAGAAAGGCCGTCAACAGGGCCTTGAGCGCGGTCGCGTAGGTGTCGCGGCCCTCCCGCAGCTCCGCCTCGCGGACCCGGGCGAGCGCCGGGAGCCGGGCGGGGTCCACCGAGGCGAGGGCCTGCTGTCGCTGGCTCGGCTGGGGCGGCGGAGTGAGCGGGTGCTCGTTGAGCAGTTCACCGGTGGTGAGGTGCCAGCAGGCGTGGTAGGCGGTGGCCGCCCGGCGCTCGGTGAGGCCCGCCGCGAGGAAGTCGGCCAGACAGGCGTCGCTGAACGGGAAGGCGTTGCGGGCGACGAGTTCGCCGCGGATCAGGATGTGCAGCACCCAGATGTGCTCGGCCATGTAGTCGTGCGCGGTGGTCAGCCGGTTGAACAGCCGCCGCGCGGGTGACCTTCCGGGCACCTCCACCGGCAGCCGGGACGCGATGTCCTCCAGGATCGCCAGCAGCAGCGCGTCACGGTCGGCGACGTGCCGGTACAGCGACGCGGCGGCGGTGCCCAGTTCGGCGGCGACCGCCCGCATGGTGAGCGCGTCCAGCCCCTCGCGCTCGATCAGCTCCCGTCCCGCCCGTGCGACGGCCTCGGGTGTCAGCCCCGGCCTCGGCTGCGACCTGGGGACCCCGCGCCGTCGGTGTGCCGGGTCGGGTTCGGAGGTCTGCGGAGGCCGGTACATGCCGCCATCCTCCCACTTCTCCCGCACCGCCGAAGTAGAAGTTAGGCATGCCTTACGCGTACATTGTTCGCGTCGTCGCGCGGCAGAGGTCCGCGCCGAGCAACGGGAGTAGTGCGCCATGACCGAGACGCCGTCCGGGACCGCACCCGATACCGCACCTGGTACCGCACCCGACAGGGGATCCGACACGGGATCCGACCGGACCTCAGGGCCCCGGCCGCGCCCCGGCCTGGTCCTCGCCACCGCCTGTCTGGGGCAGGTGATGGTCGTCCTCGATGTGAGCGTCGTGAACGTGGCGCTGCCCTCGATCGCCGGCGACCTCGGATTCCGGCCCGGTGGCCTGTCCTGGGTCGTCAACGCCTACACGCTGGTCTTCGGCGGACTGCTGCTGCTCGGCGGCCGGTTCGCCGACTTCGTGGGGCACCGCGTCGCGATGTTCCTGGGGCTCGGGGTGTTCGGGGCCACCTCCGTGCTCGGCGGCTTCGCCCAGACACCGGGCCAGCTCATCGCGGCACGGGCGGGCCAGGGCCTGGCCGGTGCGCTGCTGGCCCCGCTGAGCCTGGCCGTCATCATGGTCACCTTCCGCGAGATGCGCGCGCGGGCCCGCGCCGTGGGGATCTGGGCCATGGTGTCCGCCGCGGGCAGCGCGCTCGGAGTGCTGCTGGGCGGGGTGCTCACCGAGTGGCTGTCCTGGCGCTGGGTGCTGTTCGTGAACGTACCGATCGTGGCCGCCGCCCTGATCCTGGCCCGGCTGTCCGTCCATGACGCACGCACGACCCGCGTGAGCCGCCTCGACCTGCCCGGCGCGCTCCTGGTCACCGTCGCCCTGACCGCCCTGGTGAACGGACTCATCCGGGCCGGCGAGCACGGCTGGGGGACCGGCGGCGCCCTCGTCTCCTTCGCGGTGGCGGCCGTGGCGGGAGCCGCCTTCGCCGTCTGGGAGCTGCGGGCGGCCGCCGAACCCCTGGTCCGCTTCGGGGTGTTCCGCGCCCGGCCGGTGTGGCTGGCCAATGTGATCGTGCTGTTCCTCGGCGCCGCCACCGTCGCCGGGTTCTACTTCGCCTCGCTGTTCCTCCAGAACGTCCTGCGCTATTCGCCGCTGCGGGCGGGCGCCGCCTTCCTGCCCTTCTGCTTCGGCACCGTCGTCGGATCCATGCTCTCCGGGCGGCTGGCCGCACGCTTCGGGGCCCGCGCCGTACTGACCGCGGGCCTGGCGCTCGGCGCGGCGGGCATGCTGCTCTTCGGTCTGATGCACGCCGACTCGACCTTCCTGAACGGCTTCCTGCCGGCCTCGCTCGTGGCGTCGACCGGCGTCGGCCTGTGCATGGTGGCCAACACCTCCCTGGCCACCGGCGCCGCCGCCCCGCACGAGGCCGGGCTGATCAGCGGTCTCATCAACGCGGCCCGGCAGATCGGCGGAAGCCTCGGGCTCGCGATCCTCACCACGGTCGCCGCGACCCGGGGCGCCTCGTCCGCCCCGGCCGACCGGATCGACCAGCTCGTCACGGGGTACGACCGGGCGTTCCTCGTCACCGCCGGTTTCTGCGCCGCGGCCGCCGTCATCGCCGCCGTGTTCGCGCCCGGAGCGCGTCGGGAGGAGCCTTCGGCGATCCCCGGATCCGCGGCGGAACAGGACCACGCCCCCGCCTGACCACCAGAAGCCAGTGAGGACAGCACGGTCAGAACCAGTGAGGACAGCACGGTGACTTCCCGCCCCGCACTCCACGTCGTACCGACTCCGCGCCCCTCTCGTCCCGCGCCTCCGGTGGTGGTGCGCGCGGCCGGGCGCGACGACGCGATCGCGCTGCACCGCCTCTCCCGGGTGTTCGCCCGGACGGGAGAGCTGCGCGAGCGGCCCATGGCGCGGTACGCGCGCGACGTGGACGACTTCCTCCTCGCCGAGTCGGCGACGGGCCGTGTCGAGGGCTGTGCGGGGCTCAGGTTCGCCGCCGCACCCGAGGGGCGGGCCCCGGGCCGTACCGCCGTCGTCTACAACTTCTGCGTGGCGGCGGCCAGTCAGGGCCGGGGGGTCGGTACGGCCCTGCTGACCGCGCTCCTCGCCGAGGCCGCGGCCCGCTCGGCCCGCACGGTGTTCGCCGCGACCAGCGGGGGTGCCGCGCTGTTCCTGCGGCACGGCTTCACCGTGACCGACGCGCCCGTGACCTGGCCGGCCGGGCTCGCTCCCCGCCCGGGGTCACGGGTGCTGCGCCGGACCCTGTGACCGGCGCCGCCCGCCGGGCCGATCGGCGTCCTCCCCGGGGTCGTCGGCCCGGTCCGGGAACACGGTGGTGCCGGCGCCGCCCCGGTCGCGGAAGCCCTCCCGCAGCACGGCGCCCGGCACCCGCCCGTCGATGACGCGCGCCGCCCGCACCCCGGCCCGCACCGCCCGCAGACACCCCTCCATCTTGGGCGCCATCCCGCCTGTCAGGCCCGGCAGCAGCGCGTCGAGTTCCGCCGCGGTCAGCCGCTCGATCACCTCGCCGCCGGCCGGCCAGTCGGCGTGCAGCCCGGCGACATCGGTGAGGACGATCAGCCGCTCGGCGCCCAGGGCGCCCGCCAGGGCCGCCGCCGCGAGATCCGCGTTGACGTTGTAGACCTCGCCCCCGGTTCCCCTGGCGAGCGGTGACACCACCGGAACCCGGCCCCGGGACAGCAGCGCGAGGATCAACCGCGGGTCCACCCGGACGACTTCGCCCACCAGCCCGATGTCCACCGGATCGCCGTCCACCCAGGCCGGTCTGCGTACGGCGGTGAGGGTGTGCGCGTCCTCGCCGGTCAGTCCGACCGCCAGCGGGCCGTGCGCGTTGATGAGGCCGACGATCTCGCGCTGCACCTGCCCGGCGAGCACCATGCGCACCACGTCGAGGACCTCGGGCGTGGTGACCCGCAGTCCGGCCGTGAAGCGGACCTCCAGATCGAGCCGCGCGAGCAGGGAGCTGATCCGGGGCCCGCCCCCGTGCACCACCACCGGGTGGACCCCGGCCCGCAGCAGCGTCACGACGTCCTGGGCGAAGGACCGTTGCAGCGCCTCGTCGACCATGGCGTGGCCGCCGAACTTCACGACGACCACCTTGCCCGGGGACGCCTCCAGGTGGGGCACGGGGTCGGCCGGTGGGGGAGTGGGGGCCGCGGTAGGCGCGGAAGTCGAGCTCATCGGGTGTTCGTCCCTTCGCTGCGGCCCTTGGTGGGGGCCGTGTGGAGCCATGGGGGGCATGGGGGCATGGGGGCATGGAGGCGGCTCGCGCGGCCCGGCGGCGTACCGCCCGGGCACAAGGCCGTGCGCACGGTGCGGAGTCGGGTGGCCGGGGGAGCGGCGGCGCGCGTACGTCCGGCGCGGTGCGGCCGGACGGGCGGGTGCGTACGTCCGGCGCGGTGCGGCCGGACGGGCGGGTGCGGCGGAACGCCGCGGCACGGACCGGTGCGGCGCGGACCGGCGCGTCCGGTGCGCGGTGACGGACGTGCCTCGGAACGGCCGGTGCGACGTCGTCCCCGGGGACGTTACCCGACGAGGCGGCCCGCGCGCTCGCACGGGTGCCCGCCCGGCCTCCCGTCGGCAACCCGCCCGGGAGCGCCGGGACTTGGGGTTCCCGGAACGAACCGGATGACTTCGCGGACGGCGTTGACGATCACCACCAAGGTAAAGGTATGGTTAGCCTTACCTAAGTCGCCGAGGGCGGGCCGTTGGTGTCCTCCCGGGTGGTCGTATCCGCTGCGCGTTTGCCGGAGGCCCCGAGGCCATGAAGTCACTCCACAGATCCCCGTCTTCCGTTCACAGATCCCGCTCTCCCGTTCACCGATCGGGCGCCGCCCGGCCCGAGGGGGCGGCCGGATGAGCGGCGAGCCCGAACTGGCCCGTCGTTGCGCCCTGGTGACCGGGGCGGCGCGGGGCATCGGCGCCGCGGTGGCCGAGGAACTCGCCGCGCGGGGCGCGCGGGTGCTCGCCACCGATGTGGACGGCGCGGCCGTTACGGCACTGTCCGCACGGCACGAAGGCCGGGTCACGGGACGGGTGTTGGACGTGACCGACGCCGCGGCGGTGGAGGAACTGGTCGCCGAGGCCGAACGGACCCTCGGACCCCTGGACATCGTGGTCAACGTGGCCGGCGTCCTGCGCGGCGCGGCCGTGGTCGACCTGGACGACGCCGACTGGGCGGCCGTGTTCGCCGTCAACACCGATGGCGTCTTCCACGTCTGCCGGGCCGCCGCCCGCCGGATGACCGCCCGGCGCCGGGGCAGCATCGTGACCGTCGCCTCCAACGCGGCCGGTGTGCCCCGCGCCGGTATGGCCGCCTACGCCGCCTCCAAGGCCGCCGCCGTGATGTTCACCAAGTGCCTCGGTCTTGAGGTCGCCCCGTACGGGGTGCGCTGCAACACCGTGTCCCCCGGCTCCACCGACACGGACATGCAGCGCGCCCTGTGGGACCGGGCGCCCGGCGGCCCCGACAGCGGCCGACGGGCCGTGATCGAGGGGGACTTGGCGGCGTACCGCACCGGCATTCCGCTCGGCCGGATCGCCGAGCCTTCGGACATCGCGGACGCCGTCGCCTTCCTGGTCTCCGACCGCGCCCGGCACATCACCCTGCACGACCTGTACGTGGACGGCGGCGCCACCCTGCGCGCCTGACCACCACCGGCGCACCCCGCCGCCCCGTGACGAACCCCGTCGAACACCGTGGAGCCATTGCCGTGACCATCGAACCGATACCCGCCCCCTCGGGCCTCACCCCGGGCGTGGACGCGCCCACCTGGCCCGAGGAGTTCGCCGAGCGCTACCGGCGGGCCGGTCACTGGCGGGGCGAGACCTTCGGCCGCATGCTCCGCGAGCGGGCCGCCGCCCATCCCGACCGGGTCGCCCTGGTGGACTTCGCGCCCGGGCGCCGTACCCGGACGTACCGGCAGCTGGACGAGGCCGCCGACCGGCTCGCCGCCGGGTTCGCGGGGCGCGGCATCGGGCGCGGGGACCGGGTGGTCGTCCAGCTGCCCAACACCGCCGAGTTCGCCGAAGTGGTCTTCGCCCTGTTCAGGTTGGGCGCGCTGCCCGTGTTCGCGCTGCCGGCCCATCGCGACACCGAGATCACGCACTTCTGCGCCTTCTCCGAGGCCGTCGCCTATGTGATCCCGGACGTGCACGACGGCTTCGACCACCGCGACCTCGCCACCCGGGTCCGCCGGGGCGCCCCCGGACTCCGGGAGATCTTCGTGGCGGGCGACCCGGGCGGCCACACGGCGCTGTCGGACGTGCCGTGCGACCCGTCCGTGTCGCTGGCCGAACCGCAGCCGCACGAACTGGCGTTCCTCCAGCTGTCGGGCGGGACGACCGGGGTGTCCAAGCTGATCCCCCGCACCCACGACGACTACCTCTACTCCCTGCGCGGCTCGAACGAGATCTGCGGTGTCGACGCGGACACCCGGTTCCTGGTCGTCCTGCCCGCGGCCCACAACTTCCCCATGAGTTCCCCCGGTTGGCTCGGCACGCTGTACGCCGGAGGCCGGGTCGTGATGTGTCCCAAGCCCGATCCGACGACCGCGTTCGCCCTGATCGAGCAGGAGCGGGTCACCATGACCGGCCTGGTGCCGCCGCTCGCCCTGCTGTGGACGGACAGCGCGCCGCGCACCGAACGCGACCTGTCCAGCCTGGAGTTGGTGCTGGTCGGCGGGGCCAAGTACAGCGAGCAGACGGCGCGGCGCCTTGAGCCGGCGCTCGGCTGCCGGCTGATGCAGGTCTTCGGGATGGCCGAGGGGCTGGTCAACTACACCCGCCTCGACGACGATCCGGAGACGATCCTCACCACCCAGGGCCTGCCCATCTCGCCCGACGACGAGATCCGGATCGTGGACGACACCGACCGGGACGTGCCCGAGGGCGCGTTCGGGCATCTGCTCACCCGGGGCCCCTACACCATCCGCGGCTACTGGCGGGCCCCGGAGCACAACCGGTCCGCGTTCACCGAGGACGGCTTCTACCGCACCGGTGACATCGTGCGCCGGACGGCGAGCGGGCATCTGGTGGTGGAGGGGCGGGCCAAGGACCAGATCAACCGGGGCGGCGAGAAGGTCGCCCCGGAGGAGATCGAGAACATCATCCTGGCCCACCCGGCGGTCCATGACGTCTCCCTGGTCGCCGTGCCCGACGACTTCCTGGGCGAGCGCACCCTCGCCCATGTGATCCTGCGCGCGGACGCCGAGCCGCCGACGGCCGCCCAGATCAAGGCGTTCGTCCGTGCGCGCGGTGTCGCCGCCTACAAGGTCCCCGACCTCGTCCGGTTCGTCGACGCCTTCCCGCACACCGGCGTCGGCAAGGTCAGCAAGAAGGGGCTGCGCTCGGCCGCGGCCTGTGCCGAGCAGCGCTGAAAGGGCCCTTTCCCCATGGCACTTCCGTCCATCACCGGCTACCCCCTGCCCACCGCGGGCCAGTTGCCGGACAACCGGGTCTCCTGGTCCGTGGACCCGGCGCGGGCGGTGCTGCTGGTGCACGACCTCCAGCAGCACTTCCTCTCCGCCTTCCCGGCAGGCGAACAGCCGCTGACCGGCATGCTGGCCAACACCGCCCGGCTGCTCGACGCGGCCCGGCGGGCCGGGGCGCCGGTGGTCTACTCGGTCCAGCGCGGCGGCCAGACCCCCGAGGAACGCGGGCTCCAACTCGACTTCTGGGGACCGGGCGTGGCCGATGACCCGGCGGTCCTGGCCGTTCCGGAACCCGTGGCACCCCGGCCCGGCGACACGACGCTGACCAAATGGAAATACAGCGCCTTCGTCCGCACGGACCTCGCGGACCTGATGCGGGACCAGGGCCGTGACCAGCTGGTCGTCGTCGGTGTGTACGCGCACATCGGGGTCATGGCGACGGCCTGCGACGCGTGGATGCGTGACATCCAGGCGTTCGTGGTGGCCGACGCCGTGGCCGACTTCTCCCGCGAGGACCACGCGATGGCCCTGCGCTGGGCGGCCGGCCGGTGCGCGAGGGTGATCACCACGGACCAGGCGGTCGACAGCTTCTGAGCGCCGCCGCCGAGCGCGCGGAGCGATATCTCAAGATCTCACATCACGTACGGCAGAGGCCGGTTGACGGATCGTCGACCCCTCTGCCCGGAAAACTTAGGCGAGGCTTGCCTAAGTGCGAATCATTTATCGGTCCCTCACGGGACCTTGTCGAAGGGCGAAGATGTCAGCAGGGCGTGCGGGTGCCGGTGGGCCGGGTCAGTGGCCGGTCCAGGATGTGGTCGGGGTGGGCTTCGGCCCGGCGAATCTGGCGTTGGCCGTCGCGGTCGCGGAGCAGAACGCGCACGGCGGCGGTCGTGGACTGCGTTCGGTGTTCGTGGAGCGGCAGGGGGAGTTCGGCTGGCACCGGGGAATGCTGCTGCCGGGGGCGACGATGCAGGTGTCGTTCCTCAAGGACCTGGCCACGATGCGGGACCCGGGCAGCCGGTTCACCTTCCTGCGCTATCTGCACGACAAGGGCCGGCTGGCCGACTTCATCAACCAGAAGTCGTTCTTCCCGACCCGCGTGGAGTTCCACGACTACCTCCGCTGGTGCGCGGCCATGGTGGCGGACCAGGTGCGGTACGGGCGCCAGGTGTACGCCCTGCGCCCGGCCGCGGACGGCGACGCCCCCGCCTCCGTCCTTGAGGTGCACACCCGCCCCGCCCCGGGCCCCGCCGACGGGGACGTCCCCGGTGAGGGAGTGCTGCGGGCGCGCAACGTCGTGCTCGGCACGGGCCTGGTGCCCCGGTTCCCGGAGAACGTGACGGCGGGGCCGCGGGTGTGGCACAGCTCGGAGCTGCTGCCGCGGGCGGCGGCCCTGAAGGACCGGCCGGCGCGGCGTTTCGTGGTGGTCGGGGCGGGCCAGTCCGGCGCGGAGGCCGCCGAGTTCCTCCACCGCGAGTTCCCGGACGCGGAGATCTGCGCGGTCTTCAGCCGCTACGGCTACAGCCCCGCCGACGACAGCCCCTTCGCCAACCGGATCTTCGACCCGGCGGCCGTCGACGACTTCTACGCCGCGCCCGACGAGGTCAAGGAGTCCCTGCTCGGCTATCACGCCAACACCAACTACTCCGTGGTGGACGGCGAGTTGATCGAACAGCTCTATCGCACCGTGTACCAGGAGAAGGTCGCCGGCACCGAGCGGCTGCGGATCCTGAACACCACCGCCCTGACCGCCGTCGAGGAACACCCCCACGGCGTCCGCGCGGTGCTGCGCCCCCTGATCGGCGGCGACCCCCGCACCCTGGACTGCGACGCCGTCGTCCTGGCCACCGGCTACCGGCCCTCCGACCCCCGTACCCTCCTCGGCCCGCTGGCCGAACACTGCCTGACCGACGGCCAGGGGCGCCTGCGCATAGGGCGCGACCACCGGATCGCCACCACGGACGCCGTCCGCGCCGGGATCTACCTCCAGGGCGCCGCCACCGAACACACCCACGGCATCACCTCCTCCCTGCTGTCCACCCTCGCCGTGCGCGCCGGTGAGATCTGCGACGCGCTGCTCCTCGACCGCGCCCAGCGCACCGGCGCCGAGACCGCGGGCCTCGCGCCCGAGACCGGCACCGTCCCCCTCCCCACCCCCTGACCCCACCAGGAGACCGGCCATGGCCGCCACCAACCCCTTCGAGGACGACGGCGCCCGCTACCTCGTCCTCGTCAACGCCGAGAACCAGCACTCCCTCTGGCCCGCCTTCGCCGAGGTACCCACCGGCTGGACCGTCGCCCACGGCGAGGACACCCGCGAGGCGTGTCTCGCCCATGTCGGCCGGCACTGGACCGATATGCGGCCGACGAGCCTGATCGAGCACGCGCGGTCCACGGCGTCGGGCACCTGAGAGCCAGGGGCCCGGCGGGCGGCGCATGCCTGCCCTCAAGTCCCTCGTGCGGACGCGTTGTTGACCGCCGAGCCTTTCCCTTAATAAGGTGAGGCTAACCTAACTATCTGGTGAGATTGTCGTATCCGGCCAGGTTCCTGGAGCCCTTGCCTCCCCGCCCGGGACCTCCGCCGATGTTCTCGCTCCACCACCCCGGAGAAACCGCCGTGCCGCCGGCGCCCAGACTCCACGCCCGAATGAAGGATGCATCGACGTGTCCCTATCCACCCTGCTGCGCCCCAGCCCCGTACACCGGCCCGCCGATCTGCTGGCGGCCTACCTCACCGGCTCGTTCTACTTCTCCTCGGCGCGCGGCACCCTGCTCGCCGACGGTGTGCACACCCGGGTACGCGCCGGGAGCGGCGGCCGGGCCCACGCCGCCGCCGAGGCGCTGGACGCGGCGGCCGCGGCCGGCCGCGGCCGGGCTGCCCGATCCCGTCGTGGTCGGGGCCGCCGGATTCCGCCCCGACGGCGACGCCGGCCTGCTGGTCCCCGCGGTCGTACGGCGCGCGGGCGCCCCCTCCGCCCTGGCCACCCATCTGCCCGAGCCGAGACCCGGCACCGGGTGGACGGTCCGGCCCCGCCCCGAACCCGGCGGCTACACCGCCGCGGTGAGCCGGGCACTGGAGCTGATCGGCGACGGCGAGCTGTCCAAGGTGGTGCTGGCCCGCTCCCTGGAGCTGACCGGCGGCCATCCCGTGGCCGTGCCCGCGCTGCTGACCCGGCTGGTCCACGCCGACCCGGCGGCCTACGCCTTCGCCGCCGATGTCACCGCCCCCGGTGACCCCGCCCCGCGCACCCTGGTCGGCGCCAGCCCGGAACTGCTGGTGTCCCGGCGCGGCGCCCTCGTGGTCGCCAACCCGCTGGCCGGGTCCGCGCCCCGGGCCGGTGACGAGACGCTCGACCGGGAACGGATCGCGCGGCTGCGCGACTCGGCGAAGGACCTCGGCGAGCACGCGCACACCGCCGCCCAGGTGGCCGAGCTGCTCGGCGGGTTCTGCACCGACCTCGACGTACCCGAGCGCCCCGAGGTGATCGGGACACCGACGATGTGGCACCTGTCCACCCGGATCACCGGACGGCTGCGGGACCCGCTGGACCCGGCCTGCTCCGCGCTCGGCCTGGCCGAGGCGCTGCATCCCACGCCCGCCGTCTGCGGGGTGCCCGCGCCCCGGGCGCTCACCGCCATCGCGGACCTGGAGCCCGAGGACCGCGGCTACTACGCGGGGATGGTCGGCTGGAGCGGCCTCGACGGCGACGGCGAGTGGGCGGTGACGATCCGCAGCGCCGAGATCTGCGACCGCACCGTACGGCTGTTCGCCGGAGCCGGCATCGTCCCCGGCTCCGACCCGGACGCCGAACTGGCCGAGACCTCCGCCAAGTTCCGCACCCTGCTGCGCGCCCTCGGCCTGGAGCACCTCGTATGAGCCGCGCCGCGGGCCCGGCCACCCTCCGTCAGCACCCATATCCCCAGGAGTCGATCCGATGAGTGAGGCACTGTCACCCGAGCGCGTCCGCGCGGACGTCGCGGAGCTGCTGGGCTGTGCTCCCGCCGAGATAGCCCCCGACGACGACCTGCGCGACCTCGGTCTCGACTCGGTGCGCCTGATGACCCTCGTCGAGCGCTGGCGGGCCGACGGCGCGGGCGAACTGGAACTGCCCGATCTGGCGGAACGCCCCGAACTGGCCCACTGGCAGGCCCTCTTGACGGGGGAGAAGGCATGAGCCGCACCGGACAGGGGCCCGGACACCTGGAGCGGATCGAGGAGGTCCTGGCCGGGCGCCGCCCCGAGAAGGTGCGCTACCCGATCCGGGTCCGCCGCACCGAGGTCGTCCGCACCACGACGGTCGGCGCCGGTCTGCTGCGGGTCACCCTGGGCGGCCCGGGCACCGAGGGGTTCGAGGCGCACTCGCCCATCGACCACGTCAAGCTCCTGTTCCCCGAGCCCGACGGCTCGCTGCGGCTCCCGGAACCCGACGGCGACCTGCTGAAGTGGCCGCGCCCGGCGCCCACGTCCCGCGAGTACACCGTGCGCCGCTACGACCCGGAGGCGGGCGAGATCGACATCGACATCGCCCCGCACGAGGGCGGTCTGGCCTCGGACTGGGCCCAGCGGGTGCGCCCGGGTGCCGTGCTGCATGTCGCGGGGCCGCCCGGCGGGCTGATCGTCCCGCCCGTCTACGACCGCTATCTGCTGGTCGGTGACATCACGGCACTGCCCGCGATCGCACGCTGGCTGGAGGAACTGCCCCGGGACGCCAAGGGCTGGGCGTTCATCGAGGTCGCGGACGCGGCGGAGCAGATCGAACTGTCCGCGCCCGCCGCCGTCGAGGTGCGCTGGCTGCACCGCGGCGACCGCCCGGCGGGCACCGGCGACGCCCTGGAACGGGCCGTCACCGCGGTGCCCGTCGCCGAGGGCGAGCGGCTGTACGCGTGGATCGCCGGAGAGGCCGGGCAGATCAAACCGCTGCGCCGCTGGGTCCGCGACGAACTGCACCTGGACCGGGGCGACTACGAGATCACCGGCTACTGGAAGCGCGGCATCGCCGACTTCGACGACGAGCACGAGCACTGACGGCCCGTCGGCCGTCGGCCCGTACGTCCCACCAGTCCCACCCCCCTGCCCACCCACGTCCCACCCACGAATTCCTTCCGGCGGCCCGCCGGAAGGCCATGGACCGAGGCACACCCGCTCGATGGAGCGGACCGGTCTCGCATGTCAGAAGGAGTCGCACATGTTCACGCGCAGATCAGCGGGTCTCGTCGGTGCCCTTGCACTGGCCCTGACCCTGAGCGCGTGCGGATCGTCCCACGACGACGCCGCGGGCAAGCCCGAGAAGAACGACACCCGGGTGTTCACCGCGGACAACGGCAAGGTGACGATCCCGGTCCACCCCGAGCGCGTGGTGGCCACCGGCTACGCCGTGCCCACGCTGATCGAGGCCGGCGCCCCGCTCGTCGGCATCTCCTCCTGGCAGCGCGGCGAGCCGATGATGGACGGCCAGGAAATGGCCACGTACAAGAAGCTGACCAAGGTCGCGGGCGAACAGGCGTCGGAGACCAACTACGAGGCCATCGCCGAGGCCAAGCCCGACCTCATCGTGCTCGGCGTCCCGGTGCCCGTGCTCGGCGACATCGACATGAAGCGGCTCAAGTCCATCGCCCCCGTCGTCGCGATCGGCCCGACCCTGCCCTCCCAGTGGCGTGACGTGTCCACCAAGCAGGCGGACGCGGCGGGCGTGCTCACCAAGTACGAGTCCGGCAAGGCGACGTACGAGGCCGAGGCGGCGAAGCTGAAGAAGAAGTACCAGAAGGTGCTGCCCCAGCTGAAGCTCGGCCACGTCGGCGCGTACGGCGACACCTCCAAGGGCACCTTCCAGCGCGAGTTCAACGGCTCCTGGGGCACCAACGTGGCCCAGGACATCGGCGCCGACTACTACGGCAAGGTCAAGAAGGCCGGACCCGGCTCCAAGTCGGTGAGCGAATACCCCTCCATGGAGCAGATCACGGACTCGCTCGGCCAGGCCGACGCCATCACCTACTCGGTCAACGCCGACGGCAGCGTCCCGGACTCGGTCAAGTCCGTCCTGGACTCGAAGCTGTGGAAGAACCTGCCCGCGGTCAAGAAGAAGATGACGTTCCCGATCGCCTGCACCGAGGCGTCGACCTACGGGGACGCCCTCAAGACCCTCAAGGCGATCGACAAGGCGTTCGCGCCCCTGCTGGACAAGTGACCGCCGCGGACCGCCCCGACCAGGGGGAGTCACCCGGGCGGGACCTGAGGAGGACCGGCCTGCTCATCGGCGGGCTGGTCCTGCTGGCCGCGGCCGCCGTCCTCAGCATCGCCGTCGGCGCCCACGCCGTGCCCCCCGCCGACGTGGTCAGGGCCCTGTTCGACTACCGAGGAACGAACGACGACGTGATCGTACGAGACGTCCGGGCACCCCGGGCGCTGCTGGCGGCGGCCGTCGGTGCCGCCCTGGCGGTCGCGGGCGCGCTGATCCAGACGCTCGCCCGCAACCCGCTCGCCGAACCCGGCATCCTCGGCGTCACCGCGGGCGCGGGGTTCGCGGTCACGGTCGGCGCCGCGCTCGGCCTGGCCGGCGGCCAGGGCGGCCAACTCCTGTGCGCCGTCGCGGGTTCGGTGCTGGCCGCCCTGCTGGTGCTGTCCGTGGGACGGCGCGCGCCCCTGCGCCTGGTGCTCACCGGCGTGGCCCTCACCGCCGTACTGGGCGGCATCGCCCTCGGGCTGCGGCTGATGGACCCGAAGCTGTTCGACGCCTACCGGTTCTGGTCGGTCGGCACCCTCGCCGGACGCGAACAGGAACCGCTGACCCTGCCGCTCGTCGCCATCGGCGTCGCCCTGGTGGCGGCGCTGGCGCTGGGGCGGTCCCTCAACGCCCTGGCGCTGGGCGAGCACGTGGCCCAGACCCTGGGCGCCGGGGTGGCCCGCACCCAGGCCGTGACCCTGGTGCTCATCACCGTGCTCAGCGGCGCCGCGACCGCGGTGGCGGGCCCCATCCTGTTCGTCGGCCTCATCGTGCCGCACCTCGCCCGCAGGGCGGCGGGCGGCTCGGCGCCCTGGCTGGTGCTGTACTCGATGGTGCTCGGTCCGGTGCTGCTGCTGGCCGCCGACACCGCGGCCCGGGTGCTGCTGCCCACCGGGGAGATGCCGGTGGCCATCGTGACCGCGTTCCTCGGCGGCCCCATGCTGATCTGGACCGTCCGCCGCTACGGGGCGGGGGCGCTGTGACCGGGTACGCGCCGCGGGTGGCGCGCCGCCCGCTGCTGGTCGCCGTCGTGCTGGCCGCCCTGGTCCTCGCGCTCGGCCTGCTGGGGCTGTGCTACGGCGCGTCCTGGGCCACCCCCGGGGAGGTGCTGTCCGCCCTGACCGGGCGGGAGCGGTCCGTGGTGATCCTCGACTGGCGGCTGCCCCGGGTGGCGGCGGGCGCCGTCTTCGGGGCCGCGCTCGGAGTGGCGGGAGCCATCTTCCAGAACCTGACCCGCAATCCGCTCGGCAGCCCCGACGTGATCGGCCTGGACGCCGGCTCCTACACCGGGGCGCTGTTCGCGATGACCGTGCTGTCCGGCACATCGGCCCAGCTGGCCACCTCCTCGGTGGTCTGCGGACTGCTCGTCTCGGCCGTGGTCTACCTGCTCTCCGTCGACCGGGGCTTCTCCGGGCTGCGGCTCGTGGTGATCGGCATCGCGGTCAACGCGATGGTGACCGCGCTCAACTCCTGGATCGTGCTCCGCGCCGACCTGGACATCGCGATCGCCGCGGTCGGCTGGAGCGCCGGTTCCCTCAACGGCGTGGACTGGTCGGACCTGTGGATCCCGTTCTGGGTGATCGCCGTACTGCTGACGGCCATCGCCGTACAGGCCCGTGCCATGCACCAGACCGCGCTCGGCGACCCGCTCGCCGTCACCACCGGGGTCGCGCTCGGCCGGCTGCGGCTGCTCATGGTGCTGGTCGGCGTCGGCTGCACGGCGACGGTGACCGCGGTGGCCGGACCGATCGCGTTCATCTCGCTGGCCGCCCCGCAGATCGGCCGCAGGCTCGCCGGCTCGGCGGGCATCCCGCTGCTCCCGGCCGCCCTGACCGGGGCCGTCCTGCTCCAGGGCGCCGACCTGATCGCCCAGGCGCTGCTGGCGCCGGTCGCCCTGCCCGTCGGCGTGGTGAGCACCGCGGTCGGGGGCTGCTATCTGATCTGGCTGCTGACCAAGGAGGTGCGGCGCGCATGAGCGCACGCCTGACCGCGCGGGACATCACCCTGCGCTACGGCGACCGGGTGGTGGCCACCCGGCTCAGCCTCGACATCCCCGACGGCGCGTTCACCGCGATCGTGGGCCCCAACGCCTGCGGGAAGTCCACCCTGCTGCGCGCGTTCGTCCGGCTGCTGCGCCCCGCCGAGGGTCAGGTGGAACTCGACGGGCGCGAGGTCGGCTCGTACCCGTCCAAGGAACTCGCCCGCCAGGTCGGCTTCCTGCCCCAGGACCCGCTGGCCCCGGACGACGTGAAGGTCCGTCAACTGGTCGCCCGCGGCCGGTTCCCGCACCAGTCGCTGCTGTCCCTGTGGTCCGAGCACGACGAGCGGGCCGTCACCGAGGCGATGGCCGCGGCGGGCGTCACCGAACTGGCCGGCCGGCCCGTCCAGGAGCTGTCCGGCGGGCAGCGGCAGCGGGTCTGGATCGCCATGGCGCTCGCCCAGCAGACGCCGTACCTGCTGCTCGACGAACCGACGTCCTTCCTGGACATCACCCACCAGTACCAACTGCTGCGCCTGCTGGCCCGGTTGCGCGACCAGGGCCGCACCGTCATCGCCGTACTGCACGACATCAACCAGGCGTGCCGCTTCGCCGACCACCTGGTGGCCATGCGCGACGGACGGGTGGTGGCCGAGGGCAGGCCCGCGGACATCGTGGACGCCGCGCTGATCAAGGACGTCTTCGACCTGCCGAGCGTCATCGTGCCCGACCCGGTGGCCGCCACCCCGATGGTCGTCCCCACACTGCAAGGAGAGTGAGTTGACCACCCCACCCGCCCCCGCGGACCGACTGCTACCCCTGACCGGCGCCCAGTCGGGCATCTGGAACGCGCAACGGCTGGAACCGGACTCGCCGTACTACGTGGTCGGGGACGTGGTGGAGATATCCGGCGGCGAGCTGCCGATCGACCCGCGGGCGCTCGCCGAGGCCGTCCGGGCGACCACCGAGGAGGCCGAGAGCCTGCGCCTGCGGGTGTACGACACCCCCGAGGGACCGCGCCAGAGGGTGAGCGACGCCCCGGTGGAGCCGCCCCGGATCATCGACGTCGGCGGCGCGAGCGACCCCGCGGCCGCGGCCGCCGCCCTCGTCGAGGCCGAGCGGGCCCGCGCGGCCGAGACCTGCCGCGAGATGGTGGACCGCCCGCTGTACGCGCCCGTCGTCATCCGGCTCTCCGACCGGGAGGTCTGGTACACCCAGCTCGGCCACCACCTGGTCTTCGACGGCTACAGCGGAGCCATGCTGGCCCGCCGCACCGCCGCCCACTACACCGCCCTGGTGCGGGGGACCGAACCGCCGCGCGGCACCTTCGGGACGCTCGCGGACGTCGTCGCCGCCGACCGCGCCTACCGGGAGAGCGAACGGGCGGCGGCCGACCGCGCCTACTGGGTGGACCGCTTCACCCCGCTGCCCGACCTCGACGACGTGCGCGCCCCCGCCGCGCCCTCCGGCCGCTCGCTGAGCGCCCGCACCCGGCTCACCCCCGAACTGACCGCCCGGCTGCGCGACTTCGCCGACCGGGAGAAGGCCACCTGGGGCGAGGCGCTGATCGCCTGCTACGCCGCCTTCCTGCACCGCGTGCTCGGCCGCACGGACGTGGTCTTCGCGCTGCCGCTGATGTGCCGGACCGCCGCCGCCGAACTGCGCACCCCGGTGATGGCCGTCAATGTGCTGCCGCTGCGGGTGGACGTGCACGGCGGGGACGACCTCGGCGAGCTGACCCGCAGAGTCGCCGCCACGCTGCGCGAGACGCGCAGGCATCAGCGCTACCGGGGCGAGGACCTGCCGCGCGACCTCGGGGTGCCCGGCGCGGGCGCGCTGCTGCACGGCCGCGGGATCAACCTCAAGGCGTTCGACCTGGCACTGGACTTCGCCGGAGCGACGGGCCTGATGCGCAATGTCGCGGGCGGCCCGCCCGAGGACATGGGCCTGGCGGTGCTGCCCACCCCCGACGGGGGACTCCACCTCGGCTTCGAGGTGGACGCCCGGGACCACGACCAGGAGAGCGTCGACGGCAAACTGGCCGCATTCCGCGCGCTGTTGAACGGGCTGCTGGACGGACGGGCCGTCGCCCGCGTCCCGATGGGCGGCGCCGACGGCGAGGTCCCGGCCCCCTGGACCCCCGCGGCCCTGCCCGGCGCACCGCTCCTCGTGCCGGACGCGCTCGACGCCATGGCCGCGGCGGTCGCCGAGGACACCGCCCTCGTCTGCGGCACGGACCGGCACTCCGCCGGTGAACTGGCGGGCCGGGTACACCGGTTGGCCCGCGCGCTGCGGGCCCGCGGCATCGGACCCGACGATGTCGTGGCCCTCGCGCTGCCCCGCTCCGCCGACCTGGTCACCGCCCTGCTCGCGGTCCTGGACGCCGGTGCCGCCTTCCTCCCCCTGGACACCGCCTACCCGCCCCAGCGGCTGCGCGCCCTCGTCGAGGACGCCAGCCCGGCCCTGGTGGTCACCACCGGCGCGGTCGACGGCCTCCCCTGGGACACCCTGCTCGCCGAGGCCGAGCCCCTGTCCGGCGCGCCGCTGGCACCGGCCGAACTGGCCGCGCCCCGCCACCCGGAGCACCTGGCCTACGTCATCCACACCTCAGGCTCCGCCGGACGCCCCAAGGGCGTGCTCGGCCGGGCGGGCGGCCTGGCCGCGCTGCTGCACCACCAGCGCGCCACGGTCGTCGCCGAGACGGAACGCGCCACGGGCCGGCGGCTGCGCGTGGCCCACACCTACTCGTTCGCCTTCGACTCGGCCTTCGACCACCTCGTATGGCTGCTGTGCGGACACGAACTCCACGTCTACGACGCCGAGACGGTCCGCGACGCCGACGCGCTGCTCACGGCGTACGCCCGGGACGGCATCGATGTCGTCGACACCACGCCGTCGATGGCGGCGGCCCTGGTCGACGGGGGACTGCTGGACCTGCGCCCGGCCCTGCTCGTCCTCGGCGGCGAGGCCACACCCCCGGCGCTGTGGCAGCGGGTCGTGGCCTCGGGCGTCACCGCCCGCAACATGTACGGCCCGACCGAGGCGACCGTGGACAGCACCACCGCGCCCGTCACCGGAGACGCCCCCACCATCGGCCGGCCGCTGGCGGGCACCCGTGCCTACGTCCTGGACCGCGCCCTGCACCCGGTGCCGCCGGGCGCGGTGGGCGAGCTGTACCTGGCGGGCCCGCACCTGGCCCGGGGCTATCTCGGCATGCCCGGCACGAGTGCCGAGCGGTTCGTCGCCGACCCGTACGGGCCGCCCGGGGCGCGGATGTACCGCACCGGCGACCTGGCGCGCTGGGTCCCGGGCCGCGGACTGGACTACCTGGGCCGCGCCGACGGCCAGGTGAAGGTGCGCGGCCACCGGGTGGAGACCGGCGAGGTAGAGGCCGCGCTGGCCGCGCTGCCCGGAGTCACCGCCGCTGCCGCCGCCGTACGCTCCGCCCGGCTGGTCGGATACGTCGTGTCCGCCACCGCCACCGCCGAGGCGGTGCGCGCCCGGCTGGCCGAGTCGCTGCCCGAGCACCTCGTACCCGCCGCCGTGGTGGTGCTCGACGCGCTGCCCCTCACCCCCAACGGCAAGCTCGACCGCGCCGCGCTGCCCGCCCCCGTCACCGCGGGCGGCGGCCGGGAGCCCCGCACCGAGCGGGAACGCCTGCTGTGCGCGGCGCTCGCCGAGGTGTTCGAGGTCGAACGGGTCGGTGTGGACGACGACTTCTTCACCCTCGGCGGGGACAGCATCACGGCGATCACGGTCAGCGGCAGGCTGCGCGCGCTGGGCCTCGAACTGCGGCCCCGGGACCTGCTGGCCCGCCGCAGCTTCGCCTCCCTCGCCGCCGGTGCCGTACCCGCCGAGGAGAGCGACGAACCGGCCGACGAGCCGACCGGACCCGTCACCGCGCCGCCCATCGTGCGCGAGCTGCTCGACGCCCACCCGGACATCGACACCGTCGCCGGATACGCCCAGTGGACGGCCCTGCGCGTCCCCGAACTCACCCTGGAAAAACTGGACATGGGGGTCCGGGCGATCCTCGACCGGCATGACGCGCTGCGGCTGCGGGCCGACGAGGACGGCCTGGAGATCCTGCCCCGGGGCGCGGTGCCCGCGGTCGTCACCGAGGTCCACGGCGCGGACGCCGCCACGGTCGCCCGTCGGCTGGCGGACGAACTGGACCCGCGCCGCGGCGACCTGCTGCGGGCGGCCCTGCTCCGCACCGGCCCGGACACCCCGGACGAGCTGGTCCTCGTGGTGCACCACCTCGCCATGGACGGCGTCTCCTGGCGGCTCGTCATCCCCGATCTGCACACGGCCTGCACGGACGGCACCCTGCCGTCGGCCGGTACTTCCTGGCGGCGGCACGCCACCGTCCTCGCCGAACAGGGCGCCGCCGGAACCCGCCGGGACGAACTCGGCCACTGGCGCGCCGCCCTCGCCTCCGCGACCCGTCTCGGCCCCCGGCCCCTGGACCGGACGAAGGACACGGTCTCGACCGCCCACCGGTCCCTCACCGTGGCCTCCCCGGCCGTCACCGAGGCCCTGCTGACCACCCTGCCCGCGGCCTATCGCGCCGGTGTCGACGAGGTCCTGCTCGCGGCCCTCGTCCTGGCGCTGCGGGAGTGGGGCGCCGACGGGGACGCGGTGACCGTCACCCTGGAGGGACACGGCCGCGAACACCTCGATCTCGCCCGCACCGTCGGCTGGTTCACCAGCGAGTACCCGGTGCGGGTCCCGGCGGGCGGCGACCCCGGGGAGGTGCTGCGGGCGGCCAAGGAGGCCAAGCGCGGCGCCCCCGGAGGGGGGCTCGGCTACGGCGTGCTCCGCCACCTCGACCCGGCGGGCGCCGAACTGGCCGCCGTACCACCGCCGGACGTGCTGCTCAACTACCTGGGCCGCTTCGCGCCGTTGACCGGAACCGGATGGCAACTGCCCGAGAAGGACGCCTTCTCGGTGCTCGAACCCGGCGCCAAGGCACTGGAACAGGTGCTCGCCCTCAACTGCTTCGTCCACGAAGGGGACACACCCCGGCTCGCCGTCGAGTGGACCGCCGCGACCGGAGTCATCGGCGCCGACACGGTGGCCGCCCTGCACACGGCGTGGGACCGGGCCCTGGAACTGCTCGCCGACCACGCGCGGCACACCACCGGCGGCCTGACCCCGTCCGATCTCCCGCTGGTCGACCTCGACCAGGACACCATCCGGGCACTGGAGCGCTCAGGGCCGATCGAGGACGTGTGGCCCGCCACCCCGCTCCAGGTCGGACTGTCCTTCCACACCCTGGTCCGCGACGACCCGGACACCGATGTGTACGTCGTCCGGGCCGTGACCACCCTGGAAGGCGAACTCGACCCCGAGCGCCTGGCGCTGGCCGCACGCGAACTGCTGCGCCGCAACCCGTCGTTGCGCGTGTACCTGGCGCAGACCGGCGACGAGGTGGTGCAGGTGGTGCCCGCCGAGGCCACCCTGGAGTGGCGCCAGGACGACGACTTCGAGCGGGCCGCGCAGGCCGAACTGGCGCGCCCCTTCGATCCGTCCGGGCCGCCGCTGATCCGCTTCCTGCTCTCCCGCGTCGGCCCCGCCGAGCACAAACTGGTGATCACCAACCACCACGCGCTGCTGGACGGCTGGTCCATGCCGCTGGTCGGCCGGACCCTGCTCGGCATCTACGCCGAACTGGGCGGCGGCCCGAAGGTGCCCCCCGCCGCCGATGTCCGCGAGTACTACCGCTGGCTGGCCGGCCAGGACCGCGAGGCGTCCCTCACCGCGTGGCGCGAGGCACTCGACGGCGTCGACGGCGCCACCCGGCTGGCACCGGCGACGGCCGGGACCCCGGTCGAGCGGCCCGGCCGGATCACGCTGGACCTGGGTCCTGACTTCAGCGAACGGCTGCGCGCCTTCGCCCGCGACCAGGGCGTCACCCTGACCACGGTGCTCCAGACCGCGTGGGGCCTGCTCCTCGGCAGGCTCACCGGCCGCGACGACGTGGTGTTCGGCTGCCCGGCGTCCGGCCGGCCCGCCGAGGTGGACGGCGTCGCCGCCATGATCGGCCAGCTCGGCACCACCATCCCCGTGCGGGTGCGGCACACCCAGGACACGACGGCCCGGGAGCTGCTGGCACAGGTGCACGGCGAGAGCCTCGCACTGGCCGACCACCACCACGTCGGCCTGCCCGGGATCCAGCGGATCGCGGGCGCGGGTGAACTCTTCGGCACCATGCTGGTGATGGAGAACTTCCCGCTCTCCGACCGGAACCGCACCCCACTGGCCCCCGGGCTCGACCTGGCCGCGGTGGACATCACCGACGCCACCCACTACGCGCTCACCGTGATCGTGCTCCCCGGGGACACCCTCACCATCGGACTCGGCTACCAGCCGAGCGCCTTCGACGAGCCGACGGTGCGCGACTACGGCCGCCGACTGCACCACCTGCTGCGCGAGATCGTCGCCGATCCCGCACGGCCCGTGCTCGCCCTGCCGCTGCTCGACGCGGACGAGCGGCAGCGGATGCTGCGCACCGGCACCGGGGCCCGTCCGGTCCGTGCCCGCGGTCCCTGGCTGGAAGAGTTCGCCTCCTGGGTGCGCCGCAAGCCCGACGCCGAGGCCCTGGTCTGCCGCGACCGCGTCCTGACCTACGCGGAACTGGACCGGGAGGCCAACCGGCTCGCACACGCGCTGATCCGGCGCGGCGTGCGCCCGCAGGACCCGGTCGCGGTGTTCCTCGGCCGGGACATCGAGATGACGGTGGCCCTGTTCGCCGTGGCCAAGGCGGGCGCGGTCTACGTGCCGATGGACGCGAGCTACCCCCGGGACCGGCTGGCGTACATGCTGGAGGACCTCGCACCGGCCGCCGCCGTCACCACGGGCGCCGAACTGCCCACCGCCCGCGACCTGCCGGTGCTGCGCCTCGACGACCCGGCCACCCTCGCAGGGCTGCCCGGCACCGACCCGGACGGGGCCCGCACCGGCCTCACCGAGGACGCGCTCGCCTACGTCATCTACACCTCCGGCACCACCGGCCGGCCCAAGGGCGTCGGCGTCACCCACCGCGGCGTACCCGACCTGATCGCCCTCCAGGAGGACGTCGTCCAGGTCACCGAGCACGACCGCTATCTGCACTTCGCCTCGACCGGATTCGACGTGGCGTTCTGGCAGACCATGGTGCCGCTGCTGTCCGGCGGCACCTCCGTGATCGCCCCCGAGGAGGTACGCGTCCCCGGCGACGAACTGCTGGACTACATCGCCGAGCACCGGGTGACCGGCGTGAACCTGCTGCCGTCGTTCCTGGCGGCGATGCCCGACGACCGCACCGTCGACCCCGAGGTGTTCTTCGTCGTCGGCGCCGAACGCCTCGATCCCGAACTGGCCCGGCGCTGGGGCGAGGGCCGGCGGGCCCTGTTCAACGCCTACGGCCCCACCGAGGTCACCATCAACTCCGTCACCTGGAAGTACGATCCGGCCGACCCGGGCCCGCTGCCGATCGGCCGCCCCGACCCCAACGTCCGCGCCTACGTCCTGGACCGGGGTCTGCACCCCGTGGGCACCGGCGTGACGGGCGAGCTGTACCTCGCCGGACCGAGCCTGGCGCGCGGCTACCTCGGCCGCCCCGAGCTGACCGCCGCCGCGTTCGTGGCCGACCCCTTCGGACCGCCCGGCGAACGCATGTACCGCACCGGCGACCTGGTGCGCTGGCGGGCGGACGGACAGCTGGTGTTCCTCGGCCGCGCCGACCACCAGATCAAGATCCGCGGCTTCCGGGTCGAGCTGGGCGAGATCGAGTCCGCGCTGACCCGCCACCCCGAGGTGCGCGCCTGCGCGGTGGTCCTGCGCGAGGGACGGCTCGTCGGCTACGTCATCCCGGTCGACGGCGCCGAGTGCGACACCGCCCGGCTCCGCGAGCACCTGGCCGCCGGGCTGCCGGACCACATGGTGCCCACCGCGCTGGTGGTGCTCGACCGGCTGCCGCTGGGCCCCGGCGGAAAGCTCGACACCGCGGCCCTGCCCGCCCCCGACACCGCGGCGGCCGACCGACGCGAACCCGCCACTCCCGCCGAGGCGGTGCTGCTCGGTGTCTTCCGGGACATCCTCGGCAGCGAGGACATCGGACCCGACGACGACTTCTTCGCGATCGGCGGGGACAGCATCGTCTCCCTCCAGGTGGTCTCCCGCGCCCGCCGACAAGGACTCCAGCTGACCGCGCGGGACGTGTTCGAGGGAGCCACGGTCGCCGGGATCGCCGCCCGCGCCCGGGCCCTCACCGAGGACCGGGCCCCGGCGGTCGGCGACGCCCCGCTGACCCCCCTCATGCGGGACCTGCTGCGCCGCGCGGGCACCGCCGCCGACGGCTTCTGCCAGTGGACGGAGATCTGCGTCCCGCCCGGCGGCGACGAGCACGCCTGGCGGACCGTGTTCGACAAGGTGCTGGCCCGCCATGACGTGCTGCGCGCCCATCTGGTCGCGGACGCGCTGCGCATCCCGCCGACCGGCACGGTGACCGGAGCCGATGTGCTGGTCCGGGTGCCGGTGGCGCCTGACCTCACCGCCGAGGGCCTGCGCGCCCTGACCGACGAGTGGACCGCCGGGACCCGCGCCGCGCTGGACCCGCGCACCGGACCGCTGCTGCGCGCGATCTGGCTCGACGCCGGAGCCGCGCGGCCCGGCCGGCTCGTCCTGATCGCCCATCACCTCCTCGTGGACGGCGTCTCCTGGCGGATCCTGCTGGACGACGTGCGCCACGCGTACGAGGGCGGCACCCCGGCCCGGCACGGCGTGTCCTTCCTGGCCTGGGCGCGCACCCTGCGCGAGGCCGACCGGGGCGCCGAACTGCCGCACTGGCGAGGGATGACGGCCACCGGGGCACTGGCGGCCCGGCCGCTGGACCCCGCCCGGGACACCGCGGCCACCGCCGCGCACCACGAGATCCACCTCGACGCCGACACCACCCGGGCCCTGACCACGACCCTGCCCGCCGCCCTTCGCAGCACACCGGACGCGCCCCTGCTCACGGCGCTCGCCCGGGCCGTACGCGCCTGGCGCGGCACCCCGCGACCGCTGGTCGCGCTGGAGAGCCACGGCCGCCCGGCCGACGCGGACCTCTCCCAGACCGTCGGCTGGTTCACCGCCGTCCACCCGGTGCTGCTCGACCCCGACGACGACCCGAAGGCGGTCGCCGAACGGCTGCGCGCCCAGGGCGACGGCCTGGGGCACGGCATCCTCACCACGGCCGGACTGCTGGACCCGGTCGCCCCCGAGATCGCCTGGAACTATCTCGGCCGCTACACGGGCGCCCCGGACACCGAGACCGCCTGGCAGGCACCCCCGGACGCGGACCCGCTCGGCTCCGGCGGCACCGACGGCATGCCGCTGCCGTACGCGCTGATGGTCAACGCGCTGGTCCGCGAGGACCGGCTCGGGATCCGGCTGACCTGGCCCGGCGCGCTGTTCACCGCCGCCGAGATCGAGCGGCTGGCCGAGCGGCTGCGGACCGCGCTGCTCGATGTCGCCGCCGCGCCGGAGCTGGGCTCGCTCGACACCGGGCGGCCGATCGCCGAGGCGCAGCCGCTGACGCCGTTGCAGGAGGTGATGCTGCGGCACTCGCGCGTCGAGCGCCCCGACCCCTACACCGTGCAGTCGGCCTTCTCCCTCACCGGGACACCGGACCTCGACGCGCTGCGCGGCGCCGGTGCCGACCTGCTGGCCCGGCATCCGAACCTGGGCGCCGTGTTCCCGGCCGGTCTCGCGCTCGTCCCGAAGTCCCCGGAACCGGACTTCCGCGTCTGCGACGGACCCGCCGAGGAAGTGCTCGCCGCCGATCTGGCGGAGCCGTTCGACCTGAGCGCGGGCCCGTTGCTCCGGCTGACCGTGATCCGCCATGAACCCGGACGCTTCGACCTGGTCCTGACCAGCCATCATGTGCTCTCCGACGGCTGGTCGGCGCCCCGCATCCTCACCGAGCTGTTCGCCCTCTACACGGCACGGCTGCGCGGCGAGGAGGCGGATCTGCCCGCACCCGTGCCGTTCGGCGACTACCTCGCCTGGCGCGCCGCCCACGAACCCGACCTCGGGGTCTGGGCCGGTGAGCTGGCGGGGCTGCCCGAGGGGAACTATCTGGGCGCCGGTGACCTCGGACCCGCCTGGCAGGAACCCGAGGTGTTCACCTTCGACGCGCCGCTGGTGGACCGGCTCACCCGGCTCGCGGCCCGCCGCGGACTGACCCGCAGCACCCTGGTGCAGGGCGCGTGGGCGGTGCTGCTCGCCCGGCGCTCCGGGCACCAGGACGTCTGCTTCGGGGCCATGGTCGCCTGCCGGCCCCCGGAGCTGGCGGGCGTCGAGGAGATCGTCGGACTGCTCGCCAACACCGTGCCGGTACGGGCCCGGCTGACGGGCACCCTCGCCGAGGCCCTCACCGCGCTCCAGACCCGCCAGCGGGCCCTGCTCGACCACCATCATGTGGCCATGTCCGACCTGGAACGCGTCACCGGGCGGCGCAGGCTCTTCGACAGCCTCGTGGTGTTCGAGAACTACCCGGTGGACCGCGACCGGCTGCGCGAGCCCGCCCCCGGACTCACCCTCACGGACAGCCGCTTCCGCGAGGCCACCCACCACCCGGTGACCCTGACCGTCATGCCGGACGGCGACACCTGGACCGGAGTGCTCGCCCACCGGTCCGCAGCCGCCGCCGACGGACTCGCCGAGGAACTGCTCGATCTGCTGCGCGACTTGGCGGACCACCTCGACCGTGACGTCCGCACCCTGCTGGAGCGGCGATGACGCAGAAGACCGCCGCACCGGCCGAGAAGGTCGACGGACCGCTGCTGCGCATCGCGTTCATCCTGGTCCTCGGCACGTTCATGGCGTCCATCGACGCCACGATCGTCAGCGTCGGCATCGACACCCTGGCAAGCGAGTTCCATGCCTCGCTGGCCGAGATCCAGTGGGTCAGCACCGCCTATCTGCTGGCCGTCGTCACCGCCGTACCCGCCTCCGGCTGGCTCGCCGACCGCCTCGGCGGCCGGCGGGTCTGGCTGGTCGCCGTGGGGATCTTCCTGGGCGGGTCGGCCCTGTGCGCCCTGTCCTGGTCCGTGACCAGCCTGATCGTCTTCCGGGTGCTCCAGGGCCTGGGCGGCGGACTGCTGCCGCCGACCGGGCAGGCCCTGCTGGCCCGGATCGCCGGACCCGCCCGCACCGGACGGGTGATCAGCGTCGTCGCGGTCGTCCCGCTGCTGTCACCGGTGCTCGGCCCGCTGGTCGGCGGCGCCCTGCTCGGGGCGGCCTCCTGGCCCTGGCTGTTCCTGGTCAATCTGCCGGTCGGCGTCGCCGCGGTGCTGCTTGCCCGCCGTCATGTGCCGGTGCTGGAACCGGCGTCCCGGCGGGCCGCGTTCGATGTCCGGGGGGCCGTCCTGCTGTCACCCGGCCTCGCCGTCCTGGTGTTCGGCCTGACCGAGGTCGCGCACGGCAACACGCCCGCGGCGACCGTGGGGGTGAGCGCGGGCCTGCTCATGCTGGCGGGCTTCGTCGTGCACGGCCTGCGCACCCGGGGCACCCCGCTGATCGACCCGCGGCTGTTCACCCGGCCGCCGCTCGGCGCGGCGGCCCTGGCCCTGCTGGTCCTCGGCGCGTCCGTGTTCGGTACGACGTTCCTGCTGCCGCTGTACTTCCAGACCGGGCGCGGACTGTCGGCCTGGGGGACGGGACTGCTGCTGGCCCCCCAGGGGCTCGGCGCGGCGGCCGGATCCGTGCTGGTCAACCGCACCATCGACAAGGTGGCCCCGAGGACCCTGGTGATCACCGGAGTCACCCTGGTCCTGGCCGGTACGGTCCCCTTCACCCAGCTCGACCACGGACTGCCCGACGCCGCGATCGCCCTGGCGCTCCTGGTGCGCGGCTTCGGGATGGCCATGATCGGCGCCCCCGTGATGAACATCGTCTACAGCCGGATCGAGTCCCAGCAGATCGCCCGCGCCTCCGGAGCGCTCAACCTCCTCAGTACCGTCGGCGGTTCGCTGGGGACCGCGGCCCTCGCCGTGGTCCTCCAGGACCGGCTCGGCGCCCGGCACCAGGACGTCCCCGCGGCGTTCGCCGACACCTTCTGGTGGGTCGTCGGACTCGGGCTGCTGGCCGCGGCCGGGACGACGAGACTGCCCCGGACCCGCGCCCTCAGGAGAGCCTGATGATGCACACACTGCCCGCCCCCGCCGAGCTCACCACGGCCCTTCCCCTGTCCACGGCGACGGCCCGGGCCGTCGCAGAGCACCGCGACACCGTCGCCGCCGTACTCGACGGCAGGGACCCCCGGCTGCTCGTGATCGCCGGTCCCTGCTCGGTCCACGATCCCGCCGCCGCCCTGGAGTACGCGAGCCTGCTCGCCGCCGCCGCGCGCCGCTTCTCGGACGACCTGGTCGTCGTCCTGCGGGCCTACCTGGAGAAGCCGCGCACGGCGCTGGGCTGGACCGGGCTGCTCAACTACCCCGCCCTCGACGGCAAGAGCGATCTGGCGACCGGTCTGCGCACCGGCCGCGCGTTCCTCACCGAGGCCGCCGCCCTGGGGCTGCCCCTCGCCTACGAGTTCGTCGACCCCCTCCTCGCGCCCTACCTGGCCGACACGGTCTCCTGGGCCGCGATCGGTGCCCGGACGGTGGCCAGCCAGCCGCACCGGCACCTGGCCTCCTGGCTCCCGATGCCGGTCGGCATGAAGAACTGCGTGTCCGGCGATCTGGGCTCCGCCGTCGACGCCGTCCAGGTCGCCTCCCACCCGCACGCCCTGCCCGTGCCGGCACCGGACGGCCGGCTCACCGTGACGCACACCATCGGCAACTCCCACGCCCACCTGGTGCTGCGGGGCGGTCCGGTGCCCAACTACGGTGCCGCCGGCACCGAGCACGCCCGCTCGCTGCTGACGGCGGCCGGTCTGACGCCGCTTCTCGTCGTGGACGCCTCGCACGGCAACAGCGGCAAGGACCACAACCGTCAGCCGGAGGTCGTCGCCGACCTCGCCGGGCGGATCGGCGACGGGGAGCCGGGCCTGGCCGGGGTGATGATCGAGTCGTATCTCTCCGACGGCCGCCAGGACCTCGCGGCGACCGTCCTGCGCCGGGACGTCAGCGTCACCGACGCCTGCCTGGGCTGGTCCCGCACCCTCCCCCTGCTCGACCTGCTGGCGCGGGCCGCCAACCGCCGCCGCGGGAAGCACGCCTGACCCCCACTCATTTGCACATTAGGTAAGCCTTACCTAAGTTATTCGCAGACCCTGTTCCAAGGAGGAATCTCCATGCGAGTCGTCATGTTCGGGTACCAGACCTGGGGCCACCGGACCTTGCAAGCGCTCCTCGACTCCGACCACGAGGTGGTCATGGTGGTCACGCACCCCAAGAGCGAGCACGCCTACGAGAAGATCTGGAGCGACTCCGTGGCGGACCTGGCGGCGGACCACGAGGTCCCGGTCGTCATCCGCAACCGGCCCGACGACGAGGAGCTGCTCACGCTGCTCAAGGAGGCGGACCCGGACATCATCGTCGCCAACAACTGGCGCACCTGGATCCCTCCGCGCGTCTACTCCCTGCCCCGCCGCGGCACGCTCAACGTCCATGACTCGCTGCTGCCGAAGTACGCCGGTTTCTCCCCGCTCATCTGGGCCCTCGTCAACGGGGAGAAGGAGGTCGGCGTCACCGCCCACATGATGAACGAGGAACTGGACGCCGGAGACATCGTCGCCCAGCGAGCGGTGCCCGTGGGCCCCTCGGACACGGCGACCGACCTGTTCCACAAGACCGTCGACCTGATCGCCCCGGTCACCATCGGCGCGCTCGACCTCATCGCGTCCGGGCAGACCGAGTTCACCCGGCAGGACCGGTCCGAGGCCACCTTCTTCCACAAGCGCGCCGAGGACGACATCAGGATCGACTGGAACTGGCCCGCCGAGGACCTGGAGCGCCTGATCCGGGCCCAGTCCGCCCCGTACCCGGCCGCCTTCACCCATCACCGGGGCAGGCGCCTCGAAGTCCTCGGCGCCGTCGTCTCCCAGAACCGCTACGGCGGCACACCGGGCCGCGTCTTCTACCGCGAGGGCGACGGCGTGGTGATCGTCGCCGGAGCCGATGCCCGCACCGGCCGCAACCACGGACTGGCCATCACCCGCGTCCGGACCGACGACGGCCGCGAGCTGCCCGCGACCGAGTACTTCACGGCGATGGGCGGCTACCTCACCACCCACCCCTGACCGACCGGCCCCACCGGCCGCCGCCCCGGCCCGGGCGATCGCCCCGGGCCGGGCCTCGAAGCTCGGCGCACCCTTCCCGCGCGGAATGACGTTATAGTCACACGGTCGCGAAAAACGATGTTCCGTGCGGTGTCGTCCGCCGGGCATCGCGCATACATCGACGCAGACGGTTCTGCTCGGTGAGCGTCTCCCAGCCGGGATCGGGCGTCCCGCCCGCTTCCGGCGCTGACCACCGCCGGCCCGTGCCGGCGCGACGGAGGAGCGCACCATGCGGAAGACCATCGCCATCGTCGGAGCCGGACTGGGCGGGCTGACGCTCGCCCGCGTGCTCCAGACGCACGGCGTCGCCGCGACGATCTACGAGAGCGAGGCGTCGCCGAAGGCGCGTGCGCAAGGCGGCCTGCTCGACATCCACGAAGAAACCGGACAGGTCGCCCTTCGCTCGGCCGGTCTGTACGACGCGTTCCGCACCCTGGTCCGCCCGGGCGAGGACGCCAAGCGCGTGGTCGACCGCCACGGGGCGATCCTGTTCGACCTGCCCGCGGACCCCGCGTCGGCCCGTCCGGAGGTGGACCGCGGCGAACTCAGGCGCCTGCTCATCGACTCGCTGGCACCCGGGACGATCAGGTGGGGTCACCAGCTCGCCTCGGTCCGCCACCACCCGGAGGGCGGCTACGACCTCGCCTTCGCGGCAGGTTCCGCCACGCGCGCCGACCTGGTCATCGGCGCGGACGGCGCCTGGTCGAGGGTACGGCCGCTGCTCACCCACGCCGAGCCCCGCTACAGCGGAACCTGCTTCATCGAGATCGCCCTCGCCGCGGGCGACCACGACTGCCGGGCGAGCGTGGCCGCGATCGGCGGCGGCACGCTGATGGCGGTCGCCCCGGGCAAGGGCATCATCGCCCATCGCTGCGCCGACGGGCAGGTGCGCGGATACGTGGCGCTGAACAAGCCCGAGGAGTGGCTGAGGTCGATCGACTTCGGCGACCCGGCCGCCGGTCTCCGTCGACTCGCTGACGAGTTCGCCGACTGGTCGCCGCTGCTCACCGACTTCGTGACCCGGAGCGACGCGCGACCGTGGCTCCGGCCCATCCACGCCCTGCCCGTCGGCCTCGCCTGGGACAGGGTGCCCGGCGCGACGCTCCTCGGCGACGCCGCGCATCTGATGTCGCCCTTCGCCGGTGAGGGTGCGAACCTCGCCATGTACGACGGCGCCGACCTGGCGCGCGAGCTGGTCGGGCGACCCGACGCCGAGGCCGCGCTCACCGCCTACGAGGAGCGGCTGTTCCCGCGTGGTCGCGATGCCGCCGCCCGCTCGGCGAAGAACCTGGAGAGCTTCTTCGGCCAGGGAGCACCGGGGAGCGTGGCCGCGCTGTTCGGTCACTCCTGACGCCTCGCCCCGACCCGCCCGGGGTCACGGCTGGTTGCCGTTGGAGGCGAGCCGGGCGCCCATCTCCGCGTTGGCGCGCTCGGACCGGCTGTTGGCCTGGTCGTGTTTGAGCCGGAGGTAGTCGTACAGGGCCCGTACGCACAGATCCCGGGTGCGGTAGGTCGCGTCCGAGGCCAGTTCGAGGTCCTTGGTGACCTCCATCAGCTCGCCGTCGGCCGTGGTGTACACCGGGTGCCAGATCAGTTCCACGGCCGGGTTGAGCGCCATGACCACGCGCAGCTGCGGGACCTCCTGCGCGATGAGGACGCTGTCGGGGTTGTACGCCCGCAGGAAGATGTGGACGGGGCCGCGGGCGCGGGTCACGAACGCCTTGGACAGGACGTTCCACATCGGCGTCTTGAGCATCCAGTCCATGGTCAGCTGGAGTGCGTTGACCACACTGCCGAAAGGGGTGGACTCCAGGGGCGTATGGCCCTTGGAGCGGGCGTAGACGCTGGTGTCGATGCCGCCGGACCACAGGGCCATCGTCGGCCGGTCGATCTCCAGATAGTCGCCGACGAGTCGCACCAACTCCTGGTACCAGCTGTTCGACGCGCGGTGGTCGCGCTGCTCCTGGCGTTCGGTGAACTTCGCCAGCGCCTCGTCGTTGAGCTGTCCCTGTTCGGCGATGCCGCCCAGGATCAGCTGCCAGGCGGCGTCCGTGACGTCCTGCGGAAAGCCCACCTTGTCCATCATGTCGCGGAAGGTGTCCCACTCGCCGTGTGCGGTGGGATCGGCGGCATTGCGCCGTGCTTCCTCCCTGACGCCGTCAGTTCCCTGGCCCTGCACCCGTTGCACCTGCCGGGTGACGGCCGCGTTGCCCACGGTCCGCTGGAGGGCGGCGAGCCCGGCGGGGTGCGGCCCCGGCCCGGCGGTGAACTGCGGGGCCGGGCCCGGTATCTGCCTCCTGCGTGCCGCCGCGGGCGCCGCCGGCACCGGGGATGTCGCTCTGTCTCGCACGCGCTGACCAGCCCTCCGGTCACTCAGGCCGCCATCGGCTCCGAGGGGCCGAGGCTAGGCCCTCGGTACGGGCCCCGCAAGGACCGAAAGGGCAGCCGGGAGGGCATGGCGAACCGGCGCGCCCGGCCCCTCCCGGAGGCCGGCCGAGCCTCCGTCAGCGCACCCTGCCCCGCGGCTTCAGCGGCACCTCCGGCAGCTTCGGGGCGTGCAGCGGGGCGCCGTCGTAGCCCTTCACCTCGCCGAAGCGGGTGCCCTGGGACCAGTCCTCGCGGGCCTGTTCGATCTCGGCCTGGGTGCGGGCCACGAAGTTCCACCACATATCGCACTACGCCGCTGTTTCCGCAGGTCAACGACCTGCGTGACTGCTCCTGGTCAGCAAAAGGTCAGCATCAGTCGCGAGGAGTCGGTCGGCCGTGGCGCGGGATTCGTTGGTTCGGGGAATGGGCTCGTTCTTCAAGGAGTGCGAGCATCCGCGATCCCGGTGGCCGAAGTGCCCCCACCCCTACAAGATCCGGTACCGGTCGGCGACCGGCAAGCAGTTGGAGGAGTCGGGGTTCACGGACCGCGACAAGGCCATCGGGCGTTTGACAGAGATCTACAACGAGAAGAAGGCGGCACCGCAGGCTCGGTCGACGGAGCGCATTCAGAAGTACGGGACGATGCGGTTCGACGAGTACGTCGAGGAGTGGAAGGCTGGCCAACGTCATCTGGCTGTCTCGTCGGTTCGCCACCTCGACTCGCTTTTGGAGCATCACCTCTACCCGGCGCTCGCCAGCCGACGAATGAACTCCTTCGATCACAAGGTCGTTGACGGCTTTATCCGTATCATGGAACGCAACGGCGTCGGTCTGGCTACTCAGTCCAACGCCTTCGACAAGCTGCGCTCGGTCCTCCTGGACGCACATAGGCTCGGGATCTTTCCCGATAACCCGGTGGCCGGCGTCAAGCCGCCGCAGTACGACCCTGCGCGCGCCGTGATCCCGTCCCCCGAACAGCTGCGCGCGATACGCACCGCAGGTGATGACGCGTTCATGTTGATCGTCGACCTGATGAGCGGTTGCGGTCTACGGAACGGCGAAGCGGCGGCCGTGAACCTCAACAACATCGTCGCCGACAACGTGTACCGGGTCACCGAGCAGGTCATTCTGTCCAAAAGGCAGTACGGCCCGCTTAAGCACCGTAAGGCGGGGGACTACCGCGACGTTCCGCTTCCCCCTCGGGTCAGGGAGACGATCGAGTGGTACGCCGAGACGTACGGAACGGTCGACGGCTACCTTCTGCGTCAGCCGACCGACCCCAGCAAGCCGTATCCGCACTGGGGAATGGAGAATCAGTGGCGGCGGATCAGGGCAGCAGGTGAGGTGGATATTCCGGAAGGGATGGTGCTCTACGGGAACCGTCACTTCTTCGCATCCAACTGCCTGAGCAACGGCATTCCGATCACGGACGTTGCCGAGTGGATGGGGCACAGGAGCCTCGACGTCACGTTCAAGATCTACAGGCACCTGATGCCCGGTTCGATCAGCACGGCCGCCAGGGTGCTCAACCTCAACCTTGCTGTCTGAGCGGAAACCCACGTTTGGCCAAGCGAGGGCCCCGACGCCGCAGGCAACATACATCTGGGGAGATAGCGTGCCGTCCGGACGGGTTGCTCCGGGCTTGCGAGCCGTCCGCCCAACCTCAGCCTTTAGGGCCGTTGCGATGTCCCTGGGTTACCCTCTGGTAGTGGTAAGGGCCAACGGTCGCTGAGCCAGTTCACCGTGCTCCTTGCCGCTCACAGTCGTGCCTTGGACGGGGGAGTCGCGGACCGTCGCCGTTCAGCGTGGCAGGCCGCGCCCGCACCGTCCGCGACGTGGGACTTCATGGCCGAGACGGCGAACGAGAGCGAAGACCGGCGTGGGGTAGCTGGTTCGGGCAGACCGTCGGGCCACTCCCTCCCCCGGGTGAGGCTACGCGGCGAGGTCCAGGTTGAGGACTCTCGCGGCTGTGCTGACCGAGCCTGGCATAAGGTGACGGTAAGTCTTGAAAGTGATGGCGATGTTCTTGTGCCCCATCCACTCAGCCACGTCGGTGATGGGTATGCCGTGGGTGAGGCAGTTGGAAGCGAAGAAGTGCCGGAAGCCGTAGATCACCATTCCCTGGGGGATGTCGATCCGTGCCTTCTTGATGCGTCGCCACTGGTTGCTGAGGCAGTGGTGCGGGAACGTCCGGGATGGATCGCTCGGGTGGCGCAGCAGGTAGCCGTTGACGGTGCCGTGCTTGTCGGCATACCGCTCGATGGTCTGCCTGACCCGCACAGGCAGGGGTACGTCACGGTACTCGTTCGACATTCGGTGCTTGAGCGGGGCGTACTGGCCGGTGGTCTGGTTGACCTGTTCCGTGACCCGGTAGACATCGCCGGCCACGATGTTACGGAGGTTGACCGCCGCCGCCTCGCCATTACGCAGACCACAGCCGCTCATCAGGTCCGCGATCAGCAAGAAGCGGTCGTCGCCGGCAACACGTATCCGCCGCAACTGCTCCGGTGAGGGAATGACTGCGCGCTCGGGGTCGTACTGCGGTGCCTTCACACCCGCAAGGGGACTCTCGTCGAACAAGCCCAGCCGGTGGGCGTCCAGCAGGATTGCTTTGAGTTTGTCGAAGGCGTTGGCCTGCGTAGCCAGGCCAACGCCTTGGCGTTCCATGGTCTGGATGAAGCCGTCGACGATCTTGGGGTCGAACGTGTTCATCCGTCGACTGCCCAGGGCAGGAAAGAGGTGATGCTGTAGCAGAGAGTCTAGGTGCCGGACCGAGGCTGGGCCCAGGTCCCGCTGGCCGGCCTTCCACTCCGTCGCGTACTCCTCGAACCGCATCGCCCCATAGATCGCCAGCCGTTCTACCCTGGCTTGCGTTCGCGGGCCGGCAGCCTTCTTCTCGTTGTAGATCTCCGTCAGACGCCTGATGGCCTTGTCCTGGGTTGCAAACCCCGACTCCTCTACCTGTTTTCCGGCCAACGAACGGAACCGGATCTTGTAGGAGTGAGGGCACTTCGACCACCGGGACCGCGGATGCTCACACACCTTGAAGAACGAACCCATTCCACGAATCAACGAACGAGACACAGAAAAATATCCGATCAAGCGCTAATGTCTAACAGTCGCAACGCAGCAACTGGTTAGTCCAAGTCGACAATTCATCGCCCTACAGGACGCGTTGCTGCTTAGCCCATGCCTCGACTTCCGACGCCTTGAATCGAATCTTTGCGTTGACACCTGATCCGAACCTGTACGGGGCGAGTCCTGAACCCGAGGCATTCCTGTAGATCCACGAAACGGAAACGTTTAGATACTCAGCCGTTTCTCGCGCGCTCATGAACTGTGCTTTCATAGTCCCTCAAGAGTCCGGTCGAATGCTCTTTCGCCCACTGATCTTATTGGTGGGTAGCAGTGATGACAGTTCCATGGTCCGTCCGGTCGCCGGTTTGCCTAACCGACGAAGAGGGGCTATGTTGCGGGCCGCTGAGCTCTTGAAAATGGCTCTTATCGTCCGTCACTCGTCCGTGCCCCAGAACCTAGGCGTCGGCTGTGCGTTGCTCACACCATCGGGAGTTGCAGGCACTAGGCTCCGTGGAGTCGATTTCTCGTCGGCGTCCGGTTCGATCTTCGCTTGCGTCTTCCTCAGCGCATGCTCTGTCCCGTTCGGCTGTCTCCTGTGTTGGGACGCCGTTGGTCGTGGCATGGAGGCTCCTAGCAGGTTTTTGGTCTGCTGGTGGTACACGGCTCAGATGCAGTTTGACCAGCGAAAACAACTCCGATCGCCACAAGCTGCAGTTGGCTGGTCCGGGCATGGTCCGGATCTTGATTCGAAGGTTCGTGGTGATGAGCGCTGCTCGCATGTTGCGCTTGTACGACGATGACGGCCTCTCCCACGACACGGTGGGACAGCCGACTGCCCGCACCGGCCGGCTCCGTTCCCCCTCGCGCGGCGGGTAATCGCCCCCTGCACAACGTGGCAGGCCCGACGCCTGGCCGCCGACTTCGGTGCGGGGATAGACGCCCGGACCGCGTGGGTAATGGCCCGCCTGGCCCGTCATCCCGACGAACGCGGCCACGCCATGAGCCACTTGGACGACGATCACCCGGCCGCGAACTTAGCTGAACTGCAGGCTGAGTTCGGTCCGGCGCAGTCGACGGCGTCCGGCACTCGGTGGCATCGCTTGGTGAGCCTGCGTACACCTGTGCGCCCGGCGATGAGAGGTAGGTGGTCGTCTGGGCGGGGGAGCTTGTGGCCATCTGCTGCTCGACCGTGAGGGGTCGTCATGGAACTCGTCCGCCGCGCGGTACCACCTGTGCTGCTGTCCTGCCTGCTGCTGACGGGCTGCTCATCCGCTTCGCAACCAGGCTCGGCTACTTCGGGGAAGGACGGTACGCCCGCGGCGGGGCCGTCCGGCACGGTTGCGTCTCCTGGTGCGGCGAGGATTCCGGTCGGGGCAGGGCCGCAGAAGACGTACATGGTGCAGAAGCAGCCGGCCGCGGACAACTGCCGCTACCGGTACGAGAAGGGCGAGCCCATCGAGGACACCACGTGTACTCCCGGCGCCACATCACCGGCGGTGACGTAGGCGAACCTCGCATCGACGATCTGCCGCAAGAGCGGCTACACGAAGGGCATCCGGCCCCCGGAGAGTGTGACCGGACCGGAGAAGCGCGCGAACGCCGCCTCCTACAGTTACACCGGCCGCCTCGGCGACGCCGAGTACGACCACCTGATCTCCCTCGAACTCGGCGGCGCCCCCAACGACCGCCCGCAACCTGTGGGTCGAGCCCCCGGACCCCGGCCACAAGACCGGCTCGGGCGTGAACAACCTCAAGGACCCCGTCGAGTCGAAGCTGCACACCGCGGTCTGCTCTGGGAAGACCACCCTCAAGGCGGCCCAGCAGGCCATCGTCACCGACTGGACCACCGCCCTGAGCAGGCTCGGCCTGAGCTGAAGTGGGCAGCTGGCGCTAGCCGATCTGGGGGCCAGGATCGCCGCCTTCTATGAGGCCCGGCTCCCAGCCGGCCAGCGCCCCTCCTCGTCGCTGCGGCTAACGAGGAAGGCGCACCGACGCCGTGTCAACGCCCGGATCTCGACTGCCGGGGCTACCACCCCGGCTCCCAACCCGCAGCACAGACGCCGACCCGGATGCTGCAGCGGCCCCGGCCGTCAGAGACTGCTTGCGGGCGAGGCCCTGTAGATCGGACACCGTGCTCTTCGACGGAAGCGGCCCCGCTGGCGGAGGACAGCGAGCGGCCCCGCTGACGGCTCGCGGTCATCGTCGTGCTGCTTACCGTGGTCGCCATCGTGGCGCGCACGGTGGTGGCGAAGGCGCGGCCCGAGGATTTACGGCACATTCTTCCCGGCCTGGGCCAGGTCCTGGCCGCACTGGCCCTGTTCCTCCCCTGGGGCACGTGACGTGGGGCCGACGGTAGCGCCGTCGGTCCCTATACGGTTCGAGCCCAGAGGAGGGAGCCGGCGGCAGCTGCGAGGCTGAGGCAGCCTGGGCCTGCGCGGAGCGGACCACGCGGCCTCGCGCTCGATGCGGGCCCAGACCGGTTCACCTCCGCCTGCGCGGAGCGGACCGCCGCGGCCAGCGCCCCCCGTCCTCCCCGCACGTCCGCTCTGCGTAGGCGGAGGTGAACCGTAGTCGGGACCGGCGAACTGGCCGTCCATGGAGTCCGCTCCGGGCAGGCGGAGGTGAACCGTACGCCGGGAGCAGGCCGCCGCGATCCTGAGCGGATCGTCGTCATTGTCGGGTGGGTTGTTGACGGTCAGCAACGGAAACTCGGCGGTGGTCAGGGCTCGTTCGTTAGCGGTATGGAGAAGGGTATTGTCGGCCCAGCCTTCGTCACAACCGGTGCATCGTTCATGCGACACGCAGGAAGCGGGCGCGGGCGGCGCCTACGGCATAGCTGTCCGAGCAGGCTCGGGTGTCCCATGTCGGCTAGTCACGGGTCTTCGCGAGGTTTGAGGAGCAGATGACGACATTCGTCGGCTAGGGGGAGACAGAGGACTCACCAGACCTGCTGGACTCGGCCGTGCCCGAGCCGTACCCGAAGTTCCTTTACAGGGCGGTCCTTAGGACGCTCGGTGGCTTCCCTCAACTTCGGCGGAGATAAGGTGACTGCGACCACTCCATGCAGGGGAAACCATGCGCAAACTCGCAACCGTCGTCGGTGTGGCTTTACTGCTGTTCACGGCAGCTACCCAAACCGCCAACGCCGCGGCTCAGCAGCCCGTCGCCGCGTCACCGTGCACGGCGGTCGGCAGCAACCTGTACAACCGCACCTACGCATGCGCCAAGGTCCACCACTCCGTTCCCGTCATCGTGGGGACCAAAGAGGGACTTGTTGATGCTGTCACGGCACACGAGATCCAACTGAATGTCAAAAGTCGCACTTTCACCGACAAGGTCTCGCTTGAGATCCACGGCTATACGGGCGATGCCAACATCAGAGGGCTGACCCTTAGTCTGTCCGTCAGCTGTGGTGGGACCTGCAAGGCTTCCGTTGCGGGACTTCGGGGAATAGCCGGTGAAGATCGGCGAGGAGGCCCAGGGCACCGTCACCTTCTCCGACAGCGCTACGACGCAGAACAGGACGAAGGCCAGCTACTCCTTCGCGCCGAGTCCCGGGTTCAGTGGGCCTGGCATCCGCGAAACGTCACCTGAATTCCGGTGCGACAACCTGATCGGCGGGCAGGGTGCCGGCTGCGTACTTCCGGGCTACATACCCACGATGACCACCATGGCAACGCTCCCCAACATTGCGGCGAATATTCGCCGCATTCAGGCGGCGGGCCCCAGCCACTTCGGACGCAAAGCTGACGGAAAGCCGCTGACGCGTAGCATCAAACCGAAGGTGGAGAGCGACAACCGCAATGTAGCCTGCCCTAAGTCACGGAAGCGTCCAGCGGGCAAGTCCTGTGACGAATACCCGTTCGCGAAGACCAACCAGGGGGCCTCTCTGAGTAAGCAGCCCGACTGGGGCTGGGCCTGGGTGCCGACAAGTGAGCAGAACTCGCAGGGTGGGCGCGTAGGAGCTTTTTGGAAGTCGGACCGTGTACTTGACGGTGACCCTTTCTGGGTTGCCGTGTAGGAGGTGGCTGTGGTCTCGGCAACCGCCCGGATCTGGGCGAGCAACAATCAGTACTGGATGAACGGCGACGTCTTCGACGTCGGTGAATGGAACTACACCGGGTTCAATGGTCTCGTGGCGCCCATCGCGGCTCCCGGCGTTCTTCACGACCCGGGTGACTTCGCCGTCGTCATGACGGGCACTGAAACCGGCCAAGTCGCCGTCACCGTCGAGGTGACCGAACTTGAACCAGGGCCCGCCGACGACGGTGCCTGGGACGAGATCGTCGAGGTGAGCCTGCTGCTCCCCGGCGCAAGCCCCCGCGTCACTACTGACATGGAAGACGAGGCACCGCTCCTGCCGGCCTTCACCGCCGCGGGCCCCGGCCCGTTCCGGGTGCGCGTGCATGCTCGGGGCCGTGATGCCGGACAGGAGGAACTCATTGTCGAGGATGACCCCGTAGAGGAACACCTCATCCAGGTATGGCCTGCGCCCGCAGCACCGACACAAGTGATCAAGACGAGTGATGCCTACGGCATGAGCCTTAGAACACCCAACTGAATCCCGATTACAAGGTGATCTCAGCGGGGGCCGGGCCAACAACGGCCGTAACGGATCCGGCCCCTAGAGGCTGTGTTCAAAGTCCTGGCTGGTGTTCGCCCAGCTCAGAATTCGAACGTGTCTGAGGAACGGTCTGGGGGCTTCCGCGACTCGCGCCGCCAGCTGTCGAGAGGGAGACGGACGAGCGATGAGCTGGAGGGCTGGGATGGACGCGGAGGATCTTGAGATCACGCCAACGAAGGGCCCGTCCTGTGGAGGCGTCCGCGACCTGATCGTGGAGCTTCTGGAGACGCACTCCCTGGTCAGCGGCGTCGCCCCGATCCGCGAGCCCCGGGGTGACGTCGGACTCCGAGTGGAGGTCGGCGGACTCGACTTCGAAGTCTGGGTTGATCCTGCGTAGGGTGGGCGTGCGCCCGCTTCGGCTGACCAACGACGGGCCGCGCTCGCCTCCGCGGCACCGCCGCCCTGCGCCACCTTCTGCTGCGCTCGTCCGTCCGGCTGCGGTGGCACCCGACTGGAAGACACCCTCGGTACTGGCGCCACGCCTCGAGCCGTGCCAGGCCAAGGCCCGTGCCCGGGAAATCATCCGGGCCGCGTGGGCCGGCGACCCGGTTGGCCAGAAGCACGGGGTTGCGACACGGGGTGCGCCTGGCTCTTGCGCTGCAGGTTGCGACAAGGGTTGCGCTCACTGTTGCGCGAGCCGACGCACCGTCTCCGCGTTCTCGCAGGTCACCACACGGATTTGCCGTGGTCGGGCCTCGGACATCCCCGTTGCGGCCGCTCTGTCCATATCCCCTGGCTGGAGTGAAGGATGGGCGGTACGGCCGCGGCCGGGGATCGGGGCATGGCTCGGCCCGGTCGCGCGGCAGCCCGGTCCGCCGCGCCGCTCCCGCCGACCAGGACCGGGACCGGGACCGGGAGTGTCTTCCCGACCGACCACAGACGGCTGGAGCACGCATCGCCGGATGCAATGGTCGCGCGGGCGGCAGGAGTTGGCTGGATATAAGCCCTATATTTTTGCTGATCAGCCCACCATCCATTACAGCGCGGGGATCATTGATGCACGACGTGTAACGGGAGGGCGTGGATGCTCAAGACACTGATGGACCAGTGGAAGGCAAACCAGGAGCAGAAGCGGGCGATCAAGGCGGATCGCTGGGAGCAAAAAAAAACGCTGGCGGGAGGAGGACCGCCGCGAGGCGAAGGAACGGGAAGCCGAGGAAGAGGAGCGTGAGGCCGCAGAACGGCAGAAGAAGGCGGAGAACGACGCGGAGAAGGCCGAGAAAGACGCGAAGGCGCAGGAAACGTATATCTACCTGTACAGATATCACCTGCAAGCCCTCAAGAAGGCCGCAACCGTCTCCTACATTTCACTCACCTGCCACGAAGACACTTGGACGTTCCTCGCCCGAAGGGCCTTCGGTACCTGGTCGCCAGAGTGGCTCACCAGCATCAAACAAGACGGATCGGAGCCGAAGACGCCAGGCCCGACGGCGCCCGCAGGATTCACGAAGGACCCCAACCTCGTACCCGGTCGCATCACCAAGCACGAGAACGGGATGCAGAGTGTCGAAGTGTCCGGTGACAACCTGGTAGCCATCCTTGACAGCCTCTGGGAAGGCGCCTACAGCCGGAATCCCTACAAGACGCTCACCGATTTCGATCCGAACCGCCGTGCCTGCGGCCCACTGCATAGCCGACTCAGTGACTGGCTCGACGACTTGGAGCCGGCCTCGGCCCGTGAACCCGGGCACACTCTTGTGCTGGACGAGCGGATCGAATCCACTACCGCCACATTCCGGGAGTGAACCGGGGAAGGGCCACGTCCCCGGCCGCCCGCGAGCAGTTCGCCACCGTCATCGCTCTGGACAGCGCCAGCACCTGGAAGCGGCCCGCTCCGAAGGCCAGCGCCCACCCCGGCCGTGTCCACGTCGACGGTGACGCCCGCCCAGCCCAGGCGCTGCTGCTGACCGATGCCGAAACCGCTGAGTGGATCGCCCGCCGCAGCGGCTCAGGCACCGGGGTGTCGTCCATGGCCGCACGGTAGAGGCGCTGCGGCTGTGGACACCGCAGTCGCAGCGTTCGCTCACCCGGATGGGCCACGCGCGCTGCCGTCTCGCCGCCGCCTTGCCCAAGAGTGACGGCCGGGCGCCTCCGCCGAAGTCGTCCCCCGCGAAGCCAAAGGACGCCTGTCCGCCCTGCCGGAAGGTACCGCCCGCTGTGTCCAGAACACCACCCGGCTCGTACGAGCCCTCTACGAGCGCCTGGACCGCCTCGCCGCCGCCGCGCCCTATGCCGACACGGCCCGCTGGCGGATCTGGCCCCCCCCGAGCACGGTGTACAGGGCATCCCCCTGGCCGGGCGGACCGTGGGAGCTCATTCGGTGTCGGTGTAGTCCAGGAAGTCGGCGACGGCGGGGATGCCGCGACGTCGGGCGAGTTTTTTGCGCAGGTCTTCGAGCGTGTGGATCATACGGAGTTCGGTGCGGGCCGCGTCGTAGACGTCGCCCAGCCCGGCCAGCCATGGGCATGGATCGCCTCGGACGGGATGCCTTCCAGCGCGGCCATGGCGAGCTGGGTGTGGTAGCTGGGTGCGTAGACGCCCGCGATTTTATCGGCGCGGCGGAACAGATGCTGCTGCGCGCCTTCTACACCTACGCCCTGCCGGAGGGCGGCGCGTACGACCTGATCGCCGAACTCCACGCGGGCCGCCGCGCGGATACCGACGTGAGCCGGTGGCGGGTGGCGAAAGCCCACCTGCTCGCCCGCCCCTGAGCCCGGCCCCTTCACCCGACGCGCAGCTCGCCGTCCTGGGCGACCTGGTCCAGGCCCTGTCGGCCGCCCCGGCCGTGACGCACCTGCTGGTGCGCGGATCGCTCGAAGAAGCCGAGAGCCACCGCCGGCCATCCGCCGCAAGTCAGCCCGCAGCAGGGTCTGTCGTCACCTGCAGGATCTTGATCAGCTCGGTCGCCACAGCGAGGGATTCGTGCAGATCATCAACGACCGCCTGGTCGCTCAGGTCATCGTCTTCGTGCAGCCCGGCGAGCTTGGACAGCGTTTCCGCCGCCTCCTGCCGTTCCACGGTGAGTGCGCTCGGGCCCGAGTACATCTCCCCGTTCAGCCGCATGGCGATCTGCTCCGTCAGCCTGTCGAGTTCCACCAGGACTGACGCGCGGTCGGCCATCTGAGCAAGCCGCACACGCGGGTCCGGATCAACACAGCCCGTGATGCCTTCGCTCTCCGCCATACGTCGCCCAACGACCGGGATCGAAAACAGTCACTCAGCTTGTTCTTTATCTACCCGCATGGCCTTGCAGCCGATCTAACGCTGATCGTGCGCTGGGTTGGGGAGCTTGGTGTATGTGCGGGTGTCGTGCGTATCGGTAACATCGATGACGACACCGGTTCAGTGTTCGGTGGGGATCTCGAGAATGCCCGTGGCGTAGTTGCCGTCTTCGAGCATGTTCGCGGTCAGGTGGACGCCGGTGAGCTCTTCCGCGAGTGCGACGTAGTTCTCCAGGCTGTAGGCGCCCGTTTCGAGGTCGAACCCCGTCTCGCGCATGAGGTCAAGGAGGTGGTCCGGTGTGCTGCCTTCTCGATGGAGGGGACCTTCGAAGCGAGTGCGCAGCTCACCTTCCTCCCACCAGGAGAACAGAGACATGGCGTTCGGGCTGCGGAAGTGCGAGACACCGCGGGTGCCGCGAGTGGCGTGCTTCATCGCATCGGTGTGGATCTCAATGCCGCCGTTGATCTCGAGGGCCAGGACCCAATCGGCGCCCTCGTCGTGGACCAGGGTGACGCCGACGAACATGCGGACGCCCCAGTCGTCCTGATCGTCCTGGAATTCGCGGTCCCGGGCGATGAAGTCATCGAAGCCCTCGCAGTCTTCCTGCGGCTGGGCGCCGATGCGATCGAGGTACTCACGCGGAGTGAGCCCGCGGACCAGCGTCAGGGTGTAGCCCTCAAGCAGGAAGCCGCGGTGGAAGTCGCGGAGCCAGGAGCGTTCGGCCGGTTCAGCGTTCATGGGTGGCCATGGTGCCAGGCGCCACTGACAGGCCACCGGCCAGCCGCCGCAGCCCGTCACGGCCGACTATCGGCCCCACTTGTTCTCCTGACCATCCATAGGCGCAGCGTGCTTGGACGACGGAACGGACGTGGCTTGCTCTATATCTACCAAGATCTGCCGGGTCTGCCGATGGCCTTGAGGGTCTCGGGGCGTTTGACGGTTTTGCCGACGTCGTAGCGGGGTGCGGGGTGCCGGTTCTTGGTGCAGGGTGGGCGTCCGGGGCCGATGCCGCGGAGTTGGGGAACACGGGCCGGACAGAGCAGGTGGGCGCGGATGTTCCTGAACCCTCGGCGGACCCGGGCGGGAGTGAGCCGGTCGAGTCCAGTTGGTTTCTCCCAGGGCCGGCGGAGGTCGGCGGCCATCGGCCGGGCGAGGCGGAGTTGGGCGTGGGCCGCGACGACGAGCCATGTCCACCGGTCCGCGGCCTCGGGAGTACGGACCTTTGGAGTGGTCCAGCCGAGAGTCTGCTTTGTGAACCTGAAGGTGTGCTCAAGGTCGAATCTCCTGAGAAACACCTGCCGCCACAGATCCACGTCTGCCGGGGCGGCGCCGGTGCTGGAGGACCACAGCCAGAGCGGCGGTGCTTCCCGTTCCTTGGAGAGGTGCCCGACCTTCAGCCGGACCAAAGTACCTTCAACGACGGGGAGTTCACCGTCGTGCTCCAGCCAGGCCGAGCGGTGGGTCAACCTCGGGTGAACACGGTCCCACGCCTGGGCCTCAGCCTTGCCGTAGTTGGCGGTGTCGGTGACGGTGGTGATCGCCGCTTCGGGCCAGGTCTCGGGTTGGGCGAAGCGGAACTCCTTGCCGTGCTTCGGCGGCCGTCCGCCCTGGGGGTAGGCCAGGGCGTATCCCTTGGCCGAGGGCTTCGGCAGCCGCATCACCCGGTCGCCGCGGACCCGCCCGACCAACTCGACAGGAAGATCCCTCAGGACCCAGGCCAGGCGGGTGACGTCGTAACCCGCGTCCATGACGATCGTGATGTCCGGGTCGCCGGGCGTCCACTGGCCGGCCGAGATGAGCCGCTCGGTGACGGCGCGGAGCTGGGCGGCGGTGACTGCGGTCGCATCATCTTCGGGTCCGAGTCGGACCACGTCCAGGAACGAGGTCCACGAGGTGGCACCCGGCTCGAGGACGGCGACGAAGGAGTACGGCAACCCTGGGATGAACTGGGAGGCGGACTTCGCCCGGCCGTAGACGTGGCAGAACAGCCGGTCCGCCGAGCACGGTGCGTCCGAGCGAAGCCATGGCGACACGTCGACTGCCAGCACCAAGCGCCCGCCCTCGAACCGGGGCAACGGAAGCCCGGCGAGCAAGGTGCGCAGCCTCCTGACGTCGATCTTGCCCCGGTTGAGAGCTCCGTACAGCGCGCCGTGCCCACGCTGGTGCTCGGGCACCAGCGTCAGGTCCACCGGTGAGGTGACCGGCCCGTCGACGCACAACAGCGCGTCGGTCAGACCGAACAGTTCGTCACGCCGGGTGGTCAGACACGCGTAGAACTCTGCGCGGAAGCGTGACGCTTCCGCGAATGCTTCTCTTCGAACATCCGGGCACACCACACTCATGACAACGGCCTTCGACTGGTTCTCATCGTGACGGAGCACAGGATCAAACGAAGGCCGCTCTCTCGTCCGGCGAATCCCCAGGTGAGCGACTCAGTTCGAGACATCGTTCGGGTCCGGAAGATAAAGGACAAGCTCAGAGGTCGTTCGCTTTCCGAATGCCGTATGCGGACTCCGCTGGTCAGGCATGAGATTGCGGCTGTGGCGGGAGTCTCGACTCGTTGCTGATCGAGTCGGCGTGGGGGTGGCGGATGCCGTCGATGCGGGCGGTCCTGGGGACGCGGCGGAGGGCTGCTGCCGTGCGAGTGGAGGAACTCGAAGCCGAACTGGGGCGTTTGCGGGCGGACTTGGTGGATGCCGAGGAGGTTCTCAGGCTTCGGACGATCGGCCTCGAGCAGTATCTGGAAGCGCTCGCCGAGGAGGAACAGCCGGCCGAGACGGTCGTTGGAGCGCCACCGAGGAAGCCGGTGGCCCGCGCCGTGCGATGTCGCATCGGGAGAATGCGGCCGGGGTCGAAGACCTGTCGGTGGACTACCGGGCGGTGATGGCTGCTGCGGCTGAGGCCGGGGGTGACGGGTTGGGTGCCAGGCGGGCGGCCGTGGTGCTCGGCTGGGACCGCGCTTCGGCCTCACGCGTCGAGGGTGCGAGAGCACGGCTGAAGCGGCTGGTGGAACGAGGCTGGCTGGTGGAGTCAAAGCCCGGAAGGTTCACCCTGCCGGCAGAACAGCGCATTGATGAGGCTGTGCGCCCGGGCGGCGGTTCATGAGGGCAATCATCGACCAGCGGATGACGTGACCGACTCCGAGGCCATCGGCGTCCGCCGATCCGGGCTCGGACACAGGTCCCACTTGGGTGGCGGCGGGCGGGGTCGGTGGCCCGGATCTGTAACGCTCGGCGGGTCCGGGCGGCAATGCCGCTAGCAGGTGTCCAAGCGGATGATGAGATGCTCGAAACGCCCCTGCCGGATTTGAGGGAATATCGGTAATAAGCAGTGGGGGCCGAAAGGCGGTAGGCCCGGGTCGGGTGACCCGGGCCTACCGGTTGGTACGCGAGGTGGTTCTAGGGACGCGGTCCCTTCAGGGTGTTCTCCTGCCGCTTGTGCAGCAGCCGCAGGACGAGCCAGATCAGCACGACCTGGACGATGCCCGCGATGGCGTGGACGGACGGGGCGTACGTGTCGGGGCCGGGGCTGTAGTCGTCGTAGCCGAAGACCACCGCTCCGAGGAGGAAGAGGATCGTCGTCACGAAGCCTGACGGGAAGGTGATGACTGAGAGAGCCACGCTCGCGGCGTCCTGACCGCGTTCCACGCTCAGGTAGTCCAGGCCGAACACCACCACCAGGTACACCAGGGCGAGGAGCGCGCCCGTCTTGCGGGAGGGGAGTGTCATGTTGTTCTTTTCCGGGCGCGTCATGCGTCACCCATGGTGTTGATGTAGTGGGTCAGGTCCTTGAGGTTACTGACGAGCTTGGACCAGGTGCTCTTCGCCTTCTTCACGTAGTTGCTCTTGCCGATGAACCAGGCGTCCGCCCCGGGCGGCACGTTTCCGTGGATGGTGATCCGCATCTGACCGCTCTTCAGATGGGTGAAGTAGAAGGAGATGAAGCCGGGGTAGTCGGGGTGGCCCCAGCGGGTGTTGAAGCGCCAGCCGTTGGAGGTGATGCTCTTCACCTTGACGGGGAACTGGATCTTGACGCCGAGAATTTTCACCCAGAGGTCCATCTTCTGGCCGACGTGGCTGAGCTTGCTGGGGTGGCCGCCGATCGGGAAGACCCAGTTGAAGTTGTCCCGGAACTTCTGGAAGTACCGGTGCGCCGACATGTGCGGGTTTCCGACGTTGTACTTCAACCAGTAGTCGAAGGTACCCGCGGTGTCCGTGCAGTTGACGGGGTCGCCGGAGCAGTAGCCGTAGGCGTTGTCGCCGCCGCCGGGCACCGGGTCCGTCTGCAGGAAGGTTCCGGTGGCCGGGTCGTAGCCGCGGGCGCCCAGCATCAGCAGTCCGCCCGGGGCGTCCGCAGCGCGTGCCGCGGTGCCGAGCCAGCCGTAGCCGCCGGTGGCGGTGGTGGTGTCGGGGGCTCCGTACTCGTCGAAGTGCTGGACCACCGGCGTACCGCCCGAGGCGAGCGGCAGTTGCACGCTGATGTCGCCGTGCAGGTTGGACAGTTGCAGCACGACGCTACCGCTCGCGTTCGTGAGGGCACTCAGTGCGCCGGTGAGGTCGACGACGTTGCGGCTGACCGTGGTGGTCGTGCCGGCCGTCGTGCTGCTCCATGCCTGGGTGTCCGCACCGGAGCGGTAGTGCCGGGTCGTGATCGACGTGGTGCTCCAGGTTCCGTCCGTGCCCTGGGTCTCCGCCGTGACGGTCGCCTGCCGGTCGGCCGCGTCCAGGCCCCAGGTCGTCCGTGTGGATCCCTTGGTGACCTGCCGGACCGTGTCGCCGGTGTAGTAGGCGGCCGTTGTGTCGTCGGTGCCGGTGGTACGGCGGCCGAAGGCGTCGTACACCGTCTTCGCCGTGGTCGTGCCGCGGGTCGCGGTGACCAGACGGTCGGCGCTGTCATACGTGTAGGACGTGCTGTCGGTCGTGGGTGTGCTGGTGCCCCCGCAGGCCTCGGCGACCGTGGACGTGGTCAGGCCGGTGCGGTTGCTACGGTCGTCACCGAACGTGTACACCCGGGTCGTGCACGTCGAACCGGTATCGTCCTGCGCGGACGTCAGATGGCCGACGCTGTCGTAGCCGTAGTCGCTGACGAGGGTGCCGCCGTCGGTCTGCGCGTGCGAGGCGAGCAGGCCGGAGACGGTGTAGTCGCCGTGGTCGGACAGCACAGTCGTGTCGTCCGAGGCGGTGTACTCGCGACCGGTCTCCCGGCCATCGGCGTCGTAGTCGACGGTGAGCTTGGTGCCGCCGGGCAGGGTCTCCTTCACGAGCTGACCGTCGCCGTCGTAGGTGCCGGTGAAGGTGCCCGCGACCGAGTCGGCGACCGAGGTCGGCAGCCCGCGCGGCTCGGCGGTGGTGTCGTAGGTATACGTGGAGGTGGAGGTGGCGGAGTCGGTGATGGTCAGGGCTCGGTTGAGCAAGTCGTAGCTGGTGCGGGTGGTGTTGCCTGTGCCGTCGTCGTACGCGATCTCACGGCCGAGGCGGTCGAGGGTCGAGGTGATCGTCTTTCCGCCGGCGGTGACCTTGGTCTCCAGGCCCGAGTCGTCGTAGCTGACGGTGGTGGCGGGCAGGGCGGTGCCGGTGCCGCCGGTCACGGTCGTCCCGAGCGCACGACCGGCCTGGTCGTAGCTGGAGGTGGTGGTGCGGGTGACGCCGTTCGCGGTCTCCTTGACGGTGTCGGCCTGGCCCCAGCGGCCGTAGGTGAAGGACTTGCTCACCAGCTGGGTGGGGTTGTCACCGCTGCCGGTGACGGTGCCGGCTGGGGTGATCGTGCAGACCAGTCCTGCCCACTCGGGGTGCCCGGCGCAGTCGCCGGTGGTGGCCCAGTAGACGGCCGTGGTCGTGCCCGCTCCGGTCGTGGAGGCGCCCGGCAGGGTGGTGCTCACCTGGCGGCCGGCCGCGTCGTAGGCGGCGGTTGTGGTGATCGCCTTGCCCGAGGGATCGCGGATCTCCTTGACGGCGAGGCCGGTCGTCCAGTCGTACACCGTGCGCACGGTGTCGGCATCGGCGTCGGCCGGGTACCCCTCGATCAGGGCGCCGGTGGTCTCGGTGGTGACCTGGTCGGCGACCGGGGAGGTGTCGGGACGGCCTTCGTCGTAGGCGCGCACGGTGTGGGCGCGGGCCAGGGCCGGGGTGCCGGCCGGCAGGTCAGTGCCGCCGGCGGGTGCGGTGACCTTGGTACGCAGGGTGACGGTGTGCAGCGGGCCGCTGCTTTCCCGCTCCAGGGAGGTGCCGTTGGTGCCGGGCAGGGCCGGGGTGCCGGCCGGCAGGTCAGTGCCGCCGGCGGGTGCGGTGACCTTGGTACGCAGGGTGACGGTGTGCAGCGGGCCGCTGCTTTCCCGCTCCAGGGAGGTGCCGTTGGTGCCGGGACCGTAGACGCTGGTGTCGGACAGCAGCAGGGCCGCCTCGGCGGTGCCCTGCGCGGTGGTCGCGGCGTCCGCGCGGACCTTGTCCAGCTCGGCCGCGAGGAGCGCGTCAGAGCTGGTCGTCTTCCCGAGCGCGAGTTCGCGGTTGGCGGCGGTCAGGTCCCGGACCTGGTTGCCGTCAGTGTCGTACTCGCTGGTCGAGATGTGCCCGCCGGGCTCGGCGACGTTCACGGTGTTCATGTCGTCGTCGAGATAGGTGATCGTGGCCCGGCGGTAGTCGGCCGCGGTCAGGGCCGTGCCGTTGTTCGCGGCGGGCGCCTGATCGGCCGGGAAGACCGCGGTGGCCCGGGTAGGCACGTCGCTCTGGCCCCAGGCGGCCACCGAGGCGGCGTCCATCGGGTAGGGCGCGGCGCTGCCGGAGACCGGGACGTCGTAGACGACCGAGGTCGTGGCGGTGCCGTTGGTGGTGCCGGAGGTGCCGGGCGTCAGGGTGGGCCGGGAGGCCTTCAGCAGCCGTCCGGCCGGGCCGTTGCCGTCACCGCCGGTGCTGTAGCTGAGCGTCCAGGGCAGTTCAGCACCGGACGTGTACGTCGCCACGCGGCCGGCGGCGTCGTAGGTGTACGTCTCCTTCTGGGCAGTGGAGACCCGCGGATCCCAGGCCTCGCGCAGCAGCCCGGAGCTGTCGTAGGCGTACTGGGCCACGACGGTCGAGGTGGCCGCGCTCGCGCCGGGGTCGGTGAGCCATACCTTCAGCTGCTTGACCTGGTCCTTGATGTCACCAAGGCTGCCAGCCGCAGCCGTGGTGGAGTCAGCGTAGACGAACTCCAGGACGCGGCAGCCCGCCGTGCTCGGCTTGGCGGCGCACGCGGTGTTGTCCTTGTCGACTGCCTTGTTGGGCGAGATCAGGTACTTGGGCCGACTGAGCGTGCGGGCACCGGAGGTCACCGGTTCCACGGCCACGGTGGTGGTGGAGTCCTCGGTGGACTGCTGGCTGGTGCGCAGGGTCCAGGTCGTGGCGTCGGTGAGTCGGCCGAAGGTGGACACCACACCGGTGACCGTGTCCTTCAGCGTGAAGGTGTCCTGGTCCAGGGCACCGGTCAGTGTCATCTGCTCGGCGCCGGGCTCGGCGGTCCAGGTGGTGGTGCCGGAGCGAGTGAAGGCAACCGAGCTGCCGTCGGCGTTCATCAGGGACACCGAGGTGCCCGAGGTCTTGCGCAGGCTGGTGTAACCGATGCCGGTGGTGGCCGTCACGGACGACACCCAGCCGGGGCCGAAGACGGGGGCCTGTCCGGCGGTCTCGGTGTCGACGGCGCGCGAGGAGAAGGTGCGGGAGACGGTCGCGTCGAAGACGGAGGCGTCGTCGGCCGTCATGGCGAAGTCGCCGGTGAGCAGGTTGACGCTGCCGGGGCCGACGTTCTGCTGCGGTGCCGAGCCGGCGGCCCGGTCCAGGGTGACGGAGACGGGTGTGCTGGAAGCCTTGGACCCGCCGTCCGTGAAGGTGGCGCGCAGCTGGACGGTGCCGTCGTCGTCGAAGGTGTCGTCCATGTGCCAGGTCAGCGCGGTGGCCGTGCCGCCGGTGACCGTGACGGGCCAGGCGGAGACGGTGGCAGAGCCCGCCGAGACGTCGCCCACCGGGACGGTGTGCCAGGTGTCGGCCGCGCCGCGGCGGTACTCCCAGGTCGCGCCGGTGAAACCGGCGTCGCCACTGGCCTTGAGGTCGACGTCGGAGGTGGTCCAGGCGCCATCGCGCGGGGCGGTCACCCCGAGGGAGCCGCTGCCCACGCCGAAGGAGTACACGGTGGTGGCCGACGACAGGTTGCCGCCGGAGTCGACGGTGCGGGCGCGCAGGGTGTGCGGGCCGTTGCCCGGGGCGATGGTGACGGTCTGTTCGTCGCCCCCGGTGCCGTCGGTGGTGTCCAGCGCGCGCTGGCCGAGCACCGTGGAGTCGAGACTCCACTGGAATCCGGCGCCGTCGGTGGAGGTGGTGTCGAGCGTGCACGGCACCCCGCCGGACGCCTTGGCGGTCCAGGCGCCGGCCGGGTAGGCGGCGCACTTGATCACGGGAGCGGCAGGCAGCCCGGTGTTCATCACGAACGTGGTGTAGCCGGACCAGGGACCGTAGTCGGTGCCGTCATAGCCGCGGACACGGAAGCGCAGGTGCTTGCCGGCCGGCAGCGCGGACGCGGCGGGCACGGTGATCGAGGCACTCCCACCCGAAGAAACGTTTCCGCTCGTCGCCGTGTAGGAGTATGTGGTGTCCGCGTAGGCCGGGTCGGCCGTGATCTCGAACTGGCCCTTGACGGAAGACCCGTCGGCGTCGGTGACCTTCGCGGACAGCGCGGGCGTCAGAGAGGTCGCGTACCGCTTGCCGTTGTAAGCGTTCAGGGCACTCGGCGAGATCGCCGCGCCGGAGGTGGTGGCGTACGAGTTGTAGGTCACGACCAGCTTCGGCGCGTACCCCGAGGTGGTGTAGTTAGCCGAACGAAAGCGCCGCCAGTTCGTGGAGTCCGTCTCGTCCGAGCTGCGCACCTGGATGCCGTTGTTCGTGGCGCCGTTGGCCCAGTCCTGGACCATCCCAGTCACTGTCCAGTTCGACCAGTTCGCCGGGCACGACGAGGAGTAGCCCCAGTGGCCGCCGTTGGTGGCCATGTTGGTCGTCGTGGTCGACGGCTGCGCGCCCCAGGTGAGGGTCGTGGTGTTCAGCGTGGAGGTGACCCGCTTGGCCTGGGTCACCGCGGTGCTGGAGCAGCTGGAGGAGTAGTACGAGTACAGCGACATCGTCGCCGACGTGATGTGCTTGCCCGTGACCTTCGACACGTCGAACTTCAGATATGAGCGCGCCGTGTCCGTACCACCGTCGTACGTGCCCGACTTCAGCTCCTGCGAGGACACTTGAGAGTCTGGGTAGTCCGGATTCTGCACCCACGTGTCCGTGGTCACCGCGAGGGTGGAGGTGGGATCCACGGTCACCGGGTAGGTCGCGGTGGCCAGGAAGTCCTTGTCCGGGGTCAGCACCAGGGTCTGCGAGCCGTCGGCCGCAGTCTCGACCTTCGTCGCCACCTGCTCCTGGTGCGCGGACTCGCCGGAGGCCGGGTCCTTGCTCGCGTCCCACATCATCGGGGCCGGCGCCTCGGCCATCAGGTCACCGCCGCTGTTCTTCAGCAGCAGGTGCCCGGAGTCGGCCTGGGACAGCTTCAGCCCGTCCAGGTTCAGCGGAATCCGGTACGACACCACGCCGCTGTCAGGCCGCTCGGTCAGCTTGACGTTCTCCGAGAAACCCTGCGCTAGCGCCGTGACGGACAGGGTCTGGCCACTGCCCAAGTCGTAGAAGGCGGTGCTGTCCTTGACCGTCGGGGTCGGCAGCTTGTCCTCCCAGCCCAGGCCGAAGGACTCCTTGCCCTTGGTCACCGACGCCAGATCCGTGTCACCACCGTCGGAGACAGCGACGTCAGCAGCCGCTGCGGCTGGCGTGAGGTCGGAGCCAGTGTCGGACAGCGACGTGTCGATGTCCTTCCACACGCCGTCCTGCTTCACTCGCACCGGACCCGCGTACGCCTCCGTCTCCAACTCACCGCTGGGCAGCGCATACGTCGTCGAATCCGTCGCCCGAGCGGACAACACCTCTATCTTCCGGTCCTGCAGACGTGCCATCAGCACCGCAGACGCCTCTTCCTGCGCCCGCGCAGGACCTGACGCCTTGGTGGCGTCCGACTGAGCGGACTCCGCCGACCTACCGGATGGCGGCGTGGCGAACGCGATGCCGGTGTTCTGCGACACCAGGGCGGCCTCGGCCGCGAACAGCATCACCACACCGATAGCGATCTGTCTTAGCCGTCGCGCGTGGCGCGACCAGCCCCTTCTCGTTCTGTCTTGGGCCACAGGTCTGTGACGCACGATCAGCTCCCTCCCTTGACACTCCGCAACGCGGAGCATCAGAAACGAACTGATCTTCACTGAAGGTTCGCAATAAACCCATGGGATGCGAAGAGATTAGTCAAGTAAGGGACTTGATTTAGTAAAGAATAATAAAAGGTAAGTCGATAGAGTACTCGGCTATGAGCGTCCTGATGGGGCTTCTGTAACCCTAGATCCGCATGTGGCGGATGCCGCGATGCCGTAAGGGGGTTCCCCTCGGCCGGTTCAAGATTTTTCCAAGGCATGGAAGAAAAAGCGGAGCAATCGGTAAGAATTTGACAAGAGTTGTGTCGGGTCGCCTCACCGCCGCTTCCCTGACGTCACGAGAGACCTCAAAGCGGCATGGCATCCGGGATGCCGCAACGCCCTCGCGCGTGCGTCCTCGTCGTCCCCCAGCCGGGAGCACCCGGCAGGGCGGACCGGACCCCAGCGGCAGCCGCCGTCGGCCGAATACCTGATGGAGTCGAAGTTCGGGCCGACGGATCCGCTGCCAGTCATCGTCCACGTCGGTGGCTGCACGATCCGGCAGGGGCGCCGGACGCCGTCCGCGATCAGCGCGAAGCAGGCCCGCATGGTGCTCACGGATCCGGTGATCGGGGCCGAGCCGTGCCTGATCTGCCGACCGGAGAACAGGCTGGGAGTCGACCTTGAGTGAGGAGCGCACCGTGGCTGACCTGGCGCAGCGGGACAGCGGGCCTACAGTCGAAGACGTGGACGGCACGCCGCGGCGCATCGACCCGGCCGCCACAGCGCAGCTGCTGGGTTGCTCACCGGCGCAGGTCGGCTACTGCCCTCGCTGCCAGGGCCTGAGCCGCCGCTACGGGCCCGGGGTCGAGGTCATCTGCCGGGCCTGCCGGGCGGCCGAGGCGTCCTCCGCCGACGGCGCTGCTCGCTGACCTCGCTGGTCGCCTCACGGTCTACGTCTTCCCTCGTACCGTCGAGCCCTTGGTGGCGCGACCTGCTCGTGGTGGGGCCTGCTGTCCGGATGGCGAAACGATTTGGGGATGTGACGTCGACCACAAGAGTGATCGTCGGCTCGGCAGTTCATGGCGTTTTCCGTAGCCCCTTGCGCTTCCGTCCGAAGGGCGTTCGCGCTGGTCACGGTACGTGTACGAACGGTAATCTACTGGCGGGTTAATTTCTGTGCGCACACGCGCGATCACCTTGGGTCAGAAAAAGATCGGGTGAGCGCTGCGCGTTTGGGCCCTCTGATCCGAAATGCTGCCGCCCGAGGACCCACCGCGGTGTCCTCCAGCGCAATCCGCCCTGCCCACGGGCGGGTTGACGCTGCTCGGTAGGAAGGACCAGAAGGCCCGTGTCCCACAACGAACTGTTCGCGCCGACGGCGGTGATCACCCCGGTCCGCGTCTTCCTCCCCGGCCTCCGCACGGGGGCGCGCCGCCTGCCGCCCGCTGGCGCCCCGGTCGGCGTCGCTGAACCGCGCCACCTCCAGCAGGGCCGCACTGCCGTGAGCGCGCCCACCACCACGGTTGCCGCCCGGGACACGGGGGCCTGACTCATGAGCGAGGACAGCGACGCCCATACCCTGCCCACCTCGTTCGAGGACCTCAACGCCTTGCACGGCATCCACTACGAGATGCCCACGACCCTGGACGCCTTCTACCGCCAGTACGCTCGGCCGCAGCTGCGCTACGCCGCCACCATGCTGGGCAGCGAGAAAGCCGCCAAGGCCGTCGTGCGCAGCCTCTACACCCACCTGGCCCTGAACTGGAAGGCGGTCCTCCTGGAGGAGGGCGGCCCCGAGGCGTACGCGTGGCGGGCGCTCAAACTCCGCGTGGAGACGCACGCCCGCATGACGATCGCGCCGACCGCCGACGGCCGCTCCAGGACTGCGTCAACAAACGACTGAACCACCGCCATCTACGAGGCGGTGCGTGCCACCCTGTCAGCCATGCGCTCCCAGATGGCGGACCTGGAGTCCCCGATCGGCCTCTACACCGCCATCGCCGTGCTGCCCGAGCGTCAGTTCGACGTGGTGATCATGCAATTTGTCCTGGGCTACCCGCCGAAAAAGGTCGCCGAGATCATGGGCATCCACGTGGGCACCGTACGCACGCACTGGCGTGTGGCCCGCCGGCGGATCGCCACCGAACTCGGCATCAAACTGGGCGACGACGAGGAGAAGGAGTAGACGTGCCGCGCCACATCGACAGGATCCTCGACCAGGCGGCCATCCCCGACACGGTCACCGACGACGAACTCGACGACCTGAGACAGGAGATCGTCCGTGACGTCACCGCCGCCCTCATGTTCGGCGCCCAGCCCGCGCCCCAAGGTCACCATCCCACCCGCCTCGATGCCGCCGAGGCGACCTTGAAGGCCCTGTCCGTGCGCCTCCTGCGCAGCGACGAGGCCGCCGAGCACCTGGCCAGGATCGCGGACGACCTGGTCGACATCGACGGCGCCCTGCACTTCGGCTGCCTGCTCAACCTCGCGAAGAAGCCGGAAGGGGCGCTGTGGTGGTGGCAGTACGCCGCCGGAGCCGGCCACGCCACGGCCGCCTACTGCCTGCACCTGTTCCACCTGCGCCGCGGTGAACTCCGGGACGCCGACCACTGGATGTGCCAGGCCCTCGACCTGGATTACGACATCGTCCTCGACCTCGACATCGCCTTCGCCCGCCGCCCCACCTGGCCCGTCCAGCCACGGGTCCGCCATCCGCAAGCTCTGCGCGAAGCAGTGGAGCGCCTCAAAGTCGAGGACGCCAACGGCGAGTTCCATCACCCGGACCAGGCACTGGCCGACCAGCTGGAGGAGTTCTCCGCCAGCTGCTGACACGCCGGTCCGCCGGAACGGGGCCCGCATCAACGGTCGGGCCCCGACCCAGGTCAGGCGAAGTGCTTCTTGGCCAGGGCCTCCAGAGTGCCGTCCGCGCGAAGCGCGACCAGCGCATCGTTGAACTTGCCCAGCCGCGCATCGCCTTTCTGGACGGCGACGGCCTGGCCCTGGCCGAAGTGCCTCGCGTCGGTGAGCTGCGGGCCCACCGGCACCATCTGCGCGGGGCGAGCCGCAGCGACGTCGTCGAGAAGAGATCGAGCCTGCCGGCCTGGAGATCCAGGTAGATCTCGTTGTGGGTCCCGTAGGAGACGACAGCCGCGCCCTGACGCGCCAGGACCTCCTTCGAAAAGGTGGAAGGTGTTGCCCCGCTGTACGCCGATCTTCTTGCCGCCCACTTCGTCCGGTCGTAGCGCGGAGGAGAAGCACGGGCGGGCACGGCGCTGGGTGTAGGTACGGTCGGCACGGAATCGGCGGACCTCGGCGTGGGCACCGGCCTCCAGAGTCCTGCCCGGGGCTGAGAAACGAACATTTGCGAGAAGGGCGGCGCGACCGGCTTCTGCGGCTGCGGGATACTTATTGCACATAGTTTGCAAGAACGTTTGATGTGCGAGAGAGGATCGCTGTGGTTGCTCCGGTGGTGCTGGGCATCGAGTCGTCGTGCGACGAGACCGGGGCCGGGATCGTCTCCGACGGTCGGCTGCTGGCGCACGTGGTGGCGTCGAGCATGGACGAGCACGCCCGTTTCGGGGGTGTGGTCCCCGAGATCGCTTCCCGTGCCCATCTCCAGGCGTTCAGCCCCGTGGTGAAGGAGGCCCTGGGGCAGGCGGGGATCGGCTTGGGGGACATCGACGCCGTGGCGGTGACCACCGGGCCCGGTCTCTCCGGCGCGCTCCAGGTCGGACTATCGGGAGCGCAGGCGCTGGCCTATGCCGCAGGAGTCCCGCTGTACGGGGTACACCACCTGGCTGGTCATGTTGCGGCCGACACGCTGGAGCACGGGCCGCTGCCCGACCCGTGCATGGTGCTGATCGTCTCCGGCGGCCACACCTCACTGCTGCTAGTGCGGGATCTTGTCCGTGATCCGATCCTGCACCTGGGCGACACCATCGACGACGCTGCCGGCGAGTGCTTCGACAAGGTCGCCCGTGTCTTCGGCCTGCCCTATCCGGGCGGGCCGGCCATCGACCGCGCCGCCCGTGGGGGCGACCCCTGCGCGGTGGCTTTCCCCCGCCCGCTGCTGGGTTCCAAGGAGAACCCGTACGGATTCTCCTTCTCCGGGCTGAAGACGGCGGCAGCTCGCTGGGCCGAGCAGCACCACCGGCGCGGCGAGGAACTGCCCCTGGCCGACGGCGCTGCCTCCCTCCAGGAGGCCGTCGCCGATGTCCTGACCCGCAAGGCGCTGGCAGCTTGTCGCCGATACGAGGTGCGCACCCTTGTCGTAGTCGGCGGTGTTGCGGCGAACTCACGTGTGAGGGCCCTGGCCGAGGAGCGGTGCGAGGCCGCCGGGGTGGAGCTGCGGGTGCCGCCGCTGACGTTGTGCACCGACAACGGGGCGATGATCGCCGCCGTCGGCGACCTCCTGGTGCGGGCCGGTGCCGATCCGGCGCAGCTGGATGTGTCGATCGACCCGTCGGCACCGCTGGAGTACGCGGCTTTGCATCCGGCCGCGGGACCCGCGCGGGTCGCATGAGCGGCGTCGTTGTGCACCGACTGCCGGGCGCCGAGCTCTTGGCCCGGGAGGGCGAGGTACGTCGCGTCTACGCGCAGGCGCTCACCGGGCCACCTTGGAGGGAGGACTCCTCGGCCTCGGGCCGGTTCCTGCGGCGGCTGGCCGACGACGTCGCACGGCCCGGGTTCACGGCTGCCGACGCGGTCCGGGACGGCGCCTTGGTCGGGCTGGCCACCGCCTGGATGACACCCGACCCCTTTCCTTCCGGCCGTTGCTACCCGCAAGCGGCACTCGCCCTCGGGCCGGAGCGTACGGCGCGATGGCTGGGAGGGCGGGAGGTCGACGAACTCGCCGACGCCACCGCTGCCCGCGGTCGGGGTGCGGGTGCCGCCCTTCTGGACGCGGTCACCGAGGATGCGCCCGACGGCCGGTGCTGGCTGCTGACTTCCGCCCACGCCTGTGCCGCCGTTGCCTTCTACATACGTCTGGGCTGGACCCAGGCCACCCACCCCGCTCCCGAGGGGACCGGTAGCGCGGTCTTCCTCGGACCCGGGCACCCGGCCAAGGCCGCCGCCCGCCCCCTGTGACCGAACCGAAGGAACGCTCGTGCTCACCGCAGACATCCGCAGCCGCTTCCTCGACCACTTCGCCGCCCGCGGCCACACCGTGGTCCCCAGCGCGCCACTCCCCACACCCGACCCGACGCTGCTGTTCGTCAACGCGGGCATGGTGCCCTTCAAGCCGTACTTCACCGGTGAAGCCGCACCGCCGTGGCAGCGGGCGACCAGTGTGCAGAAGTGCGTGCGGACCCTAGACATCGAGGAGGTCGGCAAGACCACCCGGCACGGCTCGTTCTTCCAGATGAACGGCAACTTCTCCTTCGGGGACTACTTCAAGGAGGAGGCCATCACCTACGCCTGGGACCTGTCCACCCGCTCTCGGGCCGAGGGCGGCTACGGGCTGGACCCGGACAAGATCTGGGTGACCGTGCACCACTCCGACACCGACGCCCGCGGCATCTGGCGGCAGGTCGCCGGCCTGCCCGACGAGCGGATCGTGGCCCGCGGCGACGAGGACAACTTCTGGTCCATGGGCGTGCCCGGCCCCTGCGGCCCGTGCTCGGAGTTGTACTACGACCGCGGCCCAGCGCTCGGCCGGGAAGGCGGGCCAGCCATCGACGAGGACCGGTACATGGAGTTCTGGAACCTGGTCTTCATGCAGTACGAGCGCGGCGAGGGCCCCGGCAAGTCCGGCTACCCCATCCTCAGGGAGCTACCGCGCCGCAACATCGACACCGGCATGGGCCTGGAACGCATGGCCACCCTCCTCCAGGGCGTGGACAACCTCTACGAGATCGACGAGATGCGCCCCGTCCTCGACCACGCCGCCGACCTCGCCGGCATCCGGTACGGGGCCGATGCCCAGGCCGACGTGCGCCTGCGGGTCGTGGCCGACCACGTCCGCACGGCCCTGATGCTCCTTGGCGACGGGACGGCACCCGGCAACGAGGGCCGCGGCTACGTCCTGCGCCGCATCCTGCGCCGCGCAGTGCGCTCCATGCGCCAGCTCGGCTACGGCGACCCGGCCCTGCCCGAGCTGCTGCCCGTGGCCCGCGACTGCATGGCGCCCAGCTACCCGGAGGTCACCGAGGTCTTCGCCCGGATCTCGGACCAGGCGTACGGCGAGGAGGACGCCTTCCGGGCCACCCTCAAGCAGGGCACCACCGTCCTGGACACCGCCGTCACCACAGTCAAAGCCAGCGGTGGCCGGACCCTGCCTGGCGCCCAGGCGTTCCTCCTGCACGACACCTACGGCTTCCCCATCGACCTCACCCTGGAGATGGCCGCCGAACAGGGCGTTGAGGTCGACCGGGACGGCTTCACCGCGCTGATGAACGAACAGCGCGAACGAGCCAGGGCCGACGCGCGCACCCGCAAGTCCGGCGGAGCCCTCGATACCAGCACCCTGCGGGCCGTCCTGGACGAGCACGGCACGACCAACTGGCGGGCCTGGGAAACCCTGACCACCGAATCCCGCATCCTTGCTGTCCTCGGTACTTCCGGCCGAGTGCAGGTCGCACGGGAGGGCGAAATCTTCAGCGTCGTCCTGGACCGCACACCGTTCTACGCCGAGTCCGGCGGCCAGGACAGTGACGCCGGGCGCCTGACCGCCGCCTCGGGAGAAGCCGAAGTGCTCGATGTACAGCGGCCACTGCCCGGTCTGGTCGTCCACCAGGTCCGTATCACCGCCGGAGAACTCGCCCTCGGCGACGCGGTGGTCGCCGCGGTGGACGCGGAATGGCGGCTCGGTGCACGCCAGGCTCACTCCGGTACCCACGTCCTGCACGCGGCCCTGCGCGAGGTCCTCGGCCCGACCGCCTTGCAGGCTGGCTCCTACAACCGGCCCGGCTACCTCCGCCTGGACTTCCCTTGGCGCCGCGCCCTGGGAGCCACGGTCCGCAGCGAGGTCGAGGACGTCGCCAACCGCGCCCTGCGCCGCGACCTGTCCGTCGCAGTGCGGTGGATGACCCTGCCCGAGGCCAAGGAACTCGGAGCGCTCGCCCTGTTCGACGAGACCTACGGGGAAAAGGTCCGCGTCGTGGAAATCGGCGGGGCCTGGTCGCGCGAGCTGTGCGGCGGCACCCACGTCGAGCACGCCTCCCAGATCGGCACCGTCGCCGTCACCTCGGAAGGCTCCGTCGGCGCCGGAATGCGCCGGCTGGAGGCCGCGGTCGGCATCGAAGGATTCGCCTACCTCGCCCGTGAACGCGACCTCGTGACCCGGATCGCCGAACAGCTCGGCGCACCACGCACGGAACTGCCGGAGAAGATCGCAAGTCTGCTGGACCGGCTCAAAGCCGCCGACCGGGAAAACACCCGACTCAAGCAGCAGACCACCCATGCCCGCGCGGGCGAACTCGCCAGCGCGGCCGTGGACGCTAACGGCGTCCAGGTCGTCACCACCACCACGCAGGGCAGCACGGACGACGCCCGTGCCCTGGCCACCGCCGTCCTCGACCGCCTGCCGGCCGCCCCTGGGACGGTCGCCGTCGCCTTGCCCACTGGCACCGTCGTCATCGCCGTGAATCAAGCCGCGCACGACACCGGACTGAGCGCCTCGGACCTGGTCAAGCGTCTCATGAACGGCCGCGGTGGCGGCTCCCCGCACCTCGCCCAGGGCGGCGGTCTGTCCCCCGACCGCCTGACGAGCGCTCTGGAAGACCTGCCCCGCCTCATCGCCGGACACTGACCATCCCCGATCACAATCGCCACCCCGCAGGAACGAGAACGAGGGTGCTCCCACAAACCGGTCAATCCGAAGTGCCGTCGTCCTCGTCCAGTTCTCGTGCGTCCGGGTCGCGCAGGGGGCGCAGGGCGCCAGCGGCTGGGGTCGAGGCGGTGAAGCTGTAACGGCCGAACACGTTGAGGTTGCGATGCTTGAGCGGAGAGAGCCGAGTGCCCCCTCGGTACCGACGGTGCGCTCCGAGCTGCGCCAACTCGCCCGAGGCCGGGGAGCCGTCCGGACCGCCTCAGCGAACCCGTCCCGGCCACCACGTAGCCCCACGGCCCGAGATGTTGCTCACGCCGTTAGTCGGCGGTGTAGTTGAGGAAGTCGGCGACGACGGGTACGCCGCGGCGGCGGCTGAGTTTCTGCCGGAGGTCGTTCAGGGTGTTGGTGCCGCGTGCGGAGGTGACGCCGCCCATGCGGGCGACGGCGGTGTGCGCGGTGTCGATGGCTGCGTCGATGTCGCCGAGGGCGAGGTGGGCTTCGGCGAGGCGTGCGAGGTAGATGGCGTGCCCGCGCGGGAAGGCGTCCCCGTTGTACGCCTCGCCGTCACTGTGGTGGGCGGTGGAGGCGTCCTGGAAGTGCTTGAGGGCTTGGCGGGGGTTGCCGAGGTTGAGGGCGGAGCTGCCAAGGAGCTGATGGGTTTCGCCGAGGTTGAACCAGTAGACGCAGGCCGGGTCCGCTTCCATCGGGCCGGCGTTCGTGTAGGTGTCCAGGGCGGCGTTGGCGGAGCGGTCGGCGGCGCGGGCGTCGCCGGCGTGCGCGTGGGCCCGGCAGGCTCGGGCGTGGAGCATGGCGGTCATGCGGGCGGAGCCGATGCGCGGGGCCTGGGCCAGGGCGGCGTCGATGAGGTCGACCGCGCCGCGCGGGTTGCCGGTGGAGTACTGCTGGATGGCCCAGAACGCAAGTGCGTTCGCGCCCACGACCGGGTCGTCGGCGCTCGCGGCGGCCCGCATGGCGGTGACGTAGTGACGTTCGGCTGCGGCGATCCGGCCGCTGTCGTACGCCGTCCAGCCGGCCGACCGGGAAGCCTCGGCTGCCGCGCCGAATAGCCGGCGCCCGACGCGCTCGCTGTAGGAGGCGTCCTTGAGCGCGCTGAGGATGAGCCGTAGTTCGGCGCGAGCGGCGGCGTATACCTCGCCGGAGCCCAGCTCGTCGTCAAGGTGTCGCAGTTCTTCCAGGCGGCGTTCGAACCGGTCGGGGGTGCTGTCGTCGATACGGCGGCCGCCGGTGGAGGCGGCGCCCGCGGGGGCGGCACCGGACCACTGGGCGACGGTGCCAGTGAGGGTGACGGATGTGGTGATCAGGAACTTCCTGCGGTCCACCGGACCTCCTGCGATCTCCAGTGCGTGCACGGTCGCCGTGGTGGTCCACGGGGCGGTGAGAACGGCGTGGTCGTCGGGCACGGCGAGCAAGAGCCAGCCCGGCCACCCGTGCGCGAGTACGGCTTCGGGCGGGATCTTCTCCAGCGCGGCCATGGCGAACTGGGTGCGCAGGGTGGGCGCGTTCTCGCCGCTGACCCACCGCGACGCCTTCTCCTTACGGTGCCCCATCTGCCCGTACCCCATACGCCGGTGCTGCGCGGCCACCCGGAACAGGTACGCCTCGTTACTCATCCCGCGCTGTGAGAGCAGGTAGGCGAGTGGGTGCTGTTCGGCGGTGGTGTCCACGGTCACGGCGGCATCCCTTTCGCGAGCACACGGGCCACCAGTCTTCCGGCAACGCAGAGGCGTGGGAAGGGCACCGGGACCGGACCGCAACTCACCGCAACCGGCGGCAACCGGCCGCAACGCCGCCGCTCTGTGCCCTGGGCGGCGGGCGCGGTGTGGTGAGTCCCAGCGGCCCGGCCGGGCCGCCGCAGGACCGAGGTGTCGGGAGAGACGCATGGGGACGATGACGTTCGCCACGACGGCAGCCACCGAGACGGACAGTCCGGGGCCGGAGCTGCTGGAGCAGGTGGCCCGGCTGGCCGACCTGGACGAGACACTGGTGGAGCGGATGCGGGCGGAAGCGCTCGGGGCGCCGACGCGGGGGAAGGTCGCCTACGGGGAGTACCAGTCCGGAGGCTGGTGGACCGCCTCGCTGATGAACCACTCCGTCGACGGGGACCCGCACGACGTCCTGATCGGTGATGGCCGGCCTGGCCCGACAACCCTCCTGGACCGCATGCCCGTTACCAAGGGGTTCCTGGCGGGGCTGGGACTGGACTTCATGTACGTACGTCTCGCCCGCCTGGAGCCGCACTCCTACCTGTGGGAGCACCGCGACTACGCGGAGCTGAACGAGCGCGGCCGGCACCGTCTGCACATCCCGCTCGTCACCAACCCGTCGGCGGCCCTCGTTACGGCAGGGGCCCGGGTGCACATGGGAGCCGGCTCCCTGTGGCGGCTCACGCCGTCCCGCGCCCACGGGGTCCGCAATGCCACCGGCCCGGCCCGGCTGCACCTGATCGCCGACGTCTACACCGACGACGCCTACCGGGAGCTCGCCGCCCACCCGCACCTGCGCACGGGCGACGCCGTCCGGCTGCCGGTGCTGACGGCCGCCGACCGCAGCCGGCTGATGAAGCAGGCCGCGGAACTGGCCTCGCTCGGGTTCCTCGCCTCCGCTGAGCAGGTCCTGCTGCGGGCGTACTACGCCTACGCGCTCCCCGAGGGCGGGGCCTACGACCTGATCACCGAACTCCACACGAACCGCGGGGCCGACACGGACGCCACCCGATGGAAGGAGGCCAAGCAGCACCTGCTCGCCCGCTGACCCGCACCTGTTCTCCCGCAGGAAGGAACGCCGAATGACTACGGCAACACCCCCGGCGCCGCTGTCGCCGCTGGAGGAACTGGCTTACGCCCACCGGCCCCCGCAGCTGACGGTGCTGGCCGATCTGGTGCAGATGCTCTCCGATGTTCCGGCGGTGACGCAGCTGCTCGTGCGGGGCTCCCTGGCGACCGGCACGGCGGACCGGCTGTCCGACGTCGACCTGGTCGTCGCCGTACGGGACGACCGCCTGCTGACACTGATGGCCAGTTTGGACGCGGTGATGTCCACCGAGTTCGGCGCACTGCTGCCCGGCTGGCGCGACACCATCGTCGGCGACCTGGGCGGCGCGGGCTTCGTCTATCTGCTCCCGCACGACGGGCACCTGCTCCAGCTCGACCTCTACCTCTGCCCGGACAGCGCCGTGGACGCGCTGCGCCGCCGGATAGGCCCGCGCCTCCTCTGGCAGGAGACCCGCACCGACACCGGCCCCCACCCGGACGGGAACGCGGCGACCCGGGCGGAGACGGCCACGGAGCTCGCCCGTACGGCGGCAGCGCCGGCGGACTGCTCGACGCTGCTGGTGCAGGCGATGGTCCTGCACGCGATGCTCCGCAAACGCGTCCTACGCGGCCAGGAGTACATCGCCTACGGGCTCCTGCACCAGCTGCACGCCACGTGCCGGGACATGATCCGCACCGCCCTGGTCCCGCACTCCCGTCACCACGGCTGGTACCACCTGCCCGACGAAGTGGGTCGCACGACGATCGGTCGCGACTGCCTGGCAGAGCTGACCGACGCCCTGAGCGGCCCTCCCGTACCCACCGTCGCGCAGGCGGACCAAGCGCTGGAGCGGATCGTGCGCCTGACCGGGCGGGTTGCCCCGCACGCGGTCGCCGCCCTGTCGGACGAGATCACCGCCTATCGCGCCTATCAGAACCAGGAGGGACAGTCATGACCCATCCCGCGCGCACCGCGGCGCTGTTCGCCGGCGTCGTCGCCCGCCCCGGCGAACAGCACCTCGCCCTGGCCGCCGGGGACGCCCTGGGCGCGGCCAGGTACGGGCTGCGGCACGGCGGCTACAACGGCCTGATGGAAGCCGCTGCTCAGGGCGCCGCCCGCCACGGGGTACCGGTCACCGCGGTCACCCTGGCCGACCAGGACTGGGGACCGTTCAACCCGCACGTCACCGACGCCGTGTACGCGCCGACGATGGGGATGCGCCTGCACGCGTACCTCGACGACGTGGACCTGGTCGTGGTGATGGGCGGCGGGGTCGGCACGCTGCACGAGGTGACCGCGGCCCTGTACTACGCGACGACGATCCGCCCCGTCCCCGTGCGGCTGCTGGGCCCGGCCGCCTGCCGCCTCGGCACCTTCCTCCGTGCGGAGCAGTGGCTGGTGGAAGGGCCGACCCGGCCGTTGGGGTTCCTCGCCGACCTTCCCGACGCCGCCGCGCTGGAGAAGGACCTGAGTGCCCTCACTTCCGGGAGCTCGCGATGACGGCCCCGACGACGTCCGCCGTCCTCACGGACCGGATCGGTGCCGCGTTCCGGCCCGGCCCCTACCAGCTCCCCGACGGGCGCACCCTCGACTCCTACTTCGACCCCTACCAGCTGGCCGCCGACCCGCTGCTGCTCCGGGAGACCGCGGCCGCGCTCGCCGCCCTGCTGCCCTCGGACACCGAGGTGGTGGCCGGGCCGGCGCTCGCGGCGATCCCGCTCGTGACCGCAGTGTCCCTGCACACCGGGCTGCCCGCGGCCTACGTACGGGCCGCGCCGAAGGAGCACGGGACATGGCGGCAGATCGAGGGCGCCGGCCTGGAGGGCCGCCGCACCGTCCTGATTGACGACACCGCCCGCAGCGGGGCCAGTCTCCTGCGCGGCGCCCGGCTGCTACAGATCGCGGGCGCCCGCGTCACCACCGCGCTCTGCGTCCTCAACCGCGACGCCGGGGCCACCACCCTGCTCACCGAGCACCGGATGACCCTGGCCGCGCTGCTCACCGATCCGGGAAGTGCCCGGTGACCCGGCAAGCAGCGCTCTTCGACCTCGACGGCGTCCTCCTCGACAGCGGCCCGGCCGTGCGCGCCGCCCTGGCGGCGGTCGCGACGTGTGCGACCGGCCACCGCACCACCCCGGCGGATCTCCCGCCCGGCGCCCTGCGCCGCCCCCGCACTGAGGTCCTGTCCCTTCTGGGGGTCGCCGACCCGGACGACGCCTGCAGCCGGTGGTGGGACGGCGCACTCGCCGCCGCACTGCCCACCGCGTTCGCCGGTGTGCTCACCGGGCTGCTGGCCCTGCGCGCCGTCAACGTCGCGCTCGGGGTCGTCACCCTCCAGGACCGCGACCGCCTGCCCTGGTACCTGCCACCTGCTCTCACGGACCTGCTGGACGTCGTGATCACCCGACAGGACGCACCCGCGAAACCGGCCCCCGACGGTCTGCACGCCGCCCTGGTCCGGGTCGGCGTCCGGCCCGAGCAGGCGGTATTCGTCGGGGACAGCCCCGGCGACATGAGCGCCGCGCGCGCCGCCGGTGTCCTCGCGTTCGGCGCAACCTGGGGCTGGCACCCGCCCGCCGCCCTCCACACGGCCGGAGCCCACCACCTCCTGCCTGACCCCACCCGCATCGGACCGTCCCTCCTGCATCACCTGACCCCAATCCCCACGACCTGACCCACCCGCCCCGCTACAGTGGAAGGGCACCCAAGACGGGTGCCCTTCCCGACGGTTGAGGGACTCAAGGCATGCGCGTGATGCGGCGACAGGCGCCAAGCGCCGGCCGGGACCACTGAGGCACCACCTCACACGGTCCGGGCCGGCGCTCACCCCCGCGCCCTGACCGCCACCCACCTGTGAGTCGCCTCCATGTCTTCGCTTCCCCCCGTCGGCCGTCTGAAATGGACAGACGTCCCCACCCCGCTGCGGACCCGCCTCGAAACCGCCCTCGGCTCCACCGTCGTGGACGCCGCCACCCCGGCGGGCGGCTTCGGCCACCAGCTCGCCGCAGCCCTGACCCTCGCCAGCGGCCGACGGGTCTTCGTCAAGGCCGCTCCCGACGACGACCCGCTGACCGACGCCAACGTCCACGAAGCCAACATCCTGGACGTACTGCCTCCCGGCGCCCCGGCCCCCGAGCTCCTGGGGCTCCACCGCGCCGCCGACTGGACCGCCGTCGTCATCGCCCACCTGGACGGACCGCACCCCGACCTCTCCCCGGCCTCGTCCGACGCCGGGCAGACCTGGGCCCTGCTCGACAAGCTCACCTCCAACCCCGCCCCGACTGCCTACACAACGGCGGTCGTCGGCACGCCCTCCGGCGCGGCCGGCCTCCACGGCTGGAACGTCCTGCTCGCGAACCCGCCGGGCGACCTGAACCCCGACGTACGCCACCGGCTGCTCGAACTCGCCGAGCTCGAGGCCGCCTGGCCCGCTCTCGCTCACGGCGACCGCATCGTCCACGGCGACCTCCGCGCCGACAACATGGTCCGCGACCACGACCGCGGGGTGACCTTCGTCGACTGGGCCCACGCCACCACCGGTCCGGCCTGCATCGACGCCGCCTCCCTCGCACCCCAACTCGTCCTCGCCGGACACGCGCCCGCAGACATCGCCCGCCTGCTCTGCGACCACCCCGCCACCGCCATCAGCCCGGACACCACTACGGCGTTCCTGGCTGCGCTCACCGGGCACTGGCACCGCAACGCCCGTAAGCCCGCGCCCCCCGGCGCCCCCGACCTCCGCGCCTACCAACACCGCGCCGCCACCGCTGGCATGGCGCTTCTCGCGCTTCGCATGCACTGAACCGCCGACCGTCCGACCGCGAAGGAGCTGACCCCGCCGCATGGTGACTCTGCGCGCCCTGGCCCCCGACGACGCACCCGACCTCGCCCGCATCTACAGCGGAGCCTCCATCCGGCACACCACTGGCAAGCCCCTCACCCTCGACCAAGCCCACGAGATGATCCGCGCGGCCCTGGCCCGAGCCGCCGAATCCCCTCGCGCGCAGTGGAGCTGGGGCATCCTCGCGGCAGAGGACGGACTTCACAATGGCCGCACCTTCAAAGTCCGTCACCAAGCCAAGTCAGATGGTTCAGCTCTCCCTGCCGGGAACCACGACCTACTCCCGACTCCCCACTGGTACAGCCGGGGGAGCGCCTTGAGGGTCCCAGGCCCTACACGCACTCCAGTGCGATGCCGCAGCTCAGAGCCCTCGGACATCGCACCCCAGTGCGTGTAGGGCCTGGGACCGGTGCCGCTGGCCCCGGACAGCGAAGGACCCCGGGCCGCCCTGCGCCCCGGGGTCCTGTCGCGTCTCTCGCCGCCGCTCACCAGTCGTCGGGGGCGCTGCCCACCCACGCGATCGGCCGGCCCTCGCCGTCGCGGCCCCAGTGCGGTTCCTCCATCGAGGTCTCGTGCCCGTCGGGCAGCACGCAGATCCGCCCCCAGCGGCCGTGCTTGCCCCCACAGAGCCCGGCGAGCCCGTCCGTGTCGCCCTGCGCCACGGCCTGGTCGTAGCGGTCCTGGAACGGCTGGAGACGGGCGCCCAACTCTGTCTCCAACGCCTCCCCCGGGCCTGCGCTCTACATGCGGCTGGACCGTCTCATAGGGGTCCTCCCCGCTGTCCCGTAGGCCGAGGAACATCCGTGTGCGCAGGGGCCATGAGAAGAGTGTGACGAGCATCATGAGTTTGGATAATCGTGGACCTTGTGCACACCGGGTTACCCGGCCGTCCGGCCGCCCTGCCTGTTGGGATCTCGATGAAGAAGAGCCAAAGATGGGCATGTTCACGCTTTGCATGCGACCAGCCCGTTACCCGGCCGCCCGGCCGGGTAACGCTGTGCTGACGGCGTAGCTGGCCTTGTGTGATGCCGAGGTCAACTTGCCATCCCTCAACGGCCCGTGGCTGTCTCTGACACCGTGTAGGTTGTTCAGTGCTTCCCAGAGCGAACCTTCGGAGGGGCCGCGCCTGGCGGGTCCTCGGGCCCGGGGCTCGGCAGCCAAGACGCCGGTCCCACTACCCCGAAGGGGACACGATGGGCAAGCACAAACGGCCAAAGGCGGTGAACTGGAAGAGGGTGCGTCGGCGCACCCGACTCTGGATGGCTCCGACAGCGGCCACGGCGTTCTGGCTGGGGCAGATGATCCACACGTGGATCTGGCCCTACCACTGACGCCGCCCCCAGCTCCATAGCCCTGAGCTGGCGACGGCGTCAAACGCGGGCACGGGGCTCTCGTCGGCCAAGGACGGGGGCCCCGATGCTTTTACTGAGCCTGCAACGAAGGCTGCAACCCCACCCTAACGCACCTATAGATGCGCGAGGGCGAGGTTTCGTGTACAGAGTTGCGTACGCACCTGCGATCGCAGATGCCCGGCACTCATTGATGTCAACGCCGCCTCGGCGCCGCTACGCCGCCGCCCTCAGCACCATCCTCGTCCCGGCCGCCGCCCACACGGCTACGGCGGCACCGCCCTCCCGTACTGCAGGTCAGACGGTGACCCTGCAGGTCCGTGACGCTCTCGCCGAGCTGCCGGTGAGGGCGGAGGACCGCAGCGGTTATGAGCGCAGCAAGTTCAAGCACTGGATCGACGCCGACCACGACGGCTGCAACACCCGCGCGGAGGTCCTCAAGACCGAGGCGGTCGTCGCCCCGGTACAGGGCGCGAAGTGCACGCTCACGGGCGGGCAGTGGTACTCGCCGTACGACGACCGCTACATCTCCGGCCCGAGCGGTCTGGACATCGACCACCTGGTCCCGCTCGCCGAGGCATGGGACTCGGGCGCCTCCGCATGGACCGCGGCCGTGCGGGAGGCCTACGCCAACGACCTCGGGGACCAGCGCGCGTTGATCGCGGTGTCGGCTGCCTCGAACCGGTCGAAAGGGGACCAGGACCCCACCACCTGGCTGCCTCCGGCTACCGGTGCACGTACGTGACCGACTGGGTGGCAGACAAGACCCGCTGGGGCCTGACCGTCGACGAGGGCGAGCACGAGGCCTTGGCCGACCAGCTCGACCAGTGCCCCAACACCCCGTTCACCGTAACGCTGGCCAGGTAACCGAACCGGCCGGCCGTGTAGTCGTTTTCCCGATTGCACGACCGGCCCCCGCACCCTCAGGAGCGAGCACGAACAGCACCACCGTCAGCGGGTGCTGAGCCTGCGCCGGTGTCTGGACCGTTGGCAAGCAGACATCGAGCTCGGCTCAGGACCGGTGAGGATGTCGTGGGTGCCGATGCGGCGCCAGAGGACGTGCAGGGTGCTGGACCGAGGCGGTCGCGCTCGGTAGGACGATCGATAGGGCTCGGCGATTGGCGATTCCGGGCCCCCTGCGCTTTCCGGCGTCAGCAGTACGACCGGTCGTCGATGCGGATGCCGGCGATCGTGGTGTTGGAGGTGCTGTAGAAGCCCCCGTTGGGCGCCAGGCAGTCGGAAGTGATCTGGCCACCGTAGACGTAAAGGACGTAGACGGTGTCATCGTTTCGGGTGTTGATGATGCTGAAGGGGTCGCGGGGGGTGACCGTCTGGTAGTTGCTGGTGATATCGCGGTACATGGCGGAAGGGCTGCCACTGGCCGAGTTGTTGCTGTAGACGCAGACGTACGGATAGGGGCACGAACCCCGGGTGTCAGCGCTCGCGGGCTGGACTCCGCCTGCGAGGGACAACGGCAGGGCGGACAGGGCGGCCAAGGCGGTACCCGCCAGCTTCCTGGACCAGTTCACAGTTGACTCCACAACACTAGTGGCACGATTGTTCATCGGAGGACAACGATATTGATATCGCTGCCACTTGATGATCTTTCAGGATCCCACTAACAGATCGCCAACGAGCAGCCCGCGCTCGTGGATGTCCTCGGCGACGCGCTTGCTGACCATCCTGCAATGCATGTGTTGAGCCACTAAGAAGCCGTTGTCGTGCCGAAGGTGATCGCTGAGTTACCGCTGGTCGGGAGTGAGGACGGCGTCTCTGCGGCAGGGATGACGTGTCGTGTCGTCTGTTCGGTGGAGGTGCCTGATGCCGTCGGTGATGGGGCTGTTGGAGGAGCGGGAGCGTGCGGCCCGGCAGCGGGTTGAGGATCTCCAGGCGGAACTCCGGGAGGCGGAAGCCGTCTGGCAGCGATTCGTGATCGCCCGTGAAACGGTCTGGCAGGTCCTGGCGGAGCCGAATGAGCGCGGACAGGCGCCGAATGTCGACGCCGACCGGCCGGTGCCGGTCGCGGGTGCGGTGCCCGGCTCGGTGGTGCCGGTGTGGCGGGCAGGGCTCGACGCCGCCATCCTCGCGCCGGACTACCGGCGCATCATGGAAATCCTCGTGGAGCGGGACGAGGCGGTGGACTGCCGGCAGCTCGCCTCGGCGTTGGGCTTGGAACCGGTTCCCGCGAAGGTCGAGGGTGTCCGGTCGAAGACCAAGCGCCTGGCCGCGCGAGGCTGGCTGACCGAGGAGAGCCCGGGGATGTTCAGCAGCGTCGACGGGCGAGGCGTCGGCTCATGACCATGCTCATCGACCACCAGATCATGGCCTCCGAACTGTCGGTGCGGGCCTCGTAGTCACGGGCCAGGCGGCGTGAGCTCATCAGCCACGCGAACGTCCGCTCGACCAGCCACCTCTTCGGGAGCACGACGAAGCCCGAAGCGTCGTCGGTGCGCTTGACCACCGTCAACGCGAAGCCGAGGACGCTTCGGGCGAGGTCGACGAGTTTTCCGGTGTAGCCGCCGTCCGCCCACACGAGGGTGATCCGCCAGTGCCGCTCGCGCAGTGCGGCCAGCACCGTCTGCCCGGCCTCGCGGTCGGTGACCGAGGCAGCGGTGACCATCACGGCGAGCAGGAGCCCGAGTGTGTCGACCACGATGTGTCGCTTGCGGCCGTTGACCTTCTTCCCGCCGTCGAAGCCTCGGCTCGCGGCGGGCACGGAGGCGGCGGCCTTCACGGACTGTGCGTCGATGATGCCCGCGGTGGGCTCCCGGTCGCGTCCTGCGGCCTCGCGGACGCGATCACGGAGCCGGTCGTGCAGTTCGCGCGTGAAGCCCTTGTCCCGCCACCTGCGCCAGAAGGCGTAGACCCGGTCCCAGGCGGGGAAGTCGGCCGGCATCGCCCGCCACTTGATCCCGTTGTCGACTACATAGCGCACGGCGTCGATCATCTGCCGGTGGCAGTAGCCCTCCGGCTGCCCGCCCCGGCCCTCCAGCCATCCCGGCACGGGCAGCGACACCCGAACTTGGGCCCACTCGGCGTCGGTCATGTCGGAGGGATAGGTCCGTGCACGTTCGGGACGGTCGGCCGCGTTCCCGAACTGGTGAGCGAGGCAATCACACGACCGGGGAACCGAGTTGGACTCTGCGGGCAGGACAGCGCAAGACTGAGACACCAGGGCCTCCTGGGCTTCGGGCTTCGACAATCCCGAGCTGACCAGGAGGCCCTGTTTTCATGCGCGCACCCGGTGAGGATCACCCGCCCGAGGCGCACCCATCGAACCGATGCTCACCGTGATCGGTACGACGACGGCTTCTAAGCGGCACCTCCGGCAGCTGCGGTGCGCGCAGCGGAGCCCCGTCGTAGCCCTTCACCTCGCCGAAACGAACCCCCTTCATCCAGTCCTCGCGAGCCTGTACGATCTCTTCCTGGGAGTGGGCGACGAAGTTCCACCACATGATCAGCTCCTCGGCGAAGGGCTCGCCGCCCAGGAGCATGACCCCGGCGTCGGACTCGGCGCGCAGGGGGAGTTCGGAGCGGCCGCAGCCGAGGTAGAGCATCGAGCCGGGCAGCACCGGTACGCCGTCCACATGGACCTCGCCGGACATCGCGAGGACGCCGTACTCGAAGTCGGGGTCCAGGGGCAGCCGGACCTCGGCGCCCCGGGCGAGGGCGAGGTCGGCGCCGACGATCGGGGTGTAGGCCGTGCCGGGGGAGACGGAGCCGTCGAGGTCGCCGAGGAGCACCGTGTCGTACTCGAAGTCGGGGTCCAGGGGCAGCCGGACCTCGGCGCCCCGGGCGAGGGCGAGGTCGGCGCCGACGATCGGGGTGTAGGCCGTGCCGGGGGAGACGGAGCCGTCGAGGTCGCCGAGGAGCACCGTGTCGGTCAGGCCCGGCGCGGTGACCGTCGGCAGCTCGGCGTGGAACTCGAACTTCGGCTCCGTGTACCGGTGTGCGTCGGGCAGCGCCACCCACAGCTGGGCGCCGTGCAGCAGACGGGCGTGCGGGCGGGGGCTCTCCTCGGAGTGGCTGATCGCGCGCCCCGCGGTCATCAGGCCCAGCTGCCGGGGCCGGATCGTCTGGAGGCTGCCGGTGGAGTCGCGGTGCAGCACCTCGCCCTCGTGCAGCCAGCTGACCGTCTGCAACCCGATGTGGGGGTGCGGCGGGACCTGCATGCCGGGCTCGTCGGCGATGTCGTCCGGGCCGTAGTGGTCGACGAAGGCCCACGCGCCGATCATGCGGCGGCCGAGGTTCGGCAGCAGCCTGCGCACCTCGGTCGATTCCCCCAGCTTGACCTGGCGGGGGCTCAGCAGCTCGCGGACGGGTTCGGCGACGACGAATCCACGGCCACCGCAGACGGTCGGCTCGGGCGCGCGGTCAAGGTTGCTCATGCCGCCCAACTTAGCGGTGCCGACGCCGGACCGGTGAGCGCGCACGGGTGCAATTCGCCATCGCGCTCACCGCGGGTGCGGAGCCGGGGCGGAAGGGCTCGCCACGGGCGTGGGCGACGCGGAACTCGGCATCGGTGAGGGAGTGCCGACGGTCGGCCGCGGATGGTGGGCCGGGGGTGCCGGGCGGCTCCCGCCGCCGTGGAGGGTGAACAGGACGAGGGCCGCCACCGCCGCCAGGGCCAGCAAGCCCACCACGGTGCCGCGCAGCGGCAGGCGGCGGGCCCTGAGCGCGTCGACCGGCGGGCGCAGGGGGCGCAGATCGGCCGGTCCGACGGCGTTCGCGCGGGCGGCCAGGGCGGCGCGCAGCCGTTCCTCGACGGGTTCCCGGACGGATCCGTCGACGGGGGAGTTGTTCATCGCAGACCCTCCAGACGCCGGCCGAGCGCGTCCAGGGCCCGGCTGGCCGTGGACTTGACGGCCCCTCTCGACAGACCGAGCGTCGCCGCGATCTCGGCCTCCGTCAGATGCGACCAGTAGCGCAGCACCAGTACCTCCCGTTGGCGCCGGGTCAGGGTGCCCAGCGCCGCCAGCACCTCCCGGTGGTCCTCATGGATGAGCACGTCCTCCTCCGGCGCGGGCGCGTGGCCCTCCGGCGCCGGGGGGTGCGCCCGTACGGTCCTGCGCCGACGCAGCACCGAGCGGGCCGTGTTGACCACACTGGTCCGCAGATACGCCTCCGGGTCGTCCAGGGCGGCGAGCCGGTGGCCGTGTCGGCGAAACAGCGCGGTGAACGCGTCCTGCACGACGTCCTCGGCCGTGGGCAGGTCGTCCACCAGCAGCACCGCGAGGCGCACCAGGGGCAACCTGCGGTGGTGGTACAACTCCTCGATCCCGGGCGGGGGTTCGGGGGCGGTCGCCCCCGCGGCCGGGGGACGCGGCCCGGACACGGTGCCCGCGTCCATGCCGACGCGGGCGAGGAGCCGGGTGAATCCCCGCCGGAAGGAAGGGAGTCGGGCGCCTGCGGCCCGTTCCCAGGGCAGGGCCGCCGGTGGTGTGGCTGTCGTCATGGATCTCCCGGGACCGGGCGCGGGGAACCGCCCTGTGGCGGCTCCCCGCACCCGCCCTACCTCAGTGCTGCGGCGGAACCGGCGCCGGAACGGCCGGGCCGTGGTGCGGATGTGCGGGCGTCGACGGCACCGGCGACGGGGACGCGGAGCGCGGCGGCGCGGGCACGGGCGACGGGGTCGCCGTACCGCCCGGAACCGACGGGACGGGGCGCGGGGTCGCCGTTCCGCCCGGGACCGAGGGCACGGGACGCGGGGTCGCCGTACCGCCGGGGACCGACGGGACGGGGCGCGGGGTCGCCGTACCGCCGGGGACCGACGGCACGGGGCTCGGCGTCGCCGTGCGCGTCGGGGTCGACGGCACCGGCTTCGGCGTCGCCGCGGCGTGGTGGTCGGACTGCGCGGCCTGCGCGGCCACGGTGCCGGTGACGGCGAGTGCCGCGCCCAGCGCGGAGACCCCGAGGACGGTGCGCAGCTTGCGGGCGCGGAGCGGGCGGGGGACACGATGTGCGGACATGGGTTCCTTCAGGGCTGGTCGGACAACTGGTCGAAGTGGAGGCCTCCACCTGGACAGACGTCCGACCCCGGTCGGGGTTGCGGGTCCCGGCCGAGAATTTTTCGGGCGCCCCTCACCGCCTCGCTCACCCCCGGGTCCGCCCCCTCAGTAAGTCCCCGCGCCCTCTTCCGCCGCCGTCACCGCCGCCGGATGACCGAACAGCCCCGGCAGCCCCCCGGTGTGCACGAACACGGTCTTCTCGCCAGGACGTACGTCGCCGTCGCGCACCGCCGCCGCCAGCCCGGCCAGGGCCCGGCCCGTGTACGTCGGGTCCAGCACGATCCCCTCGGTGCGCGCGGCCAGCCGCAGGGCCTGCGCCACCGGCTCCGTCAGCGCCGCGTACCCCGCGCCCACCTGGTCCCGCCGCACCCGCAGCCGCTCGGCCAGGACCTCCTCCGAGGTGAGCGGCGCGGCGAACGCCACCACCGCGGCCGCCGGGTCGGCCAGCGCGCCGACGTCGACGCCGAGGACGCATCCGGTGCCGAGAGCGGCGACGAGGCCCGCCATGGTGCCGCCCGAACCGAGCGCGACCACCGCCGTGCGCAGTCCGGGCAGTTGCGCGCGCAGCTCCTCGCCGCAGCGCGCGTAGCCCCGGGCGCCCAGGACCCCGGACCCGCCGAACGGGATCAGCGCGGGGCGCTTCCCGTCCGCGCGCAGCCGGGCACACACCTCGGCCGCGGCCGCGTCCAGACCCGCCTGGTCCACCTCGCCCGCCCAGGCGAGCCGGGCCCCGAACAGCCCGTCGAGCGCGAGGTTCCCGGAGCGGGCGGCACCGGGGGCGCCGCGCAGCACCAGGACGGCGTCAAGCCCCAGCCGGGCGGCCGCGGCGGCGGTCAGCCGGGCGTGGTTGCTCTGCGCGGCGCCCGTGGTCACCAGCGTGTCCGCGCCCTCGGCGAGGGCCGCGCCCACCGTCCACTCCAGCTTGCGGATCTTGTTGCCGCCCCCGCCCAGACCGGTCAGATCGTCCCGCTTGACCCACAGGTCCTCCGGGCCGAGCCCCAGCGCCGCGGCCAGCCGGGGCGCCGGTTCGAGCGGGGTGGGGAAGGTGCCGAGCGGCACGGGCGGATGCGTCATGGCTGATCCTCGGGAGAGGAGGGCGGGGGCCCTCGGTGCGGTGACGGCGATACGACGATCAGTCGATCACAGTAGGTCCCGTACGTCACTCCGCAGGTCCCGTACGTCCCTCCCTCACACCGGCAGCAGCCGCCCCACCAGCTCCCCGAGCTGCCGCGCCGTACGGCACTCGTGCATCTCCACCAGGTCCGCGTACGCCGGTGCCGCCGAGTCCCCGGTGCCCCACTGGCCGGCCGGCTCCGGGTTCAGCCAGTACACGCGCCGGGCCCGCCGGGCGATCTCGCGGACCGCGGGCAGGTTCGGGTCGCTCTGGTTGGTGCGGGCGTCGCCGAGCACGAACACCGTGGTGCGCGGGCCGACCGCGGCGCCGTACCGCTCGGTGAACTCGCCCAGCGCCATGCCGTAGTCGCTGCTGCCGTGCCAGCCGGTGAGCGTGGCCTCCTCGCGGATGCGGGCGCCGAGGCCCTCGGGGTCGGCGCGGCCGTGGTCGAGCAGTCCGGTCACCTCGTCGAGCCGGTTGACGAAGGCGAACACCCGGACCTTGCTGAACTGGTCGTGCAGCGCCTGCACCAGCAGCATCGTGAAGTCGGAGAAGCCCGACACCGAGCCGGACACATCGCAGAGCAGCACCAGTTCGGGGCGGACCGGACGGCGCCTGCGCAGCACCGGGCGCATCGGGACGCCGCCCGTGGACAGCGAGGAGCGCAGGGTGCGGCGCAGATCGACGGTGCCGCGCGCGGCCCGGCGGCGGCGCGCGGCGAGCCGGGTGGCGAGCTTGCGCGCCAGCGGCTGAACCGCCCTGCGCAGCTCGGCCAGTTGGTCCCTGCCCGCGAACAGGAAGTCGACCCGGTCGGCCGTCGGGCGCACCGCGCGCCGGGCGATCTCGTCCCGCCCGCGCCGCTCGGCCACCCGGCGTCGCGCCTCCGCGCCGACCAGCCGCCGGAACTCCTCGATACGGCGCCGGATCTCGTCGTCCAGCAACCGGTCGGCGAAGTCACCGCCGACGCCCGCCCCGGCCCGTACGTCCGCCCGCACCCGTGCCAACAGGGTCTGCGGGCGCAGCCGTTCGAGGGTCTGGTACGCCGACCAGCCGTCCGACCCCGGTGAACTCCCGTATCCGCCGAACCCGTCGACCGCCTGCGCCGCCAACTGGGCCAGCAGCGCGCGGTCGTCGGCCGCCAGTGCCTCGGCCAGCCGGTCGCGCAGGCTCTCGCGGTCGGTGGGGCCGGTGTCCGGGGCGCCCACCCCGCGCGGGAAGTAGAGGTCGAAGACCGGGTCGAACACGGCGCGTTGGGCCGGGCCGTGCAGCAGGGTCGCGGCCAGCCCCTCGCGCAGCAGCTCCCGGTCCGTGAGCCCCAGCGCCTCGGCCGCGCGGGCCGCGTCCACCGTCTCCCCGGTGCCGATCCGCACCCCGTGCGCCCGCAGCGCCCCGACCAGGCCGGTGATCCGCTCGGCGGGGTCCGTCACAGCGCGTCCAGGTCGAGCTTGGCCGCGGCCTTCTGGATGTCCTCCTGGTGCTTGAGGATCACCCCGAGGCTGTCCCGTACGACCGTCTCGTCCAGGGTGTCCGCGCCCAGCGCCAGCAGGGTGCGCGCCCAGTCGACGGTCTCGGCGACGGACGGCGCCTTGCGCAGGTCCATCGCGCGCAGCGCCCCGACCACCCGGACGACCGACTCCGCCAGCGCCGCGGGCAGGCCCGGCACCTTCAGCCGTACGATCCGCCGCTCCAGCTCCTCCTCCGGGAAGCCGATGTGCAGAAACAGGCAGCGGCGGCGCAGCGCCTCGGACAGCTCCCGGCCCGCGTTGGAGGTGAGCACGACGAACGGACGGCGGGTCGCGGTGACCGTGCCCAGCTCCGGCACCGTGATCTGGAAGTCGCTGAGCACCTCAAGGAGCAGGCCCTCCATCTCGACGTCGGCCTTGTCGGTCTCGTCGATCAGGAGCACCGTCGGCTCGTCGCCGCGGATCGCGGTCAGCAGCGGGCGCGGCAGCAGGAACTCCTCGCTGAAGATGTCGGTCCGTGCCTCGTCCCAGCTCTCGTCCCGGCCCGCGCTGATGCGCAGCAGCTGCTTGGCGTGGTTCCACTCGTACAGGGCCCGGGACTCGTCCACGCCCTCGTAGCACTGGAGCCGCACCAGCCGGGCATCGGCCACCCGGGCGACGGCCTTGGCCAGTTCGGTCTTGCCGACCCCGGCGGGGCCCTCCACCAGCAGCGGCTTGCCCAGTCGGGCCGCGAGGAACACGGTGGTGGCCACCGCGGGCGAGGCGAGGTAGCCGGTCCCGGCGAGGCGGGCGGAGACGTCGTCGACGGATGTGAACAACGGGGGCCTCCGGCGGGGTCGGGGGAGAGCCGGGCGCGGAATGCCACCCGAGCCCTCCTATCTAAGCGCTTGTTCAGCACCCCTGTCACGCAGGAACCCCGGCTGGGGGGGGCGTACGCCCCCTCCCTCGTACGCCCCCTCCCTCGTACGGCCCCCCACCGCGCGCACCCCGCCCCGCCCGCCGGTCCAATGGACCCGTGACCGCGGCCCCCGACGACTGTCTCGCGCGCAACGAGTGGATCTGCGGCGCCTATCTGAGCAGCCGCCGCGGGATCCTGCTCGACGCGGTCGTCCAGCACCTCCAGCTGACCGCCCTGTCCGTCCTGATCGGCCTGCTCATCGCGGTGCCCCTCGCGGTGCTGGCCCGCCGCTGGGGCTGGGCCGCCGGACCGGTGCTCGCCCTCACCACGATCCTCTACACCATCCCGTCCCTCGCGATGTTCTCCCTGCTCCTGCCCCTCTACGGCCTCTCCGCCACCCTCGTCGTCGCCGGTCTGGTGCTGTACTCGCTCACCCTCCTGGTCCGCAATCTGCTCGCGGGCCTGCGCGCGGTCCCGGAGGAGACCCGGCAGGCGGCGCGCGGCCTCGGCTACGGCCCGATCCGGCTGCTGCTCACCGTCGAACTGCCCCTCGCCCTGCCCGCCGCGATGGCCGGGCTGCGCATCGCCACCGTCTCCGCGGTCTCCCTGGTCACGGTCGGCGCGATCGTCGGCTACGGGGGCCTCGGGAACCTCGTCTACGCGGGCATGAACACCTACTTCAAGGCCCAGGTGCTCACCGCCTCCGTGCTCTGCGTACTGATCGCCATCGCCGCGGACCTGCTGCTGCTCGGCGTCCAGCGGCTGATCACCCCCTGGACGAGGGCGGCACGCGCATGAGCACCCTCACCGCCACCTGGGACTGGCTCGCCGACCCCGCGCACTGGTCCGGCGACAACGGAGTGTGGCACCGGCTGCTCCAGCACCTTCTGCTCACCGTGGTCTGCCTCGTCCTGAGCTGTCTGATCGCGCTGCCCGTCGCCCTGGTCCTCGGCCATCTCGGCCGGGGCGGGGCGCTCGCCGTGAACATCTCCAACGCCGGCCGGGCGGTCCCCACCTTCGCCGTGCTGGTCCTGCTGCTCCTCACCCCGGTCGGCAACTGGGGCGAGGGCCCCACCGTCGTCGCCCTGGTGCTGTTCGCGGTGCCGCCGCTGCTCACCAACGCCTATGTCGGGATGCGCGAGGCCGACCGGGGGGTCGTCCAGGCGGCCCGGGGCATGGGCATGACCGGCCGACAGCTGATGTTTCACGTGGAACTGCCCCTTTCGCTCCCCCTGCTGATGAACGGGGTGCGGATCGCGGCCGTACAACTCGTCGCCACCGCCACCATCGCGGCGCTCGCGGGCGGCGGCGGGCTCGGCCGGATCATCACCGCGGGGTTCAACCTCGCCAGCACGCCCCAGGTGGTCGCGGGCGCCCTGCTGGTCGCCGTGTTCGCGCTCCTCGTGGAGGGCGGCTTCGAGATCGCCGAACGGCTGGGCCCCGCCTGGGCGAGGGGAGGGCGATGAGACGCGTCCCGTGGCTGCTCGTGCTCCTCGCCCTCACCGGCTGCGCCACCGGCCCCTCCCTGGAGAACCGCGGCCGGGTCACCGCGCCGCCGGGGGACAGCCACCATCTGACCATCGGCTCGGCCGGTTTCACCGAGAGCGATCTGCTGGCCCAGATGTACGCCCAGCTGCTGAACCGGGCCGGGTACCGGACCTCCGTCCTCACCGTCTCCAACCGGGAGCTGTACGAACCCGCCCTGGAGTCCGGCCAGATCGACGTCGTGCCCGAGTTCGCCGCCACCTTCGCGGACTGGCTGAACGCCAAGATCCACGGCACCGACGCCAAACCGGTCGGCTCACCGGACCTCGACGCCACGATGAACGCCCTGCGCGCGCTCGCCGCCCCCCGGGGACTCACCGTCCTGCCCCCGGGCCGGGCCGTCGACCAGAACGCCTTCGCGGTGAGCGCCGACTACGCCCGCCGGTACCACCTCAAGACGCTCAGCGATCTCGGCGCCTCGGGCCTGAAGGTACGGCTCGCGGCGGGCGACGAATGCGTGCAACGGCCGTACTGCGCACCCGGCCTGAGACAGGAGTACGGCATCGACGTCACCGGCGTCGACCCCAAGGGCGTCGGCACCACCCCGGCCAAGCGGGCGGTGCAGCAGGGCCGGGACCAGATGGTGCTGACGACCACCACAGACGCCACCCTCGACCAGTTCGGCCTGGTCCTGCTCGCCGACGACCGGCATCTCCAGAACGCCGACTACGTGGTCCCGGTCGTCAACCGCGCCCGCGCGGGCGGCGCCGGAGTCACCAAGGCCCTCGGGCGGCTCAACGACGTCCTCACCACCTCGGACCTGGCCGACCTGAACGAGCAGGTCGACGACTGGCGCCGGCTCCCCGCCGACGTGGCCCGCGCCTACCTCAGGGACAAGGGCCTGCTCACATAGGCCCTCCGGGGTCCGCGGGCACCGGGCTCACGCGTCGGACACGGAGTCGAAGGGCACCTGCCCGCGCGCCACGCCCCGCGCGTCCGCGTCCACCGAGCGGCGCAGCGCCTCGTGCAGCTTCGCCGGGGTCAGCACCCCGAGGAAGCGCGCCCCGTCGAGCACCGCGACCCACCCGGCGTCGTGCTGGAGCATCACCCCGAACGCCTGCTTCAGCGGCGCCCCGACCGGCACCCACGCGGTCATCCGATGGCCGAACTCCCCGACCGTGCCGCTCGCCGCGAGATCCGCCACCCCGACCCAGCCGTGCAGATCGCCCCGCTCGTCCAGCACCACCGCCCAGCGCGCGCCCTGCTCGCTCAGCCGCCGCCGCGCCCGCTCGGCGGGCTCGTCCGGCCGGGCCACCGGCGGCTGCTGGAGATCGTCCGGCTCGATCGCGGTCACCGAGAGCCGCTTCAGCCCCCGGTCCGCGCCCACGAACGAGGCGACGTACGGCGTGGCCGGCGCCCCCAGCACCGCCCCCGGGGTGTCGAACTGCTCGATACGGCCCTGCCCGTACACGGCGATCCGGTCGCCGAGCCGCACGGCCTCCTCGATGTCATGGGTGACCAGCAGCACCGTCTTGCGCACCGCTTCCTGCATCCGCAGGAACTCGTCCTGCAACTGCTCGCGCACCACCGGGTCGACCGCGCCGAACGGCTCGTCCATCAGGAGCACCGGCGGGTCCGCCGCCAGCGCCCGCGCCACCCCGACCCGCTGGCGCTGTCCCCCGGACAGCTGCTCCGGATAGCGCGGCCCGTACGTCTTCGGGTCGAGGCCCACCAGGTCGAGCAGCTCGGCGGCCCTGGCCCGCGCCTTCGCCCGCTTCCAGCCGAGCAGCGCGGGCACGGTCGCCGTGTTGTCCAGCACGGTGCGGTGCGGGAAGAGGCCCACCTGCTGGATGACGTACCCGATACGGCGGCGCAGCCGCACCGGGTCGACCGCGGCGATGTCCTCGCCGTCGACGCTGATCCGCCCGGAGGTCGGCTCGATCAGCCGGTTCACCATCATCATGGTCGTCGTCTTGCCGCAGCCCGAGGGGCCGACCAGCGTCACCAGCTCACCCTCGGCCACCTCGAAGGAGAGGTCGTCCACGGCCGTCGTACCGTCCGGGTAGCGCTTGGTGACCTGCTCGAACCGGATCATGTCCTCACGCTAACGGCCCCGCCGGTGCGACGCGCGGCGACGCCGGGCGCCGTACCGGTGGTTTTCGTCCGCCGGTTCAGTCGTCCAGCAGGATCACTTCCAGCGTGCGCGGCCCATGGACGCCCTCCACCCGGTCCAGCTCGATGTCGCTGGTGGCCGAGGGGCCGGAGATCCAGGTCAACGGGCGGGTGGGGTCGAGGCGTTCGAGGGCCCCCGGCACCGACGCCACGACCTGCGAAGGGACGCGGACCACGCAGATGTGGTGGTCGGGGATCAGCGAGATGCGGCGCCGGCCCTGGTCGGGGGAGCCGTCGAGGACGATGGTGCCGGTCTCGGCGATCGCCACGGCGCAGCCGGTCACGACGCTGCCGACCCGGTCCATGCGCTGCGGGGTGAGGTCCGCCCGGTCGTAGACCCGCACCGGGTCGGCCGCCGCCAGCCAGTCAGCGGGCAGCCCGGGCGGCACCAGCACCTCCTCGGCGCCCTGCACGGCCAGCAGCCGGGTGATGAGGAGCGGCAGATCCGCCGCGTCGGCGCGATGCACGATCGCCCGGTAGTCCGCGAGGTTCTCGGCCAGCAGATCGACCGTCTCCTCGACCGTCCGCGTCCCGTGCTCGCGCAGATACTCCCGGAGCACGGCCTCCTCGTACGGCCGCTCGTCCGCGGGCACGTCGGCGAGCGCCCGCCGCACCCAGCCCAGGATCCGCTCCCTGCTGTTCACTTGCCGTCCTTTCCGCCGCGCGTGCGCTGCCACCAGTCGCGGAACGGCTCCGCGGGCACGGTCGGCAGATCCCGGGTGCCGGACCACGCCCGGCCGGGGCCCGGCAGGGTACGGGGGTGCAGCCGCCGGGAGCGGGCGGCGAGCCGCTGGCCGGTGCGCAGGGCGCCCGGGTGCCCGAACGCCCAGCGCCCGGGTGCCCGAACGCCCAGGCGGCCGCCCGCATCGCGGCGCGCTCGGCCGCGTGCCCCTTGGCCGGGCGCAGCACCACCTTGTTGCCGCGCCGCACCGCCGGGCCGCCCTCGACGATCCGTTCGCGCAGATGGACCAGCACCTCGGGGATGTCGATGGCGACCGGGCACACCTCGTAGCAGGCGCCGCACAGGCTCGACGCGTACGGCAGCGAGGCGTCGATCTCGCTCGCGGTGCCCCGGAGCTGGGGGGTGAGGATGGCGCCGATGGGGCCCGGGTAGACCGAGCCGTAGGCGTGTCCGCCGGCCCGCTCGTAGACGGGGCAGACGTTGAGGCAGGCCGAGCAGCGGATGCAGCGCAGGGCCTGGCGGCCGACCCGGTCGGCGAGGGCGTCGGTGCGGCCGTTGTCGAGCAGCACGAGGTGGAAGGCGCGCGGGCCGTCCTCGTCCCACGTGCCGGTCCACATCGACGTGTACGGGTTCATCCGCTCGGCGGTGGAGGAGCGGGGGAGGGTCTGGAGGAAGACTTCGAGGTCGCGCCAGGTGGGCACGATCTTCTCGATGCCGACGACCGAGATCAGCGTCCTGGGCAGGGTCAGGCACATCCGTCCGTTGCCCTCGGACTCCACCACGACCAGGGTGCCGGTCTCGGCGACCATGAAGTTGGCGCCGGAGATGCCGACCTCGGCCCGCAGGAACTTCTCCCGCAGATGCAGCCGGGCGGCCTCGGCGAGATCGGCGGGCGTGTCGGTCAGGTCCTCGGGGGCGGGGCGGCCCCAGGCGGCCATCTCGTGCGTGAAGATGTCGCGGATCTCGCCGCGGTTGCGGTGGATGGCCGGGACGAGGATGTGCGAGGGGCGGTCCTTGCCCAACTGCACGATCAGCTCGGCGAGATCGGTCTCGTAGGCGCGGATGCCCTCGGCCTCCAGCGCCTCGTTCAGCCCGATCTCCTGGGTCGCCATCGACTTGACCTTGACGACCTCCGACTCGCCGGTCGCCCTGACCAGTTCGGCCACGATCCGGTTGGCCTCGTCGGCGCCCTCGGCCCAGTGGACCGTGCCACCGGCCGCGGTCACCGCCGCCTCCAACTGCTCCAGATAGCGGTCGAGATGGCGCAGCGTGTGGTCCTTGATCCGGCGGCCCGCCTCCCGCAGCTCGGCCCAGTCGGCCAACTCGGCGACGGCCGCGGCGCGTTTGGCCCGGATGGTGCGGGTGGCGTGCCGCAGATTCCCGCGCAGGGTCGGGTTGTCCACGGCCGTGCGCGCGGCCTCGGGAAAGGCCGGCATGCCGACGAATGTGCCGCTCACAGCGCCGGGTCCTCCTCCGTGCTCGCCAGGATCTCCGCGATGTGGACGGGCCGGATGCCCGCCCGGAGCCGGGTCATGGTGCCGCCGATGTGCATCAGACAGGAGTTGTCGGCGGCGCACAGCACCTCGGCGCCGGTCGACTCAGCGTTGCGTACCTTGTCCGTGCCCATCGCGGCCGAGACGGCGGCGTTCTTCACGGCGAAGGTGCCGCCGAACCCGCAGCACTCCTCCGCGCCCGGCAGTTCCACCAGGTCAAGCCCCCGCACCGCCGTAAGCAGGCGGCGCGGCCGGTCCCCGAGGCCCAGGCTGCGCAGGCCGTGACAGGTGGGGTGATAGGTCACCGTGTGCGGATACCAGGCGCCCACGTCCGTCACGCCCAGCACGTCCACGAGGAACTCCGTGAGCTCGTACGTCCTCGGCACCACCGGCGCGAGGGTCCGCGCGAGCGAGTCCCCGCGGCCCTCGGCCCCGGCCCGTTCGCCCATCCGGGGATACAGCTCCCGCACCATCGCCCCGCACGAGCCGGAGGGCGTCACGATCGCCTCGTACTCTCCGAACACCTCCGCGAACCGCCGCGCCAGCGGCTCCGCCTCGTGCCGGTACCCGGTGTTGTAGTGCGCCTGCCCGCAACAGGTCTGCCCCAGCGGGAACTCGACCTCGACCCCCAGCCTCGCGAGCAGCTTCACCACGGCCTTCCCGGTCTCCGGATAGAGCGTGTCATTGACACACGTCAGGAACAGGGCGACACGCATCGCGGCTCCTCGGGAGGGATCACGGGGCGCGATGCAGCCTAGTCTCCTCGGGGGCGGTGGCGCGGACCGGGGATCCGGCGCGTGGCGCGCGCCCTGGCATGTGCGGAGGGCACCGGGTCCAGCGGTGCGACGTCGCGGATGGTCTCCCTCCCGCGCACGGGGAACCGTCGGGGACGCGCTTGAGGCGGTCCCCGGCGCGGAGGCGCTGGAGGACATCGCGGAGGGCGCCTTCCGGTACTCCGGCCCCTGCCGCCCCTGCCGCCCCTGCCGCCCCTGCCGCCCCTGCCGCCCCTGCCGCCCCTGCCGCCCCTGCCGCCCCAGATCGGAAGAGCGTCGTGTTGCCGCCCCTGCCGCCCCCGGCGCCGACGCGCCGCGACCGCACGCTGCGGCGGCCCGGCACCCGTCCGCCCCGGCGCACCGCCCATGTGCTGAACTTGACCCGTCCACCCCACCCCTCCCGGGAGACCCGTTGAGCATCAGCTACCGCCAGCCCGGCGTCGTCCTGACCGATCGCCGGTTCACCGTGCCGCTCGACCACGCCGATCCCGGCGGCGAGCGCATCGAGTTGTACGCGCGGGAGGTGGTCGCGGGGGACAAGGCGGACAAGGAACTGCCCTGGCTGCTGTACCTCCAGGGCGGTCCCGGCTTTGGAGCGAATCGTTTCATCGGCAGGCAGGCCTGGCTGGACCGCGCGCTCGACGAGTACCGCGTCCTGCTGCTCGACCAGCGCGGCACGGGCAGTTCCACGCCCGCCACCCGGCAGACCCTCCCGCGGCGCGGCGGCCCGGCCGCACAGGCCGACTACCTCGCCCACTTCCGCGCCGACTCCATCGTGCGCGACTGCGAGGCCGTCCGCGCCGAGGTCACCGGCGGCGCCCCCTGGACCGTCCTCGGCCAGAGCTTCGGCGGCTTCTGCACGGTGTCGTACCTCTCGCTCGCCCCCGAGGGCCTGGACACCGCCCTGATCACCGGCGGACTGCCCGCCCTGGACGCCCACGCCGAGGACGTCTACCGCGCCGCCTACCCCCGCATCGAACGCAAGGTCACCGCGCACTACGCCCGGTACCCGCAGGACATCGAGCGGGCCCGCCGCATCGCCGACCACCTGCTCACCCATGACGTGGTCCTGCCGAACGGCTACCGCCTCACCGTCGAGGCGTTCCAGTCCCTCGGCCTGATGCTCGGCGGCGGCGACGGCAGCCACCGCCTGCACCACCTCCTGGCGGACGCGTTCGTCCGCACCCCGGCCGGGCCCGAACTGGCGGACGCCTTCCAGGAGCAGGTCCAGAGCCTGCTCTCGTTCGCGGGCCACCCCCTCTACGCCCTCGTGCACGAGTCGATCTACGGCCAGGACGCCCGCCCCACCGCCTGGGCCGCCGAACGCGTCCGCGCCGAGTTCCCCCGGTTCGACGCCGCGAAGACGCTCGCCGGTGACGAGCCGCTGCTGTTCACCGGCGAGACCATCCACCCCTGGATGTTCGAGACCGACCCCGCCCTGCGCCCGCTGCGCGAGACCGCCGAACTGCTGGCCGCCCGCACCGACTGGACCCCGCTGTACGACCGCGACCGCCTCGCCGCCAACGAGGTCCCGGTCGCCGCGGCCGTCTACCACGACGACATGTACGTGGACGCGGGCCACTCGCTGGACACCGCCCGCGCCATCCGCGGGCTGCGCACCTGGGTCACCGACGAGTACGAGCACGACGGGCTGCGCAGCGGCGCGCCCCGGGTGCTCGACCGGCTCCTCGCGGTGGTCCGGGACGAGGTGTGACACGGCGGGTCCGGGCACCCCGTGCGGGCGCCCGGACCCCTGGTACGGCGGGACCTCACGCGGCGAGCGCGTGTCCCGGGTGCAGTACGACCTTGGTGTAGCCCTCGATCCGCTTGTCGAACTTCTCGTACGCCTGCGGTGCCTGGTCCAGCGGCAGCTCATGGGAGACCACGAAGCTGGGCTTGGCCCGCCCGGCGATGATCAGATCGCGCAGCTGGCGGTTGTACCGCTTCACATTGCACTGGCCGGTGCCCATCTTCTGGCCCTTCTCGAACATCTTGCCGATCGAGACCAGGAGCTGGCCGTGCTTGGCGTGCTCGTCGGGCCCGCCCGGGTCGGACGGCACATACAGCCCCGGCACGCCCAGCCTGCCGGTCGCCCGTACCGTCTCCACCAGCGCGTTCAGGACGATGGCGGGTTCCTCGTGGCTGGTGTCGTCATGCGCCTGGGCCTGGTAGCCGACGGCGTCCACCCCCTTGTCCGTGCCCTCGCCGTGCGTCCGCGCCCTGATCTGCTCGGCCGGGTCGCCCTTGGTGAAGTCGATGGGGACGGCCCCGATCTCCTTGGCCTTGGCCAGCCGCTCGGGCACCCGGTCCACCACGAACACCTGGGACGCGCCGCGCAGCAGCGCCGAGTAGGCGGCCATCAGACCCACCGGACCCGCGCCGTAGACGGCCACGCTCTCACCGGGGGCCACCTGGGCCAGCTCACAGCCGTGATAGCCGGTCGGGAAGATGTCGGCGAGCAGCACGAAGTCGGTCTCGAACTGTTCGCCCGGCGGCAGTTTCAGACAGTTGAAGTCGGCGAAGGGCACCCGCAGATGCTCGGCCTGACCGCCCTCGTACGGGCCCATGGCCACATATCCGTAGGCGCCGCCCGCGAAGCCGGGGTTCACCGTCAGACAGAAGCCGGTCTCCCCGGCGAGGCAGTTCTTGCAGAAACCGCAGGCCACGTTGAACGGCATCACGACACGGTCGCCCACGGACAGCGAGGTCACCCCGCTGCCGATCTCCTCGATCACCCCGAGGTTCTCGTGGCCGAAGACGATGCCCGGCTCGGCCGCCGTGCGGCCCTCGTACATATGCAGGTCGGAACCGCAGATCGCGGTCGACGTGACGCGTACGAGCACATCGTTGGGGTGCTCGATCCGCGGATCATCGACGTCTCGCACCGCCACGCTGAACGGCTTTTCGTAGACGACGGCTTTCACCTTGGGTCACCTCCGCGTGGAACGCTGGACGACGGCGGCGAGCCAGGTCCGCCGGGAGCAGGCGCCGGCCCGGGCCCCCGGTACGTGCCGGAGCCCCCGTGCGCGCGCTTCACCGCCGGTACTTCCAGGTAACTCCCGTCCGGCGGGGGCCGCAACCCCCGGCCGGGCGGGCCCGGATTCCGGCTGGTCGGCGCAAGTAGGCTGTGCTCATGCCAGATCAGACAGCCGGCCTCCCGGAGCTGCGCGGGGACTGCGCGAGCTGCTTCGGGCTGTGCTGTGTCGCCCTGCCCTTCGCCGCGTCCGCCGACTTCGCGCTCGACAAGCCCGCGGGCAGGCCGTGCCCCAACCTCGCCGCCGACCACCGCTGCGGCATCCACGCCCGGCTGCGGGACAAGGGCTTCACCGGCTGCACCGTCTACGACTGCTTCGGCGCGGGCCAGAAGGTCTCACGGCACACCTTCGACGGACAGGACTGGCGTACGGCGCCCAAGGACCTGGCCCGCCGGATGTCCGACGTGTTTCCCGTCGTACGACAGCTGCACGAGCTGCTCTGGTACCTGACCGAGGCGCTGTCCCTGCCCGCCGCCCGGTCACTCCACCCCGAGCTGCGCCGGGCACTGACGGAGACCGAACGCCTCACCCTGCTGCCCGCCGAGGACCTGGCCGCGCTGGACGTCGCCGCGCACCGCTCGGAGATCAACGTCCTGCTGCTGCGCACCAGCGAACTGGTGCGGGCCCGAGCGGCCGGTGGCAAGGGCAAGAAGGGCGGCAAGGGCAAGGACCGCCGGGGCGCGGATCTGATGGGCGCCCGGCTCCGGGGCGCCGACCTGCGCGGGGCGACCCTGCGCGGCGCCTACCTCATCGCCGCCGACCTCACCGGCGCGGATCTGCGCGACGCCGACATGATCGGCAGCGACCTGCGCGACGCCGACCTCTCCGACGCCGACCTGACCGGCGCCTTCTTCCTCACCCAGCCGCAGCTGAACGCCGCGAGGGGAAACACGGCAACGAAGCTGCCGACGACGCTGAACCGGCCGGGACATTGGACGGCGGCGGGGGAGTAACGCCGACGCCGGGGGAGCGTCCGGGGCACCGGGAGCGGTGTGACCGGGTGCCGCCGTGGTCGCGGCGGAGTGTCGTCGGCGGGCGGCGGGGTGGCAGGTGGTGGACATGGCTCGGCGGCCGTTGGGGTCCGGCGGTTTCCCACCCGCCGTACAACAGGCGTGCCCCGCTGCCCCCGACCCGTTCCCGAGCTGACGCGCCGACAGGTGCGCGGGGTGGCCGGGTGCCGTGGCCGCCGGTCCGGCGCGCGACCCGACGACGCGGCACCGGGGCTCCGCCAGCGTTCCCGCAGCGGCCCGGTCCGGCGTCGCCCGCACGGGTCGCCCCGCACGGGGCCGCCGAAGGTACCCGAACCGGCCCCTGCCCGTCCCGACACCACTCCGATCCCTCTGATCTCCCGGATCCCGCGTCACGCCGACCGTCGCCGAGCCGTCGCCTCCGGCACCCGGCCGTACCCCGGGCGACCCACATCCGAGGCACACCCGAGGCCGGATCCCTCAACCCCCGCCCTCCACACCCTCGTTCGCATGCGCCGGGCAGCCGTCTCCAGGAGTGCCGTCGATCTCCCGCTCCGCCGTCCGTACGGGCAGCGCACGGCGGGAGAGTCGTAGCCGGAAGTCCTCCGGCATCAAGGTCAGCCGTTCCGTCACCTTCAGCCGGTAGGCGGGGTCCGCGTGGAGGTCGTAGCGGCGGAGGAGGAGCGCGAGGACGAGCGTGGCCTCGTGGAGGGCGAACTGGCGGCCGATGCAGGCGCGCAGCCCCGTGCCGAAGGGCTTGAAGGTGTGCGGGGCGCGGGTGCGTACCGCCTGCGGGGTGAAGCGGTCCGGGTCGAAGTCCTCCGCGTGCTCGCCCCAGACCGCGGGGTCCCGGTGCAGCATGGGCGTGAGGACCAGGGCCCACGCGCCCCGGAGCATCGGATGGTCCCCGGCGAGCACCGTGTCCCGGCGGGCCTCACGGGCGAACGCGGGCGCGGTCGGCCACAGCCGGAGCGACTCGTCGAGGACCCGCCGCACATAGCGCAGCTTGGCCACCTGCTCGTAGCCCGGGCGCCCGGTGTCACCCCAGACACGGTCCACCTCGGCGCGCGCCCGCGCGGCGATGTCCGGGTGCCGGGCGAGGTAGTACAGGGCGAAGGAGAGCGCGCCCGAGGTGGTCTCGTGCCCGGCGACCAGGAAGGTGATGACCTGGCGGCGGACATTGTGCGCGGACAGCTTCTCACCGGTCGACGGATGCTCCGTGGCCAGCATCCGGTCCAGCAGATCCCCGGCACCGCCACCCGACCCGCGCCGCTCCTCGACCAGGGCGTCGACCGTGCGGTTCAGATACGCCATGTCGGCCGCGTTGCGCCGGGCCGCGCCGCGCAGCAGCAGCGGGGCCAGCGGGCCGGGCACGGAGTTGAGCCGCTGGGCGTAGGTCAGCGTGCCGATCATCGCCGAGACGAAGGGATGCGGCCGGTCCCGCTCGAAGGAGCCGAAATCGTGCCCGAACCCCGTCCGCGCGATCGTCTCCAGGGTCAGCTTGGTCATGTCCCCGGGCACGTCCACCGCCCGCCCCGCGGCCAGTTCCCGGTCCCAGCGGTCGGTCAGCCGCCCGGCGACCGCCAGCATCATCCCGTGGTAGCCCTCCATCGCGTCCCGGCTGAACCCGGGCACCAGGACGTCGTGCGCCAGCTGCCAGTTGGGCTCGTGGTTGTACGCGGTGAACAGCCCGTCCCCGGCGATCGGCCGGAGGTTGGCCACGCCGAGCCCGACATGCTTGGCGAACCGGGACTCGTCGGCGAGATCGGCGGCCGGCCCCGCCCCCCACACCAGCACGATCTCCTTGTTGAAGATCCGGCGCCGGAAAACGGGCCCCAGCTCGCGCGCCAGGCGCATCGAGTCCTGGACGGGCCTGCGCCGGTCGACGCCCACCACATCGCCGAGCAGCGGCAGTCGGCGCGGCGGATGCGGGACACGGTCCAGTTCCGGCCACCCCAGCTCGGCGCTACGGAAGCCCTTCGGCAGCCGCGGCTCCCCGGCCGCGTCCGTGGTCCGCGCGCTCTCCGTCGTCTGCGCCATGACGCCGATCTCCCTTGACCCGGCGGGCCGTCGAGCCCCCGGCGCACGCCTGTTGTACGTGGATTCAACAACGGCCTCAGTCTGGTCCGCTTGTTGAACCGACGTCAAGTAAAGTGACGCCATGCCCGCGAACCAGGGGGAACGCGCCCGGCGCCGCCTCAGCACCGGCGAACGCCGTGAGCAGCTGCTGACGGTCGGCGCGCGGCTGTTCTCGGAGAGCCCGTACGACGAGGTGTGGATCGAGCAGGTCGCCGATCTCGCCGGGGTGTCCCGGGGGCTGCTGTACCACTACTTCCCGAACAAGCGGGACTTCTTCGCGGCGGTCGTGGAGCGCGAGAGCGAGCGGATGCTGCGCATGACGGCGGCCGAGCCGGGCGTGCCGGCGCGCGAGCAGCTGACTGCGGGGCTGGACACCTACCTCGGCTACGTCGAGGCCCACGCCCATGGCTTCCGCGCCTTCCACCGCGCCGACGCCGCGGGCGACCAGGCCGTACGCAAGGTCTATCAACGGGCCCTGGCCGCACAGGAGAAGCAGATCCTCGCCGCCCTCGCGGCCGACCCCGAGTTCGGGCCGGTCCTCGAGGGCGCCCCGCATCTGCGCCTCGCCGTGCGCGGCTGGCTCGCCTTCACCACCGCCGTCTGCCTGGAGTGGCTGCGGGCGGGCGAGCTGAGCCGGGAGCAGGTGCGCGACCTGTGCGCACGCGCGCTGCTGGGCGCCATCGCCTGAGGCGCGAACGGCTGAGGCGCGAACGGCTGAGGCGCGAACGGCTGGGCCCCGCCGCGCCCGGTGAAGCGGCGGCATCTGCCCGGGGTGCCTGGTTGGCGTGCGCCTCGATCTCCGATAAGTTAGGCAAGGCTTACCTAAGGAGGTCTCGGATGGGTGACACCCAGGCATGGACGGCCGCCCCCGGCGCGGCGGAACAGGCGCGCTCGGTGCTCGCCGCCGCGTGGTCGTGCGCGGTGACCGCGGGCGGCGCCCGCGAGGAGTACGTCGGCGCGCACACCGTGACCGACGAGGGCGCGGTGCTGCTGACCGTGCCCGAGGACAGCGCCCTGCACGGTGCGGCGCTCTGCCTCCCGCGCCAGGACTCCCGCGCGGTACTGGAGTTCGCCGACGTGGCCCCCGTACCCGTCCGCGACCGGATCCGCGCCCGCCTCTGGCTGGCCGGCCGGCTCACCCCGGCCGACGGCGCCCTGAACTTCCACCCCGCCCGGGTGGTGCTGCGGCGCTCCTGCGGCGCCGTACTCGTCGACCCGGACGACTTCGCCACCGCCCGCCCCGACCCGCTGGCCGTCGCCGAGGCCGGGCTGCTCACGCATCTCGCCGAGGCCCACCCGGACGCCGTGGAGCGGCTCACCCGGCTGGTGCGGCCCGAGAGCCTGCACGCCGCGATCCGGGTGCTGCCGCTCGCCGTCGACCGGCACGGACTGACCCTGCGCATCGAACGCACCCGCGCCCACGGCGACGTACGCCTGCCCTTCCACACCCCCGCCGACGACCTCGGCCAGCTCACCGAGCGGGTGCACGCCCTGCTGGCGCAGGCGAGCGCCGCCGGGTGCCCCCGGACGCTACAGCGGCAGCGCGCAGACGGCGACGGGTGACGCGAACGGCTCGCCCGCGGACCGCAGTTCACCGCGGTCGGCGTCCACCTGGAAGACGGTGACCGTGCCGGAGCGCTGGTTCGCCGCGAACAGCAGCCGGCCGTCCGGCGAGAGGGCGATCTGCCGGGGGAAGTCCCCGCCCACCGGCACCGTGCCGAGCAGCCGCAGCCGGGCCCCGTCGGCCTCGACGGCGTACCGGGCGATGCTGTTGTGACCGCGGTTGGCGAGGAAGGCGTACCGGCCGTCCGCCGTGACCAGCAGCTGCGCCGGGTAGTTGGTGACGTCCCCGGTGGCGCCCGTGGACTGCGGTTCGCCGATGGTCAGCCGGCCGGTGCCGGGGTCGTACCCGCAGACCACGACCGTGTCGTCCACCTCGTTGGCCAGATAGGCGTGCCGCCCGCCCGGGTGGAAGGTGAGATGACGCGGCCCCGCGCCCGGCCGGGTGTGCGCCTGGCTCACCTCGGTGAGCGTGCCCTTCGCGCCATCGAGGCGGTAGGTGTAGACGGTGTCGGTGCCGAGGTCCACCGCCAGCAGATGGCGGCCGTCGGGACCGGTGCGGAACTGGTGCGCGTGCGGCCCCTCCTGACCGGGGCCGGGCTGCGGCGAGGTGTGCGTGACCAGGTCGGTGCGCTCGCCGAGGGCGCCCGAGCCGTCGATCGGATGTACGGCGACACTGCCCGAGGTGTAGTTGGCGCTGAGCAGCCACCGCCCGGACGGGTGCACCGACAGATGGCAGGGGCCCGCGCCGCCGGTGCTGCGCGTACCGAGGAGGCGCCGGTCGGCGAGCCGTACGGCCGTCACCGCGCCGTCCTGGCGCTCGTCCACGGCGTACAGGGTCCGGCCGTCCGGATGGACGGCGAGGTACGACGGATCGGGCACCCCGGTGAGCGTCCCGGACCCGGTGATCAGACCCGACTGCGGGTCGTACGAGGCGAGCCCGATGCCGGTGCCGCCGCCCGGCACGGAGGTGTACGTGCCCAGGTACAGCGGGCGCGGCCCGTCGCCGCGATCGGCGGGCCGGTGTCCCGGGGCGATGGACCGCGCGGGGTCCGGGGGCGGGGCGGCCGGTGCCGGCACCGCCACGACGGCGGCCGCGCCCGCGCCCATCCCGATGAACCTGCGCCTGCTCCAGCGGCCGTCCGGCCCTGCCCGCGTGCTCATACGCCCACCTCAGGTCGTCCCGGTCGTGCACGGCCACCCTCGCCCGAGCCGGGCCCGAAGGGCAAGCCCGGGGCCCCGCCCGCTCACCGCGTGCGGTCGCCGAACCCCGTACGGCGCCACAGCTCCTCCTGTACCCCGAGCCGCTCGCGCAGCCGGGTCATCCGGGGCAGCTTGGCGCGCTGCTCGCGCGAGACCCGGTCCAGCTCCTCCAGCAGGCGATGGGTGCGGTGCTCGGTGTCCAGCTCGTCGATGATCCGGGTGGTCTCGGTCAGTACGGCGCCCAGCAGCTGCCAGTTCGCCCAGTCCGCGCGGATCTCCTCCCGCAGCTGCTCGGCCAGCCGGTCCCGGGTGCCGGCCGCGGTGTGCAGCTCGGCCGTCAGCCGGGACTCCGCGGACTCGGCGTCGGCACTCAGATGGGCCGTCACCAGCACCGCGAAGCTGACCACCGCGTCACCGATCTCCGACAGCAGCTCCTCCACGGTCGCCCCGACCCGGGGCGGGAACAGATAGTCGGACTCGCGGGCCTTCGCCAGGTCGGTGAAGGAGCGGGCCAGCACCCGCAGCACCACCGTGCAGATCTCCAGCGTGTCCAGGCCGGTGCGCAGCACCACCCGGTGCAGCAGGCCCTCCTTGACCCGCGGATTGAGCCGCAGACTGTCCTCGGCCTGCCGCAGCGAGGCGTCCACCTCCGCGATGTACTGGTCCAGCCGACGCGCCTCGTGCAGCCGCTCGGCCGCCCGCTCCCAGGGGATGCGGTCCGCGGCCTCCTCACCCATCCGCAGCATCAACTGCCGCACCCGGCGCGCCAGGTCCTCGATCGACCGGCCCGCCGCGTCCACCCACACCGGGGGCGGCAGCAGCAGATTGCAGGCGGTGCCGACGACCGCGCCGATCAGCGTCTCCACGATCCGCGCCCAGGCGGTGAACCCGACCGTGGTCACCCCGAGCACCAGCATCGCGCTGATCGCCACCTCGGCGACGTACTCGTCCACCCGCACCAGATGGCCGACGGCCAGCGAGGCCACGATCAGCAGCGCGAGGCTCCACCAGGTCAGGCCCACCAGCACACTGAAGGCGATGGCGACCAGGACGCCGGCCACCACCGCGTTCACCCGGCGGATGCCGTTGGTGAGGGTGGCGTAGAACGTCACCTGGACCACCAGCAGCGCGGTCAGCGGCGAGGTCAGCGGGGCCGGTTCCGGACTGAGCCGGAGCGCGATGACGTAGGCGATCGTCGCCGCCGTGGCCGATCGCAGCGTCTGGACGACCACCGGCTCCCGGCGGCGCTTCGCCAGACGCAGCAGTCCCTCGAACCCCTTGCGTACCTCGTGCATCCCTTGGCCTGTTCCCGTTCCCCGGGTGCGTCGAACGTGGCTGTTCGAGGGGGGTGCGGGGTTGGGCCATCCGGCGGGGGCCGTCAGGCCCGGGGAGTCAGACGTACAGCTTGTCGAGGAACGCGGCCAGATTGCCCGTCGTCCGCGCGATCTGCTCCGCCACGGTCAGGCTCTCCTCGATCCGCATCCCGGTGTCGGGGGTCTTCTTGCCGCGCACGTACAGCGAGCACGCCAGGTCCGTGCACATGTACAGGCCGACCGAATTGCCCTCGCGGCCCGCCGTGCCCGCCTTGCGCGCGGTCATCAGGGACACCCCGCCGCCGCGATGGGTGGTCAGACACAGGGAGCACATGCTGCGGTGCAGGAAGCCGCGCTGGGAGGAGGGGAAGCGCAGCGCGACGCCGGTCGGCCGGCCCTCCCGCTCTGTCACGAGATAGCTGCGGTCGGGCGCGCCCGGATCCCGCCAGCCGAGGAAGTCCAGGTCCTCCCAGGGCCGTTCCTCCAGGTCCCGGGGCACGGCGAGCCGCTTGGCCTCACCCTTCGAGCAGTTCACGAAAGAGCTGCGGATGTCCTGGTCGGTGAGCGGCTTCATGGAAAATCCTTCGTCGTGCGTGCGCCGGACCCGGGAAGATAGGGCCCCTGATCAGCCTAGGTACCTCAGGGGAGGGCGGGCCAATGGATTTCCCGGACAGGCTTTCGACACCGACACCGACACCGACACCGACACCGACACCGACACCGACACCGACACCGACACCGACACCGACACCGACACCGACACCGACACCGACACCGACACCGACACCGACACCGACACCGACACCGGCACCGGCGGGCTCACCGCGCATCCGGGCGGCGACCGGTGGCGCTGGGAGAGCCGGATCTTCGGGGGCGCCTACGACGAGGCCGAGCCCGCGGCGCGGCCGGTGTACGGCGCGCTGAACTTCCGCCGCCAACTGGTGGGCGCCGCCCCGCGGTTCGGCTCCTCACACCTACGGCTCACCGCCCGGGCCACGGCCCGCGCGACCTTCTGCTACCCGGACAGCGCCGCCGAGCCCACGGACTTCGGCGTGGCCGCCGCGATGGGGCTGATCGCCCTCGCCGAGGCGGACGAGCGGGACGCCCTCGACGACTACATCGAGAGCCATGTCCACGGGGGAGTGCTGCTCGCCCGGGACGTCGAGGCCCTGGTCCTGGACGCGAGCTACCGCGGCACCCCGGTGGAGACGGCCGCCCGGTACCTCCCCTTCCCCCTGGAATGGCACCCCGGCTACGTCCTCACCATCGACCGCCTCCGTCACCACGCCGACTACCGCGGCCCGCACCACACCGCCCTCGGCACCCGCCTCGCCTCCGACGGCCCCCTGACCCCCCGCCACCTCGGCGACGCGGCCCGCACCGGCGACCATGACCTCCAGCACCTGAAAATGCTCTGGCACACCCTGGCCCGCTTCGGCGCGCCTCTTGCTTAGCTCACAGCATGAACTAAGGGTTGGAGGAAAGTCGCGTTCCGGGCGCCCGAAGGAGTATGTTGCAGGTCGGGCATGGTTCGTGAAAGGAGCCGCATGGCGGGGCGGAACGGGCGCACGGTGCGTGATCTTCGGCGGGGCAACCGCACCGCCGTGTTGCAGCGGCTGTACTTCGACGGCCCGTTGAGCCGGTTCGAGCTGGGACCGGCCACCGGTCTCAGCTCCGGGTCGGTCAGCAATGTGGTCGCCGATCTGGTCGCCGACGGGCTGGTCGAGGAGGCCGGCAGCGTCGACTCGGACGGCGGCCGGCCGCGCACGCTGCTGCGGGTCGCCCCGGACAGCGGACAGATGATCGGCGTCGACGTCGGCGAGACCCGGGTGCGGGTCGAGCTGTTCGACCTGGCCCTGAACGAACTCGCCCGCACCGAGCGTCCGTTGACCGACCAGCGGTACGACGCCGAGGTCATCGCCGGACATATCCGCGAGGGCGTCGCCGAGGTGCTGGAAGCCCGAGCGGCCGTGCCCGAGCGGCTGTTGGGCATCGGGGTCGGGGTCCCCGGCATCGTCGAGCACACCGCCGACCGGGGCGCCGTCGTGCACGGGCAGACCATCGGCTGGGACGCGGTCCCGCTGGAGCAGCTGCTCCGCGCCACCTCCGAACTGCCGCAGAGCGTGCGGTACTTCATCGAGAACGGCGCCAAGACCCTGGGCCAGGCCGAGATGTGGTTCGGTGCGGGACGCGGTGCCCGCAACGCCGTCGTCGTGCTGTTCGGCTCCGGCGTCGGCGCCTGCCTGGTGACCCCCGAGGTGGAGCACGGGCGGGCCGTCGAGTGGGGGCATCTGACGGTGCGGGTGCGCGGGCGCCGCTGCCGCTGCGGTGCCCCGGGCTGTCTGGAGGCGTACGCGGGCGCCGAGTCGCTGCTCGCCCGCTGGCGCGAGGAGGGCGGCCGTCCACCGGCCGAGGCCGACGAGGAGACCGCGCTCACCGCCATGCTCGCCGCCGCCTACCCGGCGCAGACCGGCCCGGCGGACCCGGTGGCGCTGGCCGTCCTGGAGGAGACCGCCGAGTACCTCGGCGCGGGCCTGTCCGACCTGATCAACCTCTTCCAGCCCGAGCGGATCATCGTCGGCGGCTGGGCCGGGCTCCAGCTCGGCACCCGGTTCCTGCCCGCCGTACGCCGGCATGCGACGACGTACGCCCTGCGGCACCCCGCCGACAAGGTCACCATCGAACTGGGCCGCCTCGGTCCGGACGCCGTGACCGTCGGCGCCGCGATCCTTCCCCTGGCCGACTTCTTCACCAGCGGCGGCCACCGTCCCGCCCCGGCCCCCGAGAGCCCGCTCCCCGCCTGGCGGACGGCGTTGCGGGAGCGGACCCCGGGCGCGTGACGGGTCTTCAGGAGCCCCTGCTCCAAAACCTCAGGCCCCGGTGAGCGCCCGGCCGAGGAGCGGGAGCAGCCGGTCCCAGTGGCGCTGGAACGCGGCCGCGTCGAAGGCGTCGGTGTCCGCCATGGTGAAGCCGTGGACGGCGCCGGGGTAGACCTCGGTGCGATGAGCGACCCCCGCGGCCTCGAACGCCTCGTCGATCGTGGCGATGCCCTCGGGCGTCATGTCCTTCTCGGCGAGGCCCAGATGCACCTCGGCCGTGAGGTGCCCCGGGATGAGCAGATGCGGGCTGTCGGGGTCCTCGGTGACCAGGAAACCGGGGTGGAACCCGGCGACCGCGGCCACCCGGTCCGGATGGGCCGTCGCGGTGCGCATGGCCAGGACGGCGCCCATGCAGTAGCCGATCGCGGCGACGGGCCCGGCGGCGACCTCGGGCTGCTCGGCCAGGAAGGCGAGATAGGCGTCGGCGTCGCGCAGTACGCGTTCGGTGGTGTGCGCGTCGACGAGCGGCAGCAGCTGGGCGATGACCTTGGGCCGGATCTCCTCGCCGATGTGCGCGGGCAGGTCGATCAGCGGCGCCGGGCCCTGCCGGTAGTAGGCGTTCGGCACGAGCACGTAGTACCCGTGCCCGGCCAGTTCCCGGGCCATCTCCTCCAGCACGGGCCGCAGGCCGAAGGCATCGGGGTACATCAGCACCGCGGGGTGGGGCCGGTCGTCGTCGGGAAAGGCGGCGAACGCGTCGGCGACGCCGTCCGGGGTGGGCACGAGCAGAGACTTGGTGGGCATGATCGATCATCCTTGCGCGCGTCCCGGACGCGCGCAAGGGAGATCAACCGTGCGGGGGACGGCGGACGTTCACGCAGGTGACTCGTCCGGACCCGGGTGCTCGGGGTGAACGGTGGCCGTGCGCGGCGCGCCGCGGGGACCGGTACCGGCCTCGTCCGTGTCGGGCAGTTCGTCCCCGAGATCCCCGTCGTCCCGGTCGTTCTGGTCGTCCCTGTCGTCCCGGGCGCCTCCGCCGTCCTGGTCCCGTGCTTCGTCTGCCCGCCGGTCCGGCGGCCGGTCCGGCGGCCGGTCCGCGGGCAGGTCCCAGGGATCGTCGGACCGCGCCTGCTGGTCGGGCATGTCCCTGGGGACCGGGTCCGGTTCCGGTGCCCCGACGGGTTCCTGTGCGCGCTGTTCGGCCATGATGTTCTCGCCTTCCTCCCCTTGCCGTGCGGTCAGAACGTCGTCGCGGGTCAGCCCACCTTGCGGCCGCGCATCGGCGCGGTGTCCAGTCCGCCGCCCCGCTGGAGTCCCTCGAGGAACTCCTCCAGCACCTCGGTGGCCGTCCACCGGGGCCGCCAGCCCAGCTCCTCGTGCGCGCGTGCGCAGTCCATCAGCGGCAGCCGCAGCACCGCGTCGAACAGATGCGGGGACGCCGGCAGCAGGCGCAGATTCCAGGCCGCGGCGAGGGCCGAGCGGGCGGCCGTACGCGGGAGCCGTACCGGACGTGCGCCGAGCAGTTCGCCGAGGACCGCGGCGTCGAGGGGCGGGTCGGCGGCGAGGTTGAAGGCGCCCCGGGCCGTCGCCGAGCGCACCGCGAGCCGGTAGGCCTCGGCGGCGTCGTCGGTGTGCAGCGCCTGGACGCGCAGGCCCGGGACGTCCGGCAGGAACGGCAGCAGCTCGGGGCGGGCCAGCGGTCCGGGCAGGAAGCGGCCGCCGAAGATCCGGCGCTGCTCGCTCGCCGACTCCCGTTTGAACAGGAACGCGGGCCGCATCCGCACCACCCGCACCTCCGGGTGATCGCGTTCGAACACGTCCAGGGTGCGCTCCAGATACGCCTTCTCCCGGCAGTACGCGGCGTCCGGCCAGCCGTGCGTCGGCCAGGACTCGTCCACCGCGTGGTCCTTGGGCCCCGGCGAGTACGCACCCACGGACGAGGCGTGCACCAGCACCGGCACCCCGGCCGCGGCGACCGCCTCGAACACCCGGATGCTGCCGAGCACATTGGTCCGCCAGGTGGCCGTCGGATCGTGCGTCGGCTGGAACGCCCACGCCAGATGGACCACCGCGTCCGCGCCCGCGAACCGCTCCGCGAGGTCCGTCCGGTCCGCCGCCAGATCGACCGCGGACCACTCGGTCCCCGGCGGCGACCACTGCGGCATCCGGCGCGCGAGGCCGCGTACCGAGGCGATCCCGGGATCCTGGGAGAGCAGGCGCACCACGCTCGTACCGACATTGCCGGTGGCCCCCGTGACCACCACCGTGCTCCGCGCTGAGCTGCTCACCTTCGGCTCCTTCCGTCGTCCGGCGAAGGGTCCGCCTTTCGGCGCGGGGTCCGCGACGACCGGCCGGGTACCCGGCCGGTCCGCCCGCACACGCGCAGGGGGCACTCGGACACACGTGCTTGACGTGCCGGGTAATCGACCGCGCGGTCCGTTTTGGGCACGATCGGGATCATCGGCGGACCGCCGCCCCGCGCGCCCGCCGGTGCACGCGCGCCACATCCCGAGGAGGACCCCCATGCCGTACTACGACAGCCCCGTCGACGGCACCCGGCTGCACTACGTCGACCACGGCCCCGCCCGCGGTGCCGTCGCCGTCTTCGTCGCCGGCGCCTATCTCGGCCACGAGATGTGGGAGCACCAGATGCTGCCGCTCGCGGAGGCCGGATACCGCTGTGTGGGCCTGGACCGGCGCGGCCACGGGCGCTCGGACGACGTCTGGTCGGGATACGACCTCGACACCCTCGCCGACGACCTCCAGGGGCTGCTCGACCACCTCGACCTGCGCGAGGTCACCCTGGTCGCGCACTCCGTCGGCACCGCCGAGGTGGTGCGCTGCCTGACCCGGCACGGCTCGTCCCGGGTCGCCGGGGCCGCGCTGGTCTGCGGGGTCAGCCCGGGCATCCTCCGCTCGGAGCGGCTGCCCGACGGCCTGGATCCGGCGGTCGTACGGGCCGATGAGGAGTTCTTCCGGCGCGACCGGCCCGCCTGGTTCACCCATTTCGCGGACGCGTTCTTCGCCGTCACCAGCGCGGGAAACGAGGTCTCCGACGCCTATACGCGGTATCTGATCGACCGCTGCCTGGTGGCCACGCCCCGCGCCGCCACCGGCGTACGGGCCGTCGTGACCGGCCTCGATCTCACCGCCGAGCTGCCCGCCGTGGACGTACCCGTGCTCGTCGTGCACGGCACCCACGACACCTCCGCACCATTGGCCCATACGGGTGAACGGCTGGCCCGGCTGCTGCCGGACGCCGTCCTGAAGGTGTACGAGAACGGCGGCCACGGCCTGTTCTTCACCCACGCGGAACGTCTCACCGCGGACCTGCGGGAGTTCCTCGGCGCGGCCGGGACCACGACGGCCACCACCGGGATCTGCCGGATGCTGGCCGCGGCGGGCATCGGCGGATAGGCGGCCGGCCGACGGGGGCGCGGAAGCCGACGGGGGCCGGAGAACCGGAAAAGAGGAAGCCCCGGCCGTGACGGGGGGACGCACGGCCGGGGCGGTATGAGAGGGGGTGCGGACGGCGGTCGCCTCTCGGCGAAAGGCTCCACAGGGCTTCAGCCGAACGATCGTCCCTGTGGGCAAAAGGTGAGGCCCGGGGACACTGTCCCGTCCGTACCCACGCCTGGTTCAACGGGTGACCCGCGTCCGCTGTTCCACCCCCCGCCGGTGACCTGCGCCACACGGCGGGGCGCTCAGGTCAGCGGGCCGTCGCCGAGGTGGGCGAGCAGGTCGGCGGGGTCCGCGTAGACCCGCTCCGCACCGGCCTCCACCAGATCGGCCCGGGGGATCCCGCCGCACAGCACGCCCACGCACCGCACCCCAGCCTTGGCGCCCGCCCGCATGTCCCACACCGTGTCCCCGACGAACACGGCTCGCTCGGCCGGTACCCCGGCCAGCTCCAGCGCGTGCTCCACCGGCTCCGGAGCGGGTTTGCCCTCCTGCACGTCGTCGCTGCTCGCGGTGGCCTTGATCGCCTCGTCCGCGTCGAGGGCCCGGCGCAGCGCGCCCAGCTCCGAGCCGCTCACCGAGGTGGCGAGGACGACCGTCCAGCCGTCGTGGTGCAGCCGTCGCAGCAGCTCACCGGCGCCCGGCAGGGCGGGGAGCCGGTCGAAGTACTGCCCGTACAGCGCCTTGTGCGCCGCGCTGAGCTCCGCGTCCCGCCCGCGGTCGCGGTCCTCGCCGAGCAGCCGCGCGATCAGGTCCGCGGAGCCGAGGCCGACGGCCCGGAGCACGGCGTGCATGGGCACGGTGTGACCGGCCTGCCGGAACGCCTCCCACCAGGTGACGACGTGCAGATGATTGGTGTCGACGAGGGTTCCGTCGACATCGAAGACGGCGGCGCGCTGCTCCATCCGGGGAACCTCTCTGTCACTCGTTCGCTTCGGGGCCGGGTACCACGTCAGGCCCCCGCCACGCGCGCCGGCACCCGCCCCTCGCGCGTCCAGCCCAGCAGCTCCTCCGCCGACCAGGTGGTGACCACCCGCTCGGCCGGTACCCCGCACTCCTCGGCGCGGGCGCAGCCCAGGATCTGCCAGTCCAGCTGGCCGGGCGCGTGCGCGTCGGTGTCGATCGCGAAGAGGGTTCCGGCGGCCACGGCCCGGCGCAGCAGCCCGCGGGGCGGGTCCAGCCGTTCGGGGCGGCTGTTGATCTCCACGGCGGTACCGGACCCGGCGCAGGCGGCGAACACCTCGTCCGCGTCGAACCGCGACTCCGGGCGGCCCCGGCCGGTGACCAGGCGCCCGGTGCAGTGCCCGAGGACATCGGCGTGCGGATCGCGTACGGCGGCCACCATGCGGCGGGTCATGGCGCGGGCGTCCATCCGCAGTTTGGAGTGCACGGACACCACGACCACGTCCAGCCGCTCCAGCAGTTCGGGCTCCTGGTCCAGGGAGCCGTCGTCCAGGATGTCGCACTCGATGCCGGTGAGCAGCCGGAACGGCGCCCAGCGCGCGTTCAGCTCCGCGACCGCGTCCAGCTGCTCGCGCAGCCGCTCGGGGGAGAGGCCCCGGGCCACGGTCAGCCGCGGCGAATGATCGGTGAGGACGGTCCACTCATGGCCGAGCGCGGCCGCCGCCCGCCCCATCTCCTCGATCGGACTGCCCCCGTCGGACCAGTCCGAGTGCGTGTGGCAGTCGCCCCGCAGCAGCGCCCGGAGCGCGGCCCCGGGCCCCTCGCGGCCGACGCCCTCGCTCCCCTCCTCCAGCGTGCGCAGGTAGGCGGGCACCTTCCCGTCCAGCGCCTCCCGCACCACCTGCGCCGTCTTCGGCCCGATCCCCTTCAGCGACTCCAGCGACCCGTCCGCCGCCCGTGCGGCCACCTCCCCGGGCGGAAGCCCGTCCAGCACCCGGGCGGCCGTGCGAAACGCCCGTACGCGGTAGGCGGGCGCCAAAGAGCGCTCCAGGAGAAACGCGATCCGCTCCAGGGCGGCGACGGCATCCATACGGCCAAGGCTGACACCGGGCGCCCCTCGGGGGCGCGGGAAACCTCCCGAATCTCCCTTCCAGGACGTTCCGTCCTAACCTGAATTGCATGACCGAACAAGCAGCCCCCTACATATCCCAGCCGCGTATCTGGGTGCTGGGTGTGTGCCCGGGGAAGCCGGGTGAGCCGCCCTTCCGGATCATGGAGATCGACGGGGAGGTGATCGGCGCGGCCCGGAGCGTCACCGATGTGCTGCAGGTCGCCGCCGCCTACGGGATCACCATCCACGACCTCGACGATCCGGACGTGGTCCGCTGGGTCGGCGGCGGCAAGTACACCTGGACGCTGCACTGAGCCGCCGGCTCAGCCCACCGTCCACTTCTGGTTGGCGCCGCCCGCGCAGGTCCAGATCTGCAACCGGGTCCCGTCGGCGGAGTTGTTCCCGGTGACGTCGAGGCACTTGTTCGCCTGCGGGTTGACGATGTCGTGCGCGCCCGTGACGGTCCACTTCTGGTTGGTGCCGCCGGTGCAGTCCCACAGCTGGACGGTCGAGCCGTCCGCCGTACCCCGGTCGGTCACGTCCAGGCACTTGCCGAGCGCGCGTATCGTGCCGTCCGAGCCGACCGTCCAGGACTGGGCGGCGGTGCCGTTGCAGCCGTAGAGCTGGACCGGGGTGCCGTTCGCGGAGTTCGCGCCGGCCACGTCCACGCACTTGCCGGCCAGCCCCCGGATCGGGAGCCCCGCCGCCGTGTCGCTGGTGGTGACGGAGACCGAGTCCACCACCAGCTGCGCCGGGAACGGGGTGCTGCCGTCCGGGTCGCCGGGCCAGTAGCCGCCGACCGCGAGGTTCAGGATCAGGAAGAACGGCCGGTCGTTGTACACCCAGGTCTTGCCGCCCAGGTCGGCGGGTGTGCGCTGCTCGTAGACGGTGCCGTCCACCGACCAGGTGATGGAGTTCGGCGCCCAGTCCACGGCGAAGGTGTGGAAACCGTCCGCGAACGCCTGCCCGTTCGGCAGGCTGTAGGCGGCGCCGATGCCGCCCGAGCCGGAGTAGCCGGGACCATGGATGGTGCCGTGCACCGTCGAGGGTTCAAACCCGACGTTCTCCATCACGTCGATCTCGCCCGAGTCGGGCCAGTTCACCGGCGTGCCAAGCATCCAGAACGCGGGCCACATGCCCTGCCCCCGCGGGATCTTCATCCGCGCCTCGACGTGCCCGTACCGGGCGTCGAACTTCCCGGCCGTGTTCAGCCGCGCCGAGGTGTACTGGCAACTGCCGTACCAGCACTGGTATCCGGCCGGGTTCTCCTTCTTGGCCGTGATCACCAGATGCCCCTGGCCGTCCAGGGCCGCGTTGTTGGTACCCGACGTGTAGTACTCCCGCTCGTGGTTGTTGACGTTGTCGCCCGTCTCCTGGGTCCACTTCGAGGAGTCGACCGCCGAGCCCGCGGGCCCGTCGAAGGTGTCGGAGAAGGTGCTCACGGTCGCGGCGGGGGCGATCCGGTCGGCGGGGCGCGCCTGCGCGGGGCCGACGGCGGCCGCGCCGACCAGCGCGGCGGACAGGGCGGCGAACAGACAGCCGCGGAGCAGACGGGGGGAGGCCATGGCTCTCCGATCGGTGGGGGGAGGCTCTGGGGGGGGACTCTCGGATGAAGCGATGCCTCTTGATTTAAGGAGTGAGATAAGTGGGCGTCAAGAGGCTGGCGGGGACCCGCTGTTGACGGGTCGGGGCGCCCACCGGTTTCCGTTCACGCTCCCGGGGCACTCCGCCCGCGGACCCGCGTGCCGCCGCTCCGCCAGGGGCCCGGCGGTGCTTGGATGCACCGAGCGGCGAAGCGGACACACCGCCGCGAACCGGAAGCGGCCGGACGAGAGCGGGGCCAGAGGAGGCGGTGGATGCGACGGCGTACGACGCCTCGTGCGGTCCTCCTCGGCACCGGTGAACTCCTCCTGTGGTGGGGCGCCTTGGCCCTGCTCTGGCTGGTGCTGATCAGCACCGTCGACACCCTGGAGCGGATCGTGGGCGCGAGCGTCGCCGCCGTGGGCGCGCTGCTGGCACGGGCCGGGCGGCGGGCGGTGACCTGGCGGTGAACGGCTGGATCCTCGCGGCGACCGTCGAACTCGGCGGGGGAGGAGCAGCCGCCCTGTGGGGCGTGACCACCGGCCCCACCGCGCGCCGCGTCATCGCCCAGAACCTCACCACCGCCGCCCTGTGCCCGGCCCTGCTGCTGCTCGCCCAGGGGTACGGCCGCCCCGCCTACCTCGATCTCGCCCTGCTGCTCGCCCTCCTCGGACCGGTCGGCACCCTGGTCTTCGCCCGGCTGCTGCACGAGGACCTGGAGGGGCGGCGGCCGAGCGCCTGGGGGCTCACCTACGCCATGGCCGGGGTGGGCGCCGCGGTCGTGATCGCTCTCTGCGCGGTCACCGGACCGGGCCGGGCCATGGTGAAACTGCTGGTGATCGGCGCGCTGCTGATCGGCGGCAACCTGATCGCCTCCCGGGCCCTGTCGGGCGGCTTCCGGGGGGTGCGGGGTGGCTGACCCGGGACGGGAAGGCGGCCGGGGGAACGGGCGGGGGACCGGGGACGGGGGAGGTGCCGTATGTCCGATGCCCTGATCCTGGTGGCCCTGCTGCTCGTCGCCGCCGCCGCGACCGCCGCCGTCGCCCAGCGCGACCCCGCCCGGCAGGCCCTGGTGCTCTCCGTGCTCGGGGTGCTCCTGGCCGTGCTGTTCACCGTGCTCCAGGCTCCCGACGTCGGCCTGTCCCAACTCGCGGTGGGGGCCGCCCTCACCCCGCTGCTGATCATGCTGTCGGTGCGCAAGATCCGGCGCCGCCGCCGGGACCGGGACGGCGCGCGGTGAGCCGGCGGCTGCGGCTGTGGCTGCTCGCCGTCGGCGGCGCCGGGCTCGCCGCCCTGCTGGCCGCCGCCTGCCTCGACCTGCCCGGATTCGGCGGCCGTTCGCATCCCTACGGCACCCGGGCCGTGCGCGCCTCCCTCGCCCGGCACACCGCCAACACCATCGCCTCCGTCAACTTCGACCAGCGCGCCTACGACACCCTCGGCGAGATGAGCATCCTGTTCGCCGCCGTCCTCGGCTGCGTGGTGCTGCTGCGCCAGGCCCGCGACGAACACCGCGAGCGACCGCGGCCGGCCGAAGTGGCCCGGCCCGTACGGCGCTACGCCCTGCTCGTCGTCCCCGTCGCCCTGGTCTGCGGCCTGTACATCGTCGCCCACGGCCAGCTCAGCCCCGGCGGCGGCTTCCAAGGAGGAGTGGTCGCCGCGACCGCCCTGCATCTGCTCTATCTGGGCGCCGACTACCGCGCGCTGGAGCGCGTCCGCCCCCTCGGCGCCTTCGGGGCGACCGACGCCCTGTCCGTCTGCGCGTATCTGGTGCTGGGCCTCGCCGGGGTGCTGGCCGGGACCGCGTTCCTCGCCAACACACTGCTGCCGTACGGCACGTTCAACACGCTGTCCTCCGGCGGCCTCGTACCGCTGCTGAACGCCGCCGTCGGCATGGAGGTGGCGAGCGCGGTCGTCGTGCTGCTCGCCAACTTCCTCGACCAGGCCGTGGAGATCGTGGAGGAGAACGCGGGATGAGTGCCCTGATGCAGGTGCTGCCGTACCTGATCGCCGCCTATGTCTTTCTGACCGGCTGCTACGGCCTCGCCACCAGCCGCAATCTGATCCATGCCGTCGGCTGCCTCTCGGTGTGCCAGGTGTCCACCTACATCCTGCTGCTGGCGGTCGGCTACCGGTCCGGCGGCACCGCGCCGGTCTTCTCGGACATCGCGCCCGGCACCCGGCCGCTGGTCGACCCGGTGGTGCAGGCCCTCACCCTCACCGACATCGTGGTCGGCGCCACCGTCACCGCGCTGCTGCTCGCCCTGGTGCTCCAGATCGTCAAGCGGCACGGCACCCTCGACCCGGACGAACTGCGGGAGCTGCGCGGCTGATGCGTCATCTGCTTCCGCTCCTCGTCGCGGTGCCGCTGCTCGGGGCCGCCCTGCTGGCCGCCGCCGGGCGTCGGCTGCCGCGGCCCGCCGCCGAGCTGACCGGCCTGCTCGTCTGCGCCGCCACGGGCGGGCTGGCCCTCGTCCTGCTGCTGAACTCCGCGCCGCCGATGGTCGAATGGGTCGGCGGCTGGGTGCCCGTCGGCGGGGAGAGCGTCGGCATCGAGGTGATCGGGGACGGCCCCTCCCTCGGCATGGTGACCCTCGTCTGTCTGCTCACCCTCTCCGCGCTCGCCTACTCCTGGCGCTACTTCGACGAGCCACCGCGCGGCCACGCCGGTTCGTTCCCCGCGCTGATGCTGGTCTTCCAGGGCGCCATGTGCGGATTCGCCCTGGCCGGCGACCTGTTCAACGCCTTCGTGTTCTTCGAGCTGATGAGCGTGGTGGCGTACGCGCTGACCGGCTTCCGCATCGACGAGGCCAAGGCCGTACAGGGCGCGCTGACCTTCGGGGTCGTCAACTCGCTCGGCGCGTACGCCATGCTGACCGGCATCGGCCTGCTCTACGCCCGTACCGGCGAGCTGTCGATGGCGAAGATCGGCCGGGGCCTGGACGCCTCGGCCGGGCACGGCGGGCCGGACGCGCTGGTCCTCGCCGCGTTCGTGCTGGTGCTGACCGGGCTGCTGGTGAAGGCGGCCACCGTGCCCTTCCACTTCTGGCTGCCCGACGCCCACGCCGTCGCCCCCACCCCGGTGTGCATGCTGCTGTCCGGAGTGATGGTCGAACTGGGTGTCTACGGGGTCTGGCGCGTCTACGGCACCGTCTTCGCCGGACCCGGCGGCATCCCGGCCGCCGATCTGACCCGCGCCCTGGTCACCCTCGGCGTGCTCACGGCGGTGACCGGGGCCGTCATGTGCTGGTACCAGCGGCACATCAAACGGCTGCTCGCCTTCTCCACGATCGCGCACACCGGCCTGTTCCTGGTGGCCGTCGGCGTGCTCACCCCCGAGGGCGACGACGGAGCCGCCCTGTACATCCTCGGGCACGCCGGGGCGAAGGCCGCCCTGTTCGCCTGCGCGGGCGCGCTCCTCGACCGGTTCGGCAGCGTGGACGAGCACGAACTGCACGGCCGGGCGCGCGAACTGCGGGCCACGGGCGTGCTGTTCGCGATCGGCGGGCTCGCCCTCGCGGGGCTGCCGCCCTTCGGCACCGGGCTCGGCAAGGCGGTCAGCGAGGAGGCGGTCGGCGGGCCGCTCACGGTGGTGTACGTGCTCGCGTCCGCGGTCACGGCGGGCGCGGTGCTGCGGGTCGCCGCCCGGGTCTTCCTCGGGCTCGGACCGCCGCCCGAGGACACCGACGCGTACGAGACCAGCGGCTCGGCGGAGCGGCCCGAGACGTCCGGACTGCTGCGCCGGGTGCCCGACACGATGACGACGGTCCCGGCCGTGCTCCTCGCGGGGGCCCTGGCCGTGGGCACCGTCCCGGGCTTCGGCGACCTCGTGGCCCGCTCGGTCAACGAGGCGGGCTCGGGCGGCGCCCACGCCTCGGCCGCCTGGACCCTCCACGGCGTCCTGCTCGGCCTGGTCTCCGCCGCCCTCGCCACGGCCCTCGCCACCGCCGCCGTCACCCGCTCCCACCGCCCGGCCGCCCCCGCGTGGATGACACCCCTGCGCCGCCTCCAGTCCGGCCACGTCGGCGACTACGTCGCCTGGCTCCTGCTGGGCACCACCCTGCTGGCGGCCCTGGCCCTGCCCGGGGTACTCGGCGGCTGACGGGCGGTCGACGCGCCGCGGGTAATGACTCCGCTTTACCGGAGCAAATTCCGTATCGTGCGTTCAAAGAATTGCTCTGTTCGCGATGAGAGTTTCCTTGAAGAGGGCGCGACACGGCGTGCCGGGCGCCCGGCGTGACCAAAACTTCCGGGCATGGCAACGAACGTTCTCGACGCGGCCGCCGCCCCCGGCACCGGCCGCCGCGCACCCTGGAAAACCCCGGTGGGCGAGCCCTCGTACGCCCGTCCGGCACTCCTGCTCCTCACCGTCCTCGCCGCGGTCTTCTACGCGTGGGGCATCACCCATAGCCAGTACCACACCTTCTACGCCGACGCGGCCCGCAGCATGACCGGGAGCTGGAAGGCGTTCTTCTACGGCTCTTTCGACCCAGCGAATTCCATCACGCTCGACAAATCCCCGGGATTCCTGTGGCCGCAGGCCCTGTCCGCCCGCCTCCTCGGCTTCCACCCCTGGACCCTGACGCTGCCCCAGGTCCTGGAGGGCGTGGCGAGTCTGCTGGTGCTGTACCGCCTGGTGCACCGCTGGGCCGGGACGCACGCGGCCCTCCTCGCGGCCACGGCGTTCCTGGTGACCCCGGTCGCCGTCGGCCTGTTCCGCACCTCGGTGGAGGACCCGGCGTTCACCCTGTGCCTGCTGCTCGCCGCCGAGGCCACCCAGCGGGCCGCGCGGGCGGGCCGGCCGCTCCCGCTGCTGCTGGCCGGGGTCTGGGTCGGCGCCGCCTTCCAGGCGAAGATGCTGGAGGCCTGGGCCGTCCTGCCCGCCCTCGCCCTGGTGTACCTGGTCTCGGCCCCGCTGGCGCTGCGCCGCCGCCTCGCCCACCTCGGCCTGGCCGCCCTGGTGACGACCGCCGTCTCGGCCTCCTGGATGCTCGCGGTGACCCTCGTACCCGCCAAGGACCGCCCGTACGTCGACGGCACCACCAACAACTCCGCGTTCAGCATGGTCGTCGGCTACAACTTCCTGAACCGCTTCGGCTCGCTCGGCATCAGCGCGGCCGCCACCGGGAGCGTGAGCGCGACGCAGGGGGGCGGGCACCGGGGCGCCGGGGCGAGGGGCGCGGCCGGGCCCGGGGCCGTACGCGAGATCGGAAGAGGTGTGCTCTTCCGATCTCCGGGCCCGGGGCCGTACGCGCGGGGGCGCACCGGACGTCCGAGCGGCGGGGCGCGCAGCCGCCCTCGGGTGCCTCACCCCTGGCCGCGGGCGGGTTCGGCGGCGCGCAGAACGGGTGGGCGAAGATGTTCGGGACCACGCTCGCCGCGCAGACCGGCTGGTTCTACCCGTTCGCCGCCGCGGCCGTCGGCTGCGGGCTGCTCTGGCGGCGGGGACGGCCGCGCACCGACGCCTCGCGCGCCGGGTTCCTGCTGTGGGGCGCCTGGCTCGCCACCTACTTCCTGGTGTTCAGCGCCGGGAGCGTCGGCCCGCACACCTACTACATGGGCGTGATCGCGGCGCCGCTCGCCGCGCTCACCGGCGCCGGGACGGTGCTGATGTGGCGCGCCCACCGCGCGGGCGGGCGGCGCGCCTGGGCCCTGCCGCTCTTCCGATCTGGCCTCGCCGCCGTCGTCCTGCTGGCCCTCGCCCGGCCCGAACGGCCGCGCACCGGCGCCCGGTCGGCGCTCGCCGGGCTCGCCGCCTCCCTCGCGGCCCTGCTCCTCGCCCCGAGCGCCTGGGCGGTGCAGGTCTTCAACCCGGCGTACGGCACCTCGGGCATGGGCTCGGTCGGCCCGACCACCCCCGACCGGGAGCAGAGGAGGGGGAGTTCGGGCCCGCAGGCTGTTGGCGCGCACACGGCCTCCCCCTCCGGCTTCGCCGCCCTGGCCGGGATCGCCTCGGACGGCTCCCTGACCCCCGACGAACGCCGCCTCCTCGCCTACACCCGCGCCCATCAGGGCGGGGCCCGCTATGTGTTCGCCACCACCAACTGGAACGCGGCCTCCCCGTACATCCTGTCGGCGGGCGCCGACGTCCTGCCGCTCGGCGGGTTCAGCGGCAAGGTGCCCTTCCCCGCGCAGGCCGACTTCCGGCGGCTGGTGGCGGCCGGGCAGGTCCGGTACGTGCTCGCGGGCGGCCCCGCCGGGCTCGGCCCCCTGGCCGCCGGTACCGGTAACGCGCCCGCGGGGCCGACCGTGGCCACGCGGATCGCCGACTGGGTGGAGGCCACCTGCGCGAAGGTCCCGGCCTCGGCGTACGGCGGCACGGAGACCCCCGCCGCGCCCCCGGCGCCCGGCCGGACCGCCCGGACGCTCTATCGCTGCGGCCCCGGCCAGTAGCATGAGCGGCGGCAGCCCGGAATGATCATGCGAGGAGCAGATCGTGCGAGACATCGCCGTCTTCAGCGGCAGTGCCCATCCCGAACTGGCCGAGGAGGTCTGCGCGCATCTGGGGGTGCCGCTGAGTCCGACCAGGGTCAGCCGGTTCGCCAACGACTGTCTGGAGGTACAGCTCCAGGCCAACTGCCGGGAACGGGACGTCTTCCTGATCCAGCCGCTGGTCAAGCCGGTGCAGGAACACCTGGTGGAGCTGCTGCTGATGTGCGACGCGGCCCGGGGCGCCTCCGCCTCCCGGATCACCGTCGTCATGCCGCACTATTCCTACGCGCGCTCCGACAAGAAGGACGCGCCCCGCATCTCCATCGGCGGCCGGCTCGTCGCCGATCTGATGGTCGCGGCGGGCGCGAGCCGGGTCCTCGCCATGACCCTGCACTCCCCGCAGGTGCACGGCTTCTTCTCGGTGCCGGTGGACCATCTGCACGCGCTGCGCGAACTGGCCGCGCATTTCCGGCAGTACGACCTCTCGCGCACCACCGTCGTCTCCCCGGACCTCGGCAACGCCAAGGAGGCCGCCGCCTTCGCCCGGCGCATCGGCGCGCAGGTGGCGGCCGGTGCCAAGCAGCGGTACGCGGACGACCGGGTGAGCATCAGCTCCGTCATCGGCGAGATCGCCGGGCGGGATGTCATCGTGCTGGACGACGAGATCGCCAAGGGCAGCACCGTGCTCGAACTCCTGGACCGGCTGCGCGAGTTGGGTCCGCGCTCGATCCGGGTGGCGTGCACGCACGGGCTGTTCGCGGCCGGTGCGCTGGGGCGGCTCGGTGAGCAGCCGGACGTGCTGGAGATCGTCTGCACCAACACCGTGCCGATTCCGGCCGACGAGCACACCGACAAGCTGCGCGTGCTGTCCATCGCCCCGGCCCTCGCCGAGGCGGTACGGCGCATCCACAACGGGGAGTCGGTCAGCGCCCTGTTCGAGGAGGGGTGAGCCCGCCCGGGTGAGTCCCCTCACCGTGCCCCGGACGCGGACCCGGCTCCGGCCAGGGCCGCGTCCGGCGTGGCGTGCGGCGGCAGCAGCCGGGACAGGCCCGTCACCCGCAGGACGCGCAGGGTCAGCGGGTGGGTGCACACCAGGTGCACCTGCCCGTCGTGCCCGAGGATCCGGGTCCGCGCCCGGTAGAGCAGGCGCAGCCCCGAGCAGTCGAAGAACTCCACGGGCCGCAGATCCAGCACGACCCGGGCGCCGGGGCGGCCGGTGATCCGGTCCAGCAGCGGGAGGATCTCCGCCGCCGCGATGAGGTCGATCTCGCCCCGGAACTCCAGGACGGTGTGCGCACGGTATGCGTACACCCGAAGATGCCGGGTGAGGGACACGGGTTCCCGTCGCACCTCGGCATCACCTCCCACCCGCGCCCGGACGTCGGATCTCCGACCGTCAAGTTACCCTCGATGGAAGGAATTTGAGCATGTTCGATTGACATATGTCTTCGGGTTTCACGCGTGTCCGGGGGCCGTTCAGTCGACCAGCAGCACCAGCTTCCCCGTGGTGCGCCCGGTCTCCCCCTGTTCGTGCGCCTTCGCGGCGTCGGCCAGCGGGTACGTCCCGGCGATCGACGCCCTCAGCTTCCCCGACTCGACGAGTTCCGCGACCGACCGCATGCCGGACCGGTCGGCGTCCACCAGCATCCGTACCGCCCGTACGCCGAGCCGCTCGGCCTCCTCGTACAGTTCGCGGGAGCCCACCGGCACGATCGACACCAGGATCCCGCCGGGCCGCAGCGTCCGCAGGGAGCGCAGGGCCGTCTCGCCGCCGAGGGTGTCCAGGACGACGTCCACGTCGCGCACCGCCTCGGTGACATCGGTGGTGTGGTAGTCGACCGGCTCGTCCACGCCGATCTCCCGCAGGAAGTCGTGCTTGGCCGCGCTCGCCGTGCCGATCACATGGGCGCCGCGCGCCTTGGCGATCTGCGCGGCCACATGCCCGACCCCACCGGCCGCCGCCTGGATCAGCACCCGCTGCCCCCGCCGTACCCCGGCCCGCTCGGTCAGGGCCTGCCAGGCGGTCAGCGACACCAGGGGCAGCGCGCCCGCCTCGGTGTGGTCGACCGCGGCCGGCTTGTGCCACAGGGCGCGGACCGGGGCGATCACGTACTCGGCGTGCGAGCCGTGTCCGAAGGGGTAGGGCAGCATGCCGAAGACCTCGTCGCCGGGCCGGAACTCGGCCACACCGATCCCGGTCTCCGCGACCTCCCCGGAGACGTCCCAGCCGAGCACGAACGGCGGCTCGCCGAGGAACCCGCCGGTGGCGCGGTGCTTCCAGTCGGTGGGGTTCAGCCCGGCGGCCCGCACCCGGACCAGCACTTCGTTCGGCCGCGGTGCCGGCCGCTCCAGCGTCACTTCGCGCAGTACCCCGGGGCCGCCGAGGACGTCCTGGCCGATGGCTCGCATGGTGGTCACGTCGTTCATGATCCCCCAGCCTGCCCCGCGGCGCCCCCGCGGCGAAACGGCACCAGGACGGGAACCCCGCCCGCGCGGCCTCCGGGGCGGCCGGGCGGGCGCCGGAGTCGCGACGGGAAGATCTACGACGGCGGCGGGCCCGACGCCTGGAGCGCCGGGAGGCCGACCGGGTGCTGTACTCCTTCGGCGTCGGCGTCGGCGTCGGCGGCCGGCTCGGGAACGGTGCGAAGACGCGCCGTCGGGGGCAGACCTCATGCGCGGGCCCCGCCCCGGCGGCCACACTGGAGCGCACCCGCATCCCATCAGGAGGCCGACGCGATGACCCCGCCGCCCGCCCGCACCGCCGAGCAGCGCAAGAAGGACACCCTGCACCGGCTGGACCACGACGAGGACGCCTGGGTGGCCACGGCCGGGCCCGACGGCGGCGCGCCCCATCTGGTGCCGCTGTCCTTCGTCTGGGACGGCGCCCTCCTGCTGTTCGCCACCCCGGCCGACAGCCCCACCGGCCGCAATCTGGTCGACAGTGGCCGGGTCAGGCTCGGCATCGGGACGACCCGGGACGTCGTCGTCGTGGACGGCGGCGTGCAGTCGGTGAGCCCGGAGGACCTGCCCGAGGAGGACGCGGAGGTCTTCGCGGGCAAGACCGGCTTCGACCCCCGGCGGCTGGCCACCCGCTATCTGTACTTCCGGGTCGTCCCCGAGCGCATCCAGGCCTGGCGCGAGGCGAACGAGCTGCCCGGGCGGGACCTCATGCGCGACGGCCGGTGGCTGGTCGACGGGGCCGACGGGGCCGACGGCTGAGGGCGGCCGGACGGCGCCTCAGCGCCACCCCCGCTTGCCGCCCTTGTCCCGCTTGCCGGCCTTGCCGGCCTTGCCCGCCGCCTTGCTCCCCGTGCCGTTCTCGTGGTCCTCGGCCACCGGCCACACGCCCGTCGAGCGTGCGATGGCCTTGGCGCCGGTGCGGTCCACGGCGCTGCGCACCACCGCGAAGATCGCGCCCTGGAGGGCGGCGGCCAGCAGGATGTCGCGCAGCCGGCGGTCCTCGTCCAGGGCGGTGGGCGCGTCGTCCTCGTGCCGCATCGCCTTCCACGCCTGCTTGAAGGCGAGACCGGCGACCGCGCCGCTCGCCCAGCTGAGCACGAAGCCGATCGGCTGGTAGACGAAGGGGAGCTTGGTCTTCTTCGACTTGGACATGGATGACTCCTTCCTCGTCAGGGGGTTCTCATACGGGGCGGCCCGCGGGGGCCACCCGTTCGCCCTCGGGCACCGGGCCCGGGGGCGTGCCGTCGCCGAACGGCCGGCCGCCCAGTTCCTCGCGGTGGTGCGGGCTCAGCCAGTTCGCCAGATCGGGGCCGAGCGGCACGATGCCGGTCGGATTGATACCGGTGTGCACCTGGTAGTAGTGCCGTTTGATGTGGTCGAAGTTGACGGTGTCGCCGAACCCCGGCGTCTGGAACAGGTCACGGGCGTACGCCCACAGCACCGGGTCCTCCGCCAGCTTCCAGCGGTTGCACTTGAAGTGGCCGTGGTAGACCGGGTCGAACCGGACCAGCGTGGTGAACAGCCGGATGTCCGCTTCCGTGAGGGTGTCGCCGACCAGATACCGCTGTCCGGCCAGCCGTTCGGCGATCATTTCCAGCCGCCGGAAGACACCCGCGCAGGCCTCCTCGTACTCCTTCTGGTGGGTGGCGAACCCGGCCCGGTACACGCCGTTGTTGACGTCCTCGTACACCCCGGCCATCACCTCGTCGATCTCGTCGCGGCGGACCGCCGGATACAGGTCCGGGGCGCCTTCGCGGTGCAGGGCCGTCCACTCGGTGGCGAGGTCCAGGGTGAGCCGCTGGTAGTCGTTGGTGACCAGCTTCCCGCTGCCCACGTCCACCACGGCGGGCACGCTCACCCCGCCCGGATACCCGCTCTCCCGGCGGTCGTACGCCTCGCCGAGGTAGCGGATGCCGAGCACCGGGTCCCGGCCGTCCGGATCCAGGGTGAACCGCCAGCTGCGGTCGTCCTGGATCGGGTCGGCGACCGCCATGGACAGCGCGTCCTCCAGGCCGAGCAGCCGACGGGAGATCACCGCCCGGCTCGCCCAGGGGCACGCGCGCGACACCACCAGCCGGTAGCGCCCCGCCGCCACCGGCCACCCGTCCCGGCCGTCCGCGGTGATCCGGTCCCGGAAGTGGCTGCGCGACCGGCTGAAGCTCTTGTGGCCGTAGGCGCGGTTGCCGTCACCGCCCATGTCTCCTCCTCGCCACCGGGTCCCGGGCCCTCGCCGCCGGGTTCCCCGGAGCACCGACTTCTCCGTCAGAGCACCGACTTCCCCGTTTCCGGGCAGTCGCACGGTGTGATTCCCGGGCCCCCGGGCAGTCGGCCCCCGTGAGCGGAACATCACCGGAACGACAGGAGCACGGGACCGCCCCGGCGGGGGCCGCCCGCGCCGAAGGGCGCACCGGGGCCACCGACCGCCGGGTGCGGGCCCGCGAGCGGCGCAGCCGGGCGAGCGACCGCCGTACCAAGGTCACCGTCCTCGTCGCCCTCGGGGCCAATCTGCTGATCGCCGTGGCCAAGGCCGCAGGCGGGGTGATCTCGGGATCGCCCGCGCTGCTGTCGGAGGCCGCGCACTCGGTCGCCGACTCCTTCAACGAGGTGTTCCTGCTGGCCGCCCTGCGCCGCAGCCGCCGCCCCGCCGACGCCCGGCACCCCTTCGGCTACGGCAAGGAACGCTTCTTCTGGTCGCTGCTCGCCGCCGTCGGGATCTTCGTGATGGGCGGCTGCTTCTCCTTCTTCCAGGGCTTCGAGGCACTGCGCGAGGGCACCCGGGAGACGTCCCGCGGCTATGTGGTGGGCCTGATCGTGCTGGGCGTGGCACTGCTCGCCGAGGGCGGCTCGCTGCTGCGCGCCCTGTACCAGGTGCGCGCGCGGGGCGGCCGGGCGGCGCTGCGCGATCCGGCGCTGCGCACGGTGGTCGCCGAGGACGGCACGGCGGTGCTCGGCGTGAGCCTGGCGATCGCCGGGATGGCCCTGCACATGGCGACCGGGCAGGTCGCCTGGGAGGCGTCCGCCTCGCTCGCCATCGGGGTGCTGCTGGTCTACGTCGCCTACCGGCTGGGCCGGGAGGCCCGCGATCAGCTCATCGGACAGGCCGCCGACCCGGAACTCAGCGGCCGTATCCGCGCGCTGCTGCGGGCACAGCCGGAGATCGACAGCGTGGAGTCGCTGTTCACCATGAAGCTGGGCCTCGACTCCATCCTGGTGGCCGCCCGCATCGACCTCGTGCCCGGCCTGGACAGCGAACGGGTCGAGGAGGTCGCCGACCGCATCAAGCGCTCGCTGGCCGCGACGTTCCCGGCCGCCGACCAGATCTTCCTCGACGTCACCGACAGCCCCGACGGCGAGGCACGACAGAGCCCCGCCGCGACGGGGGAGCGCGGCGGGGCCTGACGGCACGACTGCCCGTACCAAAGACGGTTCACACCCGCCGGGTGAAGAATTCTCCGGCGGGCACCGCCCCGGCGGCCGGTCAGCTCCGGCGGCCGGTCAGCTCTCCTTGGCCGGCTCCAGCACGAACACCGGGATCTCCCGGTCGGTCTTCTGCTGGTACTCCGCGTACGGCGGGTACGCCGCGACCGCCCGCTCCCACCACCGGGTCTTCTCGTCGCCGGTGACCTCACGGGCCCGCATGTCCTGCTTGACCGGACCGTCCTGCAACTCGACATGCGGATCGGCCTTGACGTTGAAGTACCACACCGGGTGCTTCGGCGCGCCGCCCTGCGAGGCGACCACCGCGTACGCGCCCTCGTGCGCCACCCGCATCAGCGGCGTCTTGCGGATCTTCCCGCTCTTCGCGCCCCGGGTCGTCAGGACGATGACCGGCATCCCGGTGTCCAGCAGGGTGTTGCCCTTCGTCCCGCCGGAACTCTCGTACAACTCCACCTGATCGCGTACCCACTGCTCCGGGCTCGGCTCGTACTCACCCTTGAGAGGCATGGATCCGTCCCCTTCGTCGTTCCTACGCATGCGTGTGCGCCGTTTCCAACACCGGCGCCCGCACGCTTCATCCGTACCGTGCTTCCCCGCGGCGCCGGGATCATTACCTCCGCGGTCATCGCGTCACCCTCACCGCCCCTGGCACAGTGGTCGCCGTCCGAGACCGGATCCGACCCGAGGAGTGCCCGCCATGACGTACGACCCCACCCCCGACACCCGCGCCGCCGTCCAGGAACTCCTGGTCAGGATCGGCGCGGGCGACCCGGACCGGATCGCCGAGCTGTACGCCGAGGACTGCGACTGGCGGCTGGACTGGCCCGAGGAGGAGCACGGCAGCCCGGACACCCCGTGGATCCGGCACCGCGCCACCCGCGCCGACGCGGCCGCCCACTTCCGGGAGCTGGCCGCCCACCACGTCCCCGAGAAGGCGGACACCGTCGTCGAACGGATCCTGGCCGACGGCGAGGACGCGGTCGTCCTCGGCGTCATACGGCAGACGGCCGCATCGACCGGCCGCTCCTACACCGCCCGGTTCGCCCTGCACCTCACGGTCCGCGAGGGCGTAGTCGTACGCCATCACGTGTACGAGGACAGCCTCGCCGTGGCCCGTGCCTTCGCCCCGCGCGAGGGGGACGCCGGGGCGCGGTGAGCGGCGGTTGCGCCGTCTGGCCGGAACCAGACCCTCCTACCTTCGCGATTCGGACGGATCGGGAGGATCCTTGAAGTGGCTGAACTTGTCATCGACCCATAGGTGCCTGAGGCATCTAATGAAGATCGGCACGACGCACTTCTTCGTCTGCGAGGTCTTTCCATGACGGAACTGACGGACATCACCGGACCGGCGACCCCGGCCGACCCCGTCGCCTTCCCCCAGGACCGCACCTGCCCCTACCACCCGCCGACCGGCTACGCCCCGCTGCGCGAGGCCCGGCCCCTGGCGCGCGTCACCCTGTACGACGGCCGCGAGGTCTGGATGGTCACCGGGCACGCCATCGCCCGGTCCCTGCTCGCCGACCCCCGGCTGTCCAGCGACCGCCGCCGCGGCGAGTTCCCGTCGATCTCCCCCCGCTTCGAGGGCGTCCGCGACCGCCGGGTGGCGCTGCTCGGCCAGGACGATCCCGAGCACCAGCGGCAGCGGCGGATGATGATCCCGTCGTTCACCCTCAAACGCGCGGGCGGGCTGCGGCCCGCCATCCAGCGGATCGTGGACGACCTGCTGGACACGATGATCGAACAGGGTCCGCCCGCCGATCTGGTCTCCGCCTTCGCACTGCCCGTGCCGTCGATGGTGATCTGCGATGTGCTCGGCGTGCCCTACGCCGACCACGAGTTCTTCGAGGAACAGTCCCGGCGGCTGCTGCGCGGGCCGACCGCCGCGGACAGCCAGGGCGCCCGCGACCGCCTGGAGGAGTATCTCGGCGGCCTCGTCGACGCCAAGGCCCGGCAGTCCGAGCCCGGCGACGGCGTCCTCGACGACCTCGTCCACCAGCAGCTGCGCCAGGGCACTCTGGAGCGCGCCGATGCCGTCTCGCTCGCGGTGATCCTGCTGGTCGCGGGCCATGAGACCACCGCCAACATGATCTCCCTCGGCACCTTCACCCTGCTCCAGAACCCCGGCCGGCTGGCCGAGCTGCGCGCGGATCCGGCGCTGCTGCCCGCGGCCGTCGAGGAGCTGATGCGGGTGCTGTCCATCGTCGACGCGCTGGCGCGGGTGGCGCTGGAGGACATCGAGATCGACGGCACCACCATCCGGGCCGGTGAGGGGGTCTTCTTCTCCACGTCGGTGATCAACCGGGACCCGGGCCAGTACGACGACCCCGACGCCCTGGACCTCCACCGGCCCACCCGGCACCACGTGTCGTTCGGCTTCGGCATCCACCAGTGCCTGGGCCAGAACCTGGCCCGCGCGGAGCTGGAGATCGCCCTCGGCACCCTGCTCGCCCGGCTGCCGGGACTGCGGCTGGCCGCGCCCGCCGAGGAGATCCCCTTCAAACCCGGCGACACGATCCAGGGGATGCTGGAACTCCCCGTGACCTGGTAAGAGGCTCAGCTCATGCACATCGAGATCGACAAGAACGTCTGCATCGGCGCGGGCCAGTGCGCGCTGACCGCGCCGGGTGTGTTCACCCAGGACGACGACGGGTTCAGCATGCTGATCCCCGGCCGCGAGGACGGCGCGGGCGACCCGAACGTCCGCGAGGCCGCCCGGGCGTGCCCGGTCGGCGCGATCACCGTGACGGACTCGGCGGCGGCGGAGGCGTAGGTGGACTGAGTGGGGGGATGGCGAGGGGCGGGCAGGGGCAGTGGGCGATGGGCCTGCCCGCCCCCCTGCCCCCCTGCCCGCCTGTACGTCAGGTCGGTGGGCCGGCCGGAGTAGTGCCCGGACCGGTTGTCGCCCCGACCGACGGGCCGGGGCGGTTGGGTCGAGCGGTGTGGCTTCGCTCCGGTCCGGTCGGTGACGTCGTCGGCCGACCGGGCAGGGGTCGCTGTTTGAACCAGCTTGTCGTCCCAGGCCGACCGGTGGGGCGGCGCGCGCTCGCCGTCGCCGTTGCCGTGGGTCGGCGGGCGGCGCCCCGGCTGGCCGCTGCCTGCCGACGGGCCAGGGCGGTGTTCGAGCCGGTTCCCGGCCCTGCGCCGACCGGCGAAGCGGCGCCTTCAGAGCTGCCGCCTGGTTGGGGCGGGGGTGGTGTCCGTGCCGGTCGTCGCCGAGGCCGACCGGCGCGGGGACGGCGGACGGGTCGCCCGTCGCCGGAGATTCAGTTGGCGTGCATGCTCTGCGCCATCCGTACCAGCTCGTCGCTCTCCGCCGCGTCGATCTCGACGTCCAGGACGGTGCAGACGCGGGCCAGGAGGAAGTAGAAGCCCGCCAGGACGAGGGTCTCGACGATCTGTTCCTCGGTGTAGTGGGCGCTGACGGCCGTGTACCGGGCGTCGTCCACGAGCGGCGAGGCGGCCGCGGCGGCGGCGAAGGTGACCAGCGCCTGCTGGGCCGGGGTGAAGACATCGGCGTCGTACCGCTTGGCGCGCAGGGCCGCGCGCTGCTCGTCCGTGACGCCCACGGCCCGGGAGATGGGCACGTGCTGCGCCCACTCGTACTCGGCCTCGAACACGGTGCCGTAGGTGAGGATGAGGAGCTCGCGGTCCATCGCGCTGAGGCTGGCGTCGGCGAAGAGCGCGGCGCCGAGCCGGGCGATCTGCGTGACCGACCGGGGCGCGTGGCCGAGCATCCGGTACACGTTGATGACGCGCCCCTGGCTGAGCGAGCGCAGGGATTCGGGCAGCGCCTCGGTGTCGAGGCAGGGGATGCGGGACATGGGGTCTCTCCTTGGGGCAAGGCGGTGGGAGGGTGTCAGGAGGACTCGTCGTCGAGCCAGCGGGGCTGTGACGAGCCGCGGGGGACGAGGAGCGGGCCGCGCCAGGCCGGCGGGGTCTCGCTCAGGGTGACCGGCGGGGCCACGAGGGAGAGTTCGCCGAGCGGGGTCGCCCGGGTGATCCGCTCCGGCTGGGCCAACGGCGTGGCGGGCAGCAGCCGTTCGACCTGCTCGGGCGTGAACGTGCCCAGTTGATAGGCCCAGTTGGAGACACCGGCGAGGGAGACCCGCACCCGGTAGCTGCCGCCCTCGTGGGCACGGCGCAGCACCGCGCTCATGACACCGGCGGCGACGAGATACGCGGCCAGGTAGTCGTTGAGCATCCGGCCGGGCGGCAACTCCGGGCGCCCGTCCCGCCGTTCGCTCCAGTTGACGCCGGTCAGCGCCTGGGCGTGCTGGTCGAAGCCGCCCCGGTCCCGCCAGGGACCGCTGTGGCCGTAGGCGCGCACGGACACATGGATGATGCCGGGCGAGATCTCGGCGCACTCCTCGGGGCTGAGCCCGAGCCGGGCCATCTTGCCTGCCCGGTGGTTGTGCACGAACACATCGGCGCTGCGCAGCAGTTCCTCGAAAGCGCGTCGGCCGTCGCCGCCGGAGTCCAGGGCGAGCCGGGCGGAGCGCAGGCCGACCCCGGTCTCGTTCCAGCACAGATCGTGGTCAAAGGCGTTCGGCTCGCACACATGCAGCACATCCGCGCCCTGCTCGGCGAGCACCCGGCCGGCCGCGGTGCCCGCGAAGACATGGGTGAACTGCAGGGAGCGCAGACCGGACAGCGGCTGGGCGCCGGCCGGCAGCGGACGCGGCGGGGCGTCGCCCACCCGCTCCACGGCCACCAGGGGTTCGTCCAGCACGGCCCGGCCCTGCGGGTGCGCGAGGAACTCCTCCCGGCTGCGGACGATCGCGAGCGGGACACCCCGGTCGGCCGCTTCCTCCTCCAGGTCCCAGGAGATCCGCTTCGCGACGGCCGCGCCGATGTGCTCGCGGGTGTGCGCCGTGCCGAGCATGTCGAGGAAGGCGTCGCGGGTGCTCGGATAGCAGGCGATCGGGATGGCCCAGCGGTCGTCCGCGGTGCGGTACAGGTCCCACAGCGCGGGGGCGAGCCCGCCGCCCAGCCCGAGGACGCTGCCCATGTTGGAGCCGTAGCCGTTCAGCGTGTTGCCGCCGCCGAGGTAGGGCGTGAGCTGGTGCATCGCCTGCCCGAGGTCGAGGCCGAGGCGCTGCGGGCGGCCCGTCGCGCTCTGCCAGATCTGGGCCGCGCCGACGGCCGCGGACAGCAGGGCGATACCCATGGCCGAGCCCAGCCGGATGGTGGACGGCACCAGCGGATCCTGTCCGCGCACGACGAGTTCGCTGACCGCGCCGTCACGCGACAGGCCGAGCGACTTCAGTGTCCTGTCTAATTCACCGATCAGATCGAATTCGTTTTCTTCCATGCCCGGAAACATAGCACCGATGAGGTGGCGGTAAACCGGTCGAGTGGCATTTTCGGAGGGGTCGCGGAGGGCTTCCGATGAAAGTCGAACCGTCATCAGCCAGCTATCAGTTCACTATCAGGAAGGGCTGGTTCGGTGGTCCTGAAGCAGTCGATTCGTAGAGAGGCGGTGACGTGGATGTCGCATGATTTTCCCGCCGTGGAGGAGCTCAATCACCTGCCGGAGTACGAGCGCCGGGAGCTCATCGAGGACCTGGTGGTGAAGGAGTTCAGGAACGCCCTTTTCATGACCGACCGCGAGGAGTTCGCCCTGGACGTGGGCTTCTTCGACCTGGGGCTCACCTCGTTGCGGCTGAGCGAGGTGAAGCTTTCCCTGGAGCGGAAGCTGGGTCGCGAGATTTCGACAGCCGCCCTTTTCGGCCATCCGACCGCCGGTCAGTTGATCGACCATCTTTGTGCGTGATCTTTTTCCTGACCGGAGGGAATAAATGTCGGACACATCGAATCCTACGGCGGCCGAACTGGCCGCCGTACTCGCCGAACTGCGACACAAGGAGGAAGCGCTCGCCGCCCACGCGGAGGCGCTCGCCGCCCTGGAGCGCGAGAAATACGAACCCATCGCCATCGTGGGTATGGGGCTGCGTATTCCGGGCGGTAACAACGACGTCGACACATTCGCCGAGTTCCTGCGCGAGGGCCGCTCGGGCATCGGGCCCCTGCCGGCCGACGAGCGCCGCCAGATGGCCCCCGGCGACGGCGACGGCGAGAGCGGGGAAGGGGACGACGACCGGCCGCGCGGCGGCTTCCTCCGTGACGTCGACCGCTTCGACGCCGCCTTCTTCTCGATCTCCCCCAAGGAGGCCCCCTACATCGACCCCCAGCAGCGGCTGGCCCTCCAGACCGCCTGGGAGGCGCTGGAGCACGCGGGCATCGACCCCACCTCGCTGCGGCACGGCGACACCGGCGTGTTCATGGGCGTCACCACCCTCGACTACATCTTCGAGTCCACCGACCTCGCCCCCGCCGACCTCGACGGCTACCTCGCGCCCGGACTGACCCACAGCGCCGTCTCGGGCCGGATGTCGTTCTTCCTCGGGCTGCGCGGCCCCTGCATGACCGTCGACACCACCTGCTCCTCCTCGCTGACGGCCACCCACCTCGCCGTACAGGCCCTGCGCGGCGGCGAGTGCGGGATCGCGCTGAGCGGCGGCGTCAACGTCATCCACAACGCGCAGAACCACACCATCCTGAAGCTGGGCGGGGTGCTCTCCGCCGACGGGTCGTGCAAGACCTTCGACGAGCGGGCCGACGGCTACGCCCGCGCCGAGGGCTGCGGGGTGCTGGTCCTCAAACGGCTGTCCGACGCGCTGCGCGACGGCGACACCGTGCACGCCGTGATCCGGGGCTCCGCGGTCGGCCAGGACGGCGAGAGCGCGGGCCTGACGGCCCCCAACGGCGCCGCCCAGGAGCAGGTCATGCGCTCCGCCCTGGCCCGCTGCCGGCTCACCCCCGGCGACATCCACTACGTCGAGGCCCACGGCACGGGCACCGCGCTCGGCGACCCCACCGAGATGGACGCGATCAGCGATGTGTTCGCGCAGTCGCACACCAAGGAACGGCCCGTGGTGGTGGGCTCGTTGAAGACCAACATCGGCCACATGGAGGGCGCGGCCGGGGCCGGCTCGCTCATCAAGGCGGTGCTCCAGCTGCGGGAGCGTACGGTCTTCCCGCACCTGAACCTCGTCACCCCCTCCCGGCGCATCGCCTGGGACGAGGCGCCCGTCACCGTGCCGACCGAGTGCCGCCCCTGGCCCGGCACCGGCCCCGGGCGCGCGATGGTCAACGGGTTCGGCGTGACGGGCACGATCGCCTCCGTCGTCCTGGAGGAGGCGCCGCCCGCACCCGCCGGGGAAACGGCGGCCGAGGCCCGTCCGAGCGCCGTGCTCACGCTGTCCGCCAAGAGCCGCGCCTCGCTGCGCCGGCTCGCCGAGCGCTACCTCGACCACCTGGACCGCCACCCCGACACCCCGCTCGCGGACCTGTGCCGCACCTCCAACACCGGGCGCGCGCACTTCCGTTACCGGATCGCCGAGGTGGTGGGCGACCGGGACGGCGCCGTCCGGGCCCTGGGCAAGCGGGCCGAGTCCCTGGCGGCGGGCACCGCCCGCGGCGGCTCGGCGAGCGCCCCGAAGGTGGCCTTCCTCTTCTCCGGCACCGGCACCCAGTACCCCGGCATGGGCGCCGCGCTCTACCGGCAGTACCCGGCCTTCCGCGCCGCGCTGGACGAGTGCGACGCCATCCTCACCCCGCTGCTCGGCGTCCCGCTCGGCGCGTTGATCCGCGGCGAGTGCGAGGCACCCGAGCGCATCCACGAACCCCGTTACCTCCAGCCCGCGTTGTTCAGCCTGGAATACGCGATGGCCCGGCTCTGGCTGTCCTGGGGCGCCCGCCCCTCGGTGCTGATGGGCCACAGCCTGGGCGAGTTCGCCGCCGCCGCGGTGGCCGGACTGTTCTCGCTGGAAGACGGCGCCCGTCTGGTGGCCGCCCGCGGCCGGCTGAGCGAGGCGCTGCGCAGCAAGGGCGGCATGGCCGCGGTCGGCGCGCCCGCCGCCGAGATCGCCCCGCTGATCGAGGACTACCCGGACCTGACCATCGGCGCCGTCAACGGCCCCGGCCAGTGCCTGCTCACCGGCGGCCACGACTCGCTCGCCGACGCGGGCCGGAAACTGGCCGAACGCGGCGTGAAATTCACCCCGTTGAAGGGCGCCGTGCCCTACCACTCGCCGCTGATGGCGGAGATCACCGACGCGTTCCGCAAGGTCCTCGCCGGAGTCGAGTTCCGCACCCCGGGCATGGCCCTGGTGTCCAACGTGACCGGCCGGGTGGCCCGCGGCCGGCAGATGGCGGACCCCGAGTACTGGATCAGCCACCTCCTCGAACCCGTGCAGTTCGAGGCCGGTGTCCAGGCGGTGGACCAGCGCGGCCGGCACGTCTTCGTCGAACTCGGCCCCTCCGGCGCGCTCACCGCGCTGGCCAGGACCTCGGCCGTCGACGCCGACCACGTCTGGCTGAGCAGCACCTTCCGCGACGACCGCGACGGCGACATGATCCGCCGCTCCCTCGCCAAGGCGTACGAGGCGGGCGTGCCCGTCTCCTGGGCGGGTTACCACGAGGGCGCCCCGCGGCGCCGGATCCCCGTGCCGTCGTACCCCTTCGACGGCAAGCGGTACTGGCTGCCCACCCCGCAGCGCCGGGCCGCCGAGGCCGCCTGGCAGGCGGAGCGGACCGGCGAGGACCAACAGGGCGCGAACGGCGGCCTGTTCTACGAGCAGCACTGGGTCGCGCAGCCCCTGCCGGACACCCGCCGCGACGGACGGCGCGTCCTCGTCGCCGGGGACACGGACCGGCTGCCGCGCGCCCTCGCCGAGGCGGCCGCGGCCCAGGGCGTCACCCTCGACGCCGTACCCGACCCCGCGGCCCTCGCCGGGGCGCTGGCGGGCGAGCCGCCCACCGATGTGTGCTGGCTGTGGCGCGCCCACACCGGCGAGGAGACGGGAGCGGCGCGGCTGCGCGCCGAGTCCGAGGCCAACTACCGTGAACTGCTGGCCGTGTTGGACAGGCTGGCCCGCTCGGGCTTCGGCCGGGGCCAACGCCTGTGGCTGGTCACCGAGGGCGCCCAGCACCTGCCCGGCGACAAGGACACCGAACCGGCGGCCGCCGCCACCCTGTGGGGCTTCGGCCGCGCCCTGGGCGCCGAGTTCCCCGGCTACCGGGTCACCCTGCTGGACCTGCCGCCCGGCGGCGACGGCGCCGCGGGCCTGGTGGGGGAGTGGACGGCAGCCCAGGAGAGCGAGCTGGAAATCGTCCACCGCGACGGCGGGCGCTGGGTACGGCGGCTGCGCACGGCCGACCCCGTGCCCGCGGACTCCCGCCCCCTCACCGTCCGCCCCGACCGCACCTATGTGGTGGTCGGCGCGACGGGCATGGTCGGCCGGGCCCTCGCCCGCCGCCTCGTCGCCCTCGGCGCCCGCCACCTGGCCCTGCTGAGCCGCACCGGCGGCCCCGCACCGGCCCTCGGCGACGGCGTCACGGCGCGGGTCCATGCCTGCGACCTCGGCTCCGCGCCGGACGTGACCCGCGTCCTGGCCGAACTCGCCGCCACCGCGCCCCCGGTGGGCGGTGTGGTGCACGCCGCCCAGGAGGCCGCGCGGGACCTGCCGCTCGCCCAGCAGACCTGGGAGAGCCTGGACGCCGTGTTCCAGGCCAAGGTCTACGGCGCCTGGCTGCTGCACGAGGCCACCGCCGACCTGCCCGAGCTGGACTTCTTCCTCGGCTGCTCCACGGCGGGCGCCCTGTTCGGCGCCGCGACGCAGACCGGTGCCGGTGCGGGCGCCGCCTTCCTCGACCATCTGATGGCCCAGCGCGCCGGTGCCGGGCTGCCCGCCACCGCCGTCAACTGGGGCCCCTGGACGCCCCGGGAGCCCGGGCGGCAGCTCAGCTCCTCGCTGGTCCGCAGCTGGGAGGGGCAGGGCATCACGCTCCTGGAGGAGGACGAGGCCACCGACGCGCTGCCCGCGCTGCTGGACGCCGGGCGCGCCCAGGTCCTGATGGGCCGCTGCGACTGGAACCGCTTCGTGGCCCGCAGGGCGCCCAGCGCGCTCTTCGCCGAGCTGGTCTCGGGGACCGCCGCGGACGGGGCGCCGACCGGCGTCGACGCCCTGGCCGACACCCCGGGGGCCGCCCGCTCGGCCGGGATCAACGCCATCGTGCGGGCCCGGCTCGCGGACGTGCTGCGCTTCGAGTCGGCCGACGACATCGAACCCGACGCCGAACTCGCCGCCCTCGGCATGGACTCGCTCAACGCGGTCGAGATCCGCAACTCGCTGGAGGCGGCCTTCCGGATCACGCTGCCCGCGTCGGTCACCTTCGACCGGCCCGGCGTGGACCTGCTCGGCGCATACATCGAAGAACTGCTGTCCGGTGCCGAGGCACCGGCACACGAGGCGGGAACGGGAGCACACCGATGACCACAGCCACACGATCGCGGACCCTGGGGGAAGTGATCTCCCGGCAGGCCGCGCTCCGGCCCGACCAGCCGGCCGTCGTCTGCGCCGGACGGTCGCTCACCTACCGGGAACTGGACCGGGAGAGCGCGCGTACGGCCGAGGTGCTGCGCGCGGCCGGGGTCGTACCCGGCGCCCGGGTGGGCTACCTCGGCAAGGAGGCCGTCGAGTACTGGGAGCTGGCCTTCGCCTGTGCCCGCACCGGCGCGGTCCTGGTCCCCGTCAACTGGCGGCTGACCTCCCAGGAGGTCGACCACATCCTGCGGGACTCCACCACCCAGGTGCTGCTGGTGGACGCGGAGCACCTGCCGGTGGCCGCCGAGGTGCGCGAGGGGCTGCCGACGCTGCGCACCCTGGTCTGCCTGGACGCCGACATGCCCGGCGCCGAGTCGCTGGCCGCCCGCAAGGCCGCGGTGGCCGCGGGGACCGGTCCGCGAAAGCCTTGCGGCCGACAGGTGCCGGACGACGCGGAGAGCCCCGTCGTGCAGATCTACACCAGCGGCACCAGCGGGCTGCCCAAGGGCGTCGTGCTGCCGCACCGCAGCTTCTTCAACGTCGCCGAGGCGATGGACGACAACGGCCTGGACTGGCTCGACTGGCAGTCCGGCGACCGCAGCCTGATCGGCCTGCCCGGCTTCCACATCGGCGGTCTCTCCTACGCGATGCAGGCGTTCAACGCCGGTGTCACCGTGGTGTCGCTGCCCGCCTTCATCAGCTCCGACGCGGTGCGGGTGATCGAGGAGGAGAAGGTCACCACCGGCATCGTGGCGCCCGCCATGCTGGAGCTGATGCTCCTCGAACCGGCCGCCGCCAGGGGCGCCCTCGGCTCGCTGCGCAAGGTCGTCTACGGTGGCTCGCCGATCGGCGAGGACCTGCTGAGCCGGGCGATCGACCTCATGGACTGCGACTTCCTCCAGATCTACGGCAGCAGCGAGACCGGCAACTTCGCCGTCTGCCTGCCGCCCGCCGACCATGTCCCCGGCAGCCCGCGACTGCGCGCCGCGGGCCGCCCCTACCCGGGGATCGAGGTGCGCATCGAGGACCCCGAGGGCCGGGTGCTGCCCACCGGCGAGGTCGGCGAGGTCTGTGTGCGCACCCCCGCCCGGATGCTCGGCTACTGGCGGCTGCCGGAGGCCACCGAGCGCACCGTGGTGGAGGGCTGGGTGCACATGGGGGACGCCGGGTACCTCGACGAGGACGGCTACCTCTACGTCCGCGACCGCGTCAACGACATGATCATCGTGGCGGGTGAGAACGTCTACCCGAAGGAGATCGAGGACGCCCTCGCCCGGCACCCCGCCGTGTCCGGCGCCGCCGTGGTGGGCCTGCCGCACGAGCGCTGGGGCGAGTCCGTGCACGCCCGGGTGGTCCTGGAGCCGGGCCAGGAGGCGGGGCCCAGGGACCTGCACCTCTTCCTGCGCGGCCGGCTGGCGGACTTCAAGATGCCCACGTCGTACGACTTCGCCGACGCCCTGCCCCGCAACCCCAGCGGCAAGGTACTGCGCCGGGCGGTACGCGACGAACTCGCCGCCGCGAAGAGCTGACCGCACCTCCCGCACGACGCCGGCCCGCCACCTCACCGAGGGGCGGGCCGGCGTCGTACGGGAGGACCCCGGTCCGCTGAACCCGCCTGGATATGCTGCCCGTTCGGCTTGGGCTCGGTCTCGGGGAGGAACGGCGTTGATCGGTGGCGACGGCGGGGTCCGGGAGGTCCCGGTGCCGAGGGGCGTGGGGGAGATCGCCTCCCTGGCGCCGGTGCGCGATGCCGGGCGGCCGGTGTGGCTGGTGCTGGGCGCGGACGGGACGATCGGCCGCTGGGACATGGCGGCCGGGATCCATGAGCCGGTGGCGGCCACCACCCTCGCGACGGAGCCGGATCGCGAACCGTGGGCAGGCCACCGGTGCCGTCGGCGGCTGCACGCGTCCGGCGACGGGATGTTCGCCGCGGTGGTCAACGACTACGGCCGACTCGGCGAGGTGATCGAGCTACGGACCGGCCGGACCACGCTCACCCTGGAGCATCAGGGGGGTCACGAGGAGACCGTGCCGTTCTCGCTGGCGTTCGCCCGCCGCGGCGACCGTGACGTCGTGGTCCATCGCACGGACCGGAACCGGCTGGACGTGTCCGACGCGCGGACCGGCGCCCTGCTCACGGGCCCCGCCGATGAACGGGGCCGCCCGGAACACGACTACTTCCACGGTGCGCTCCAAGTGAGCCCGGACGGCAGGCGCGTCCTGGACGACGGCTGGGTGTGGCACCCCGTCGGGATCCCCACCGTATGGGATCCGGCCGCGTGGCCGCAGGGCGCGGCGCGGGAGCCGGCGGGCGGCCCGAGCGGGGTCCGGCTCTGCGGCCGGGCCTACTACTGGGACCGGCCCATGACCTGGATCGACTCCATCAGGATCGCGGTCGCGGGCCTCGGCGACGACGAGGAGGTCATACGGCCCGGCGCACGGATCTTCGATTCGACCCGGACCGCCCAGGGCGATCCGTGGTGCGCGACGACGGCCGTGGAACTCGCCTCGTTCGAGGGCCCGTCGGGACAGTTCTTCAGCGACGGCACCCGTCTGTTCAGCGGCGGGGACGCCGACAGCGCCGCGGGTCTGTCCGCGTGGGATCCCGCCACGGGAAGGCTCCTTGGCGTGGTGCCGGGCTTCTTCCCCGCGCATCACCACCCGGGCGCCGGGCAGTTCGTACAGATCGTCGGCGACGCGGCACGGGTGTGGACGGCGGGGCTCAGCCGTGCAGATGGCGGCGCAGATAGTCGTGCCAGGTCTGTTCGAAGGTCCTGGCGAGGGCCGAGCGCGGCGCGAACACGTCCCACGAGTGGAAGGCGTGCGCGTAGACATGCAGGTCGACCGGGACACCGGCGGCGAGCAACCGGCGCGCGAAGTCGATGTCCTCGTCGCGGAAGACGTCGAACTGGCCGACGGCGATGAAGGTGTCCGGCAGACCCGCGAGATCGGTGGCGCGGCCGGGCGCGGAGTACGGGTGCACGTCCGGCGCGCCGACGCGGTCGCCCAGCACCGTGGCCCAGGCGTACAGGTTCTCCTGCCGGTCCCAGACGCCGAGGTCGGTGATCTCCCGGCTGGAGCGGGTCTCGCCCCGGTCGTCGAGCATCGGGTAGTGCAGCGACAGCAGCCGCGGGGGGCGCTCGCCGCGGTCGCGGACCATGAGCGCGGTGGCCGTGGCGACCGCCCCGCCGCCGCTCGCGCCCGCGAGCCCGATCCGGTCCGGGTCGATCCCGTGCGCGGCGGCGTGCGCGGTGAGGTACGTGTACGCCAGATGGCCGTCCTCGGCCGCGCCCGGCGCCGGGGTCTCCGGGGCCAGCCGGTAGTCGACGGCGGCCAGTACGACATCGAGCCGCAGCGCCAGGGCCGCGCCGTACGCCCGGGCCGTGCGGTCGTGGGCGCTGCCGAGCACCTGCCCACCGGCGTGGAAGTAGACCAGGGCGGGCCGGTCGTGGTCGGCGTCGCCGGGGTGGAACATCAGCACGTCGAGCACGGTCCCGTCCGCGCGCGGCACGCTGAGCGTCTCGGTCTTGACGCGCGGGTCCGGGTCGGGCGCGGGGAGCCATTCCTCGGCCGCCGCCACCCGCTCGCGGCACGCGCGGATGTCGGAAAGGTCCAGCAGGGAGCCGTTCGGGGCCTTGGGCAGGGCGGCCAGCGCGGCCGCGAGCTCGGGGTCGATGTCGTAGGCCATGGTCTCTTTCCTTCCCGGGATCGGAACAAGGGGGCGTCGCCCGAAGCGGGGGACCCGGCCGCGCGGGCGATGCCGGCCGGGGCGCGGCGACCGTGAACGCCCGGGCGGCACCGAGGCGTTGCCGCCCGGGACCGCCGGACGCGACACGGCCGCGGTGCCTTCCCCGAGCCCCGACCGGGAGCGGATCGGCAGCCGCCTAGCGGGTGTAGTCCCGCGGCTCGAAGACGGCGGTGCGCTCCTTGTACGCCTCGATGCTGGCGGGCCAGTTGTTGACCACGCGCCCGTCGCCCGTCTTGTACCAGCTCGCGCACCCGGCGGCGAAGGCCGTGCCCGCGAGGTCCCGCTGGAGCTCCTCGTTGTAGCGGCGCTGCACCCCGGGGTCGACGTCCAGGGCGCGGTTCCGGTCGCCGTCGAGGGAGCCGAGCGCCTTGAGGACGTAGTCGATCTGGCACTCCACCATGAACAGGATCGAGTGGTGGCCCAGGTTGGTGTTCGGGCCGTAGAGCATGAACATGTTCGGGAAGCCGCTGACCGACACCCCGAGATACGCCTCGGCGCCGTCCTTCCACGCCTCGCGCAGCGTCAGCAGGTCCCGTCCGACGATCTCCGCCCCGCCGGTGCGGTCGAGCGGCTGGAAGCCGGTGGCGTGCACGATCACATCGACGTCGTGCAGCCGCCCGTCCGCGGTCCTGATGCCCTCCGGCTCGATCCTCGCGATGGGCTCGGAGACCAGTTCGACGTTGTCACGGGAGACGGCCGGGTAGTAGTCGTCGCTGATCAGCACCCGCTTGCAGCCGAACGCGTAGTCGGGGGTGAGCCGCTCGCGCAGCTCCTCGTCGGCGACCTGCGCGGCCAGATGGTCCTTGGCCACCCGCAGGAACTCGTCCCGCACCGGGTTGCCGTCGTCGCGCAGGCCGACGGCCCAGCCGTCGCGCTCACGGTAGAGGCCCTCGCGCAGCTCGTCGTAGCAGTGCGGCTCGGCGAGCAGTCCGGCGCGCTCGTCGTCGCTCAGCGCCTGGTCCTGGCGCGGCAGCAGGTAGTTGGCGGACCGCTGGAACACCGTCAGCCGCTCGGTGTCCCCCGCGATGGCGGGCACCAGCTGGACGGCGCTGGCCGCGCTGCCGATGCAGGCGACCCGCTTGCCCGTCAGATCCAGGTCCTCGGGCCAGCGCGCCGTGTGCACCTGGGTCCCGGTGAAGCGCTCCGCGCCCTCGATGCCCGCCCAGGCCGGCAGGTTGAGCTGTCCCCACGCGGTGATCAGCACCCGGGCCCGCAGCCGCTCGCCGCGCGCGGTGCGCAGCAGCCAGCGGCCGTCCTCGTCCGACCAGGTGGCCTGGGTGACCTCGGTGCCGCAGCGGATGTGCTCCATCAGCCCCTGGCTCTTCGCGAACCGTTCGAGGTTGTGCAGGATCTCCGGCTGCCCGGCGTAGGTACGGCTCCAGTCGGGCTGCTCGCCGAAGGAGTACCAGTACAGGTGGGACTGCACATCGCAGGCCGCGCCGGGGTACGTGTTGTCGCGCCAGGTCCCGCCGATGCTGGGGGCCTTCTCCAGCACCGTGAACGTGTCCCGGCCGGCCTCCTTGAGACGGGCGGCCATGCCGAGGCCCGACATCCCGGCGCCGATGATGACGATCTCGAAGTCCTCGTCCATAGTCATCCCCTTCGTAGTGCCTCTTCGCGGTCCACCCTGGACAGGGCTGCTGATCGACGGCTGAAGAATGACTGATGGACCGAGGGCAGACATTTGCTCACGATAATTGCAAGAGAAAAGGATACGGCAAATAAACCCTCGCCGACGCGGCGGATAAAAGCACCGAAGAATGCTTTGACAGCGCTCTCTTCGTGCTCGTGCCGATTTCCTGTGCGGGGTATGCGCGAGGAATAGTCTCGCGCGTGGCGCTGACACGGAGCTGACGCGCCGCGGACGTTCTCGGGCGAGGCCGGAGCGGAAATGAAGAACGAGGCTGCGGCGGTACGCCCCCGGCGGTTTTCCGGGCGTACTGCCGCAGCCTCGTCGCTGCCTGTCGCCGGCCCCTAGGCGGGCACGGCGGCGTCCAGTGAGGGCGCCTGGTTGAGGATCTGCTGGAGCCGCTGGCGCAGCTTGAGCGAGGGCTCCATGCCCAGCTCACTGGCCAGCCGGTGCCGCGTGCTGTTGTACGTCTCCACCGCCTCGGCCTGCCGCCCGGTCCGGTACAGGGCCAGCATGAGCATCTCGGTCAGCCGCTCCCGCCAGGGGTGGATGGTGCGCATGCGCTTCAGCTCACTGATGCTGTGCACCGGGTCCGCCAGCTGTATCTCCAGCCAGAGCTTGTCCTCGACCGCGCACAGCTGCTCCTCCTCCAGGGCCAGCGCCACGCTCTGCGACATGGGCCCCTGGGCGACGTCCTGGAAGGGCGCGCCGCGCCACAGCGCCAGTGCCTCGTCGAGCAGCTGAAGCGCCTGGTCGGGGGCGTGCCGGGCGCAGGCGCGGGCCTGGCCGGCCAGCCGCCGGAAGGCCGCCGCGTCGGTCTCCTCGTCACCCAGCTCCAGCACGTACCCGGACGAGCGGGTGAGCAGCTCGGGTGCCCGGCCGTCCGGCCCGGCCAGTTGCTGGAGGGTCCGGCGTAACCGGTACACATGGGCCTGGAGCGAGTTCTCGAAGGTGGGCGGGGGGTTCTCCCCCCACAGCTCGGTGTACAGCTGCTCGGCGGCCAGCGGCCGGCCGAGGCTCACCAGCAGTGCCGCCAGCAGGGTCCGCTGCCGGTTGCCGCCGACGGTGTGCGTACGGCCGCCGGTGCGCACCTCCAGGGGGCCCAGGAACGCGCAGACCGGACGCGTCGGGGAAACGTCACGAGCCGAGGGCCCGGAAGGCAGTCTCCGGTCGTTGTTCGGATGGGCGTCCTCGAACTGCGAATAGGTGATCACTTTTTCCTCCTGCCGAGCCGTGCGCGGTTCCTTTAATTGACTCCAGTAACCTTCGCAACCGCAAGTATCGAGGAGAGTCGGCCGTCGCTTCCAGGCCAGTGCGTGTCCATTGCAACAATGCTGATTTCCGCCGGTGATGTCGGGATGGACCGGTGCATGTCGGACATCATCATTGCGCGTTCGCCACCCTGTCGTGCTGATTATCGAGCACAGCCACGGCCGGTTAAGGAGCAGCATTAACGGTTTTCCAATTCCCGTGCCCGCTTTCATCGGACGATCAGGAACCTGTCAGGTGGGGTTGCTTGGATCGCGGGTACCGCCGACCGCGACCGCAGAAAGAGGTGTGTGATGGGGCCCGTTCGTCAGCCGCTCCGCGTGGGGGTCCTGTTGCCGACCCGGGAGCAGGCGATCCTCGGCGAGCACAGCGCCTCCTCCCTGCTGGACTTCGCGCGACGCGCCGAACAGCTCGGCTTCGACTCCCTGTGGACGGGCGACTCGCTCACCGCGCGCCCCCGGCTCGACCCCCTGGTGGTGCTGTCCGCCGTGGGCGCGGTGACCCGCCGGGTGCTGCTGGGCACCGCGGCCATGACACCGGCGCTGCGCCACCCGCTCATGGCCGCGAGCATGGTCAGCAGCCTGGACCACGTCAGTTCCGGCCGACTCGTCCTCGGCGTGGGATCCGGCTTCCCGGTGCCGGAGACCGAGGAGGAACTGGCCGCCGTGGGCGCCTCGTCCGCCGCCCGGGCCGGCACCCTCGACGAGGTCACCGCGCTGTGGCGGACGGCCTGGAGCAGCACCCGGCCCGGCGCGCCCACGCACTTCACGGGCCGGCACTGGCAGGAGGAGGGCCTGGACCGGCTGATCTGCCCCGCCGCGCCGGACGGACCGCCGCTGTGGCTCGCCGCCGGTGCCGACGGCGCCCGCGCGCTCGAACGGGCCGCCCGCCTCTACGACGGCTGGCTGTCGTCCCGCACCTCGGCCGAGTCCTACGCCGGTGCCCGGCGCCGCCTGGAGGACCTCTGCCGGCGCGCGGGACGCCGGGCCGGTGCGGTGACCCCGGCCCTGTATCTGACGGTCACGGTCGGCCCGGACGAGCGCGGGGCCAGGGTCGAGCTGGACGACTACCTCGAACACTGCTACGGACGCGCCCTGGAGCAGATGTCGGCCATGCGCGCCTGCGCGTGGGGGCCCAGCGAACACTGCGCGCAGCGCCTCGCCGACTATGTGCGGGCGGGCGCCCGGCACATCCTGCTCCGCATCGGATCGCTGCGACCGGAGACACACCTGCGGGAGATAGCGGACGTACTCGTCTCCACGGCCCGCCAGACAGATCAGGAGAGCACATGAGCACCGCCGGCAGCACCCGACGTGCCCGCTGGTTCACCACCGCCGGGGCCGACCCCCACGCCGACCACCAGGTGTTCCTGTTCCCGCACGCGGGCGGCACCGCCCCGGCCTACCAGGCGTGGGCCGCCACCCTGCCCTCCACCATGGACGTACGCACCCTGCAACTGCCGGGCCGCCAGGAGCGGTTGGGCGAGGAGCCGTTCACCGATGTGGAGCCCCTGCTGGACGCGCTCCTGGAGGTCTTCGAGGCCGAACTCGACGGCCGGCCCTATCTGCTGTTCGGCCACAGCTTCGGCGCGCTGCTCGCCTACCGGCTGTCCGTGGCCACCGCGTGGAACGGCCTGCCGGCCCCCGCGCTCCTCGGCGTCTCGGCCTGGGCCCCGGCCCTGGAGCCGACCGCCGAACTGGCCCGCGTCGCCACCATGTCGGATGACGAACTTCTCGACCGGGTCGGCCAGTTGGGTCTGATGCCGGAGGGCACGACGCTCGATCCGGCCACCCTGGCCTCGATCATGCCCGCGCTGCGCGCCGACTTCCTGGCCGCGGGCAGCCTGCGCGAGGACGGCGAACCGGCGCCCTGCCCGGTCGCGGCCTACTGCGGCACCACCGACCCCATCGTGGCACCCGGCGACATGGCCGCCTGGGCCGACCACTGCCCCGACTTCCTCGGCGCGACCCAGTACCCCGGCGGCCACTTCTACCTCTTCGAACACACCGCGGCCCTCCAGCACAGCCTGGACCGCCGGCTGCGCCGCCTGTCCGCCCGGCTCTGACGGCCTCACCCCGGAGCACCGGACCACGGCATCGGCCCGTCGCCGGTCGATACGCTTCCCGGGTGAGCGAACACGCCGGAGCATCCGAGAAGCCGTTCCTGTACGTCGTCGTCTGCGCGGCCGGTATCGCCGCCGGGGTGGGGGAGTTGATCGCGGCCGCGCAGGAGCGGGGCTGGGAGGTCGGGGTCATCGCCACACCGGTCGCGATGGGCGGCTTCTTCGACGTCGCGGCGGTCCAGGACCGTACCGGCAGGGTCGTACGGTCGGCATGGCGCTCTCCGGCCGATCCGCGGCCGTTCCCGGCGCCCGACGCCGTGGCGGTCGCGCCCGCCACCTTCAACACCGTCAACAAGTGGGCGGCGGGCATCGGCGACACCCTGGCCGTCGGCACCCTGTGCGAGGCCGCGGGCCTCGGGGTGCCGATCGCGGTGCTGCCCTGTGTGGGCCCCGCGCTGGCCGCCCATCCCGCCTACCAGGACAGCCTGGTACGGCTGCGCGGGATGGGCGTGCGCTTCGGGGACCCGTACTCCGGCGCGCCGGGTCCCGACGGCGGCCGCCCGGCGTTCCCCTGGAGGACCGCGCTGGACCTGCTGGAACGCGGCTAGGAACAGGTCAGCTCGGGTCCCTGCAGCATGCCGCCGGTGTACAGGGCCTGGCCGTCGGGCATCCAGTAGCCGAGCTTGGAGACCACCGTGGAGCAGGTGGCGCCGACGGTGACACGGACCTCGACCCGCTCCGGGTGGCCGGGCTGGAGCTCGGTCAGCGCACAGTCCAGGGAGTACGGCAGCCGGGTCTTCGCCGGGTACCTGCCCATCAGCGGGTTGACGCAGCGGGCGTCGGAGGTGGTGATCCGGACACCGCTGGCGGCCTCGCCGATCAGCCCGAACCGGGCGCTGCCGTCGCCCTCCGTACTGTCCCGGCGCACCGTGTAGACAAGCGTGGTCGTGGCGTTGCGGCGCAGCGTCGTGCGGTCGACGGTGATGGCGTGCGTGGGCGGCGCCTTGGGCGCGGTCAGCGTCAGCGTGGCCCGCACCTGGCCCGTGAGGTCCACCCCGGCGGGCGCGGACCGTACCCGCACGGTGGCCGTGATGTCGTACGTGCCGGGCCCCGGGTAGTCGCCCGAACCGGGCAGCGGGCCGCCGGCCAGGGCCTTCCCGGAACGCTCGGCGGACCAGGTGCCGTTGGTGCGGCAGCTGTAGCGGACCCGGGTGCCGGCGCGGCCGCAGGAGGCCGGGGCGGAGACCGCGAACTGCGGGGTGCCGCTGCCCGCGCACAGGCTGACCAGCGCGTGCTGGCCGTGATCGCCGCGCAGCGTCCCGGCGACCGCGCACAGCGTGGCCGGGCCCTCGGCCTTCGGGGCCGGGGCGGCGCCCGGGCTGCCCCAGGCCGGGGTGACGAGGGCCAGGGGCAGCAGTGCCGCCCCGGCCAGTGCTCTCAGGGTGGTCGGACGAGTCGGCACCGCGTTCCTCCCGGGCGGCCCGGACCGGCCGCGCGCCGGTCGCCTGCCCCTGAGGATCATCCGACGGTACGACCATCCCTCGCCTCCCACGCCGAACGGTCACCTGGGGGCACCAACACACCCGCCCGGACGGGCCCTAGCGCACCGCCCGCACATACCCGGAGGCGCCCGGAGTGGTGACGTCCCGGTCCCGGCGGACGATGCTCAGCCGCTTGCCCCAGCCGGTGAGGGCCTTGCGCAGACCGTCCGACGTGTACTCGATGTCGACCACGCGGTCCCCGAACGCCTTCGCGTACACCCCGCACTCGTCGTACTGCCCGCACTCCTCCGCCACCGCGAAGTCCAGCCCGGCCCGGCGCCGCGCACCGGCCAGTTCGGAGGTGTTCTTCTGCGCGATGGCCAGGTGCCGCTCGTGCGCGTGCCGGGACAGCAGGGCGATGAACGCGATCGCGTCGGAGGGGGAGAGCCGCCCGTCGGAGCGGGTGTAGCTGTCGTAGTTGTCCGGCTCCACGGCGTCGAAGCCCTTGCGCGCGCAGTCGTCGATCCAGCCGTCCACCCGCCGCGCCACCCGCTTCCGCTTGGCCGGGGTGCCGATGTCGAGCAGCGCCTCGTTCCAGTCCTTGTCCATGACGACCCTGCCGTGCGCGTCCCGCAGCAGCAGGTCGCGCGGCCAGGAGGCGCGTTCGGCGGGCTGGGCCTGGAAGGCGTTGACGTAGCAGATGTTGTACAGGCCGGGCGCGGGGGAGTCGGACCGGTCGCGGCTGACGACGCGGACGCCGGACGGCGGGGGATAGGCGCCGCCGATCTGGTAGTCGAACCCGGCATGCCGGGGTGGCAGCCGGACCGACGGCGGCTTTCCGCCGTCGTCCTTTCCGGTGGTCGCACAGCCCGTCAGGACGGAGACGGTGACGGCCAGTACGACGAGTGACGCGGCGCGGAACATGTCTGGATCAAAGCGTTCAAACGCCTCGACCGTCAAGGCGGTGTCCGGCCACGTCGTAGGCTCGGCCGTGATCACCCGTCCCGAAGGCAGGAGCAGCAACGATGCAGTATGTGAAGCTCGGTTCGACGGGCCTGGACGTGTCGCGCGTCTGTCTGGGCTGCATGACCTACGGGGTGCCGGAGCGCGGCAACCACGAATGGACCCTGGACGAGGAGGCCGCCCGTCCGCTGATCCGGCAGGCGCTGGAGGCGGGCATCACCTTCTTCGACACCGCCAACGTGTACTCCGACGGCACCAGCGAGGAGATCGTCGGCAGGGCGCTCAAGGACTTCGCGCACCGCGACGACATCGTGCTGGCCACCAAGGTGCACGGGCGGATGCGGCCGGGTCCCAACGGCGCCGGGCTGTCCCGCAAGGCGATCATGACCGAGATCGATCACAGCCTGCGCCGCCTCGGCACCGACTACGTCGACCTGTACCAGATCCACCGCTATGACCACGCCACTTCGATCGAGGAGACGATGGAGGCGCTGCACGACGTGGTCAAGGCGGGCAAGGCCCGCTACATCGGGGCGAGTTCGATGTACGCGTGGGAGTTCTCCAAGGCCCAGTACACGGCGGAGCGGCACGGCTGGACGAAGTTCGTCTCCATGCAGGACCACTACAACCTGCTCTACCGCGAGGAGGAGCGGGAGATGCTGCCGCTCTGCGTCGACCAGGGCGTCGGCGTGCTGCCGTGGAGCCCGCTCGCCCGGGGCCGGCTCACCCGCGACTGGGGCACGGTCACCGAGCGCAGCGAGCACGATGTCTTCGGCGGCAAGCTCTACCAGGAGGGCGACCGCGCGATCGTGGAGGCCGTCACCCGGATCGCCGGGGAGCGGGGCGTGTCGCGCGCCCAGGTGGCCCTCGCCTGGCTGCTGCACCAGAGCCCGGTGACCGCCCCGATCGTCGGCGCCGGCCAGGCCCGGCATCTGGAGGACGCGGTCGCCGCCGTCGAACTCACCCTCACCGAAAAGGAGATCGAGGAGCTGGAGCGGCCCTACACACCGCGCGCGATCAGCGGCCACTGAGCGCTGCGCGGCCTCGCTCAGCACGGTCCGTGCGGCGCGGATTCTGTGCCGCACGCCCCGATGTGCCGCGCCGAACGGCCCCCATGGCGGTCTCAGGGGTGGTGCGGCGGCGGAGGCGGGAGGGTCGCGAGGCCGGGGGCCGGTTCGGGCCAGACCAGGAGGACCGGGCAGGGGGCGTGGTCGACGGCGAAGCGGACCGCGGGGCCGAGGCTGCGCGGGCCGAGCCGGGACCGGTCGCCGTCCCGGGCCAGCACCAGCAGGTCGGCGCCCTCGGCGGCGGCCACCACCTCCCGCTCCACCCGGCCCGTCCGCTCCTCGCACCCGGCGGGCCGGTCCAGCCGCTCGGCCGCCGCCGCGAGGAGTTCGGCCGCCGACGTCCCGCCCAGCTCCTCCAGCAGGACACCGGGATCGCGCTCCGGGTGCCCCCGGCCCAGCAGCCCCGCGAACGCGCCGTGCGCGACCCCGGGCACATCGGGCCCGCTGACATGCAGCAGCACCACCTCGGCGGACTCCGGCGCATGCTCGCGCACGGCGTCCACACAGGCGGGCCAGGTGCCCTCGACCAGCCAGACGATCACCCGCATCGCATCGGCCTCCCGTCACAGAACGTGCAGCGACCCCCACAGTGCCACCACCGCGACCGCGAGGGAGGACGGCACGGCGAGCAGACCCAGCCGGGTGAACTCGCCGAGGTTCACGCCGTGCTCGTGCTGGTGCACGATCCGCCGCCAGAGCAGCGTGGCCAGCGACCCGGCGTAGGTCAGGTTCGGGCCGATGTTCACCCCGAGCAGCACCGCGAGCACCGCGCCGGGACCCGCCGGGGCCGCGAGCGGCAGCAGGACCAGCACGGCGGGCAGGTTGTTGACGATGTTCGCGAGGACGGCGGCCAGCGCGGCGATCCCCAGCAGCGCGGGCAGCCCGGTGCCGCCCGGCACGACCTGCCCGAGCGCGTCGGCGAGCCCGTTGTCCACCACTGCCCGCACCACGATGCCCAGCGCGAGCACGAACGCGAGGAACGCCGGGGCCGCCGCCTTCACCACCGCCACCGGGGTCGCCTCGCGGCGCAGCAGCGCCCGCCCGGCCAGCACCAGCGCCCCGGCCGCCGCCACCCACGCGGGCTCGACGCCGAACGCCGAGGCCACCACGAACCCGGCAAGGGTGCAGCCGACGGTCACCACCGCGAACCGGGGGAAGACGGGCGGCTCGCCGGTGTCCCGGCCGGCCGGGGCCGCCGCCGCGAGGTCACCGGCGAAGAACCGCCGGAACACCACGTACTCCACGCCGATCGCCGCCAGCCACGGCAGCGCCATCAGCCCGGCGAAGCGGGTGAAGCTCAGCCCGCTCGCCGCGAACGCCAGCAGGTTCGTCAGATTGGACACCGGCAGCAGCAGCGACGCCGTGTTCGACAGATGCGTGCAGGCGTACACATGCGGCTTGGGGCGTACGCCGGTGCGCGCGGCGGTGGCGAACACCACCGGGGTGAGCAGCACGATCGTGGCGTCCAGGCTGAGTACGGCGGTGATGGCGGACGCGAGCACGAAGACCGCCGTCAGCAGCCGCACCGGACGCCCCGCCGCCCAGCGGGCCATCCACGCCCCGCACGCCCGGAACAGGCCCTCCACGGCGCAGAAGTGGGCGAGCACCAGGACCGCCGCGAGGAAACCGACCACCGGACCCAGCCGCTCGGCCTCGGCGCGGGCATGGTCGAGGGAGAGGGCGCCGGAGGCGATCACGATCCCGGCGGCCGGGACGGCCGGCACCGCCTCCGGCCACCCGAAGGGCCGTACGACGGCGAAGGCGAGCACCGCGAGGAGCAGTACCACGGAGAGTGCTTCGGCGAGCGCGCTGTTCAGGGCGGGTCCTTCCGGATTCGATCACGCTTTCCCGCCCATGAAAACAGATGGCCCCGGCCGCCTTGCGACGGCCGGGGCCAGGCGGTCAGGGAGCGGTGCCGGGGCTGAACACGGTCAGGAAGACGGCCGAGGAGTTGCCGGAGACCGGGACCTCGCCGCCCGGCCATGTCACCTTCAGATGATCGCGTTCATCGGGCGGGGTGATCAGCAGGGCCGCCGGCTTGGCCGTCTTCGCGCCGCTGACGCCCGGGTTGGAGAAGGTCAGCCCGGCCCAGGCGCTCTGGCCGGGCTTGAGCGTGACCGTCGTCGACGAGCCCGACTCCCGACCGGGGTTGGGGCCGAGCTGGCCGCCGGAGGCGTTCACGAAGGCCGCGCCCGGGAAGCCGCGCACGGTGCAGGTGCGCCCGGAGGTGTTGGTGAGCACCACGGGGAAGTTCTCCTGCCCGGCGCCCGGGTCGTTGCGGCCCACGGAGGCCCGCAGTTCGGAGGTGTGGCAGCGGGTGCTCGCCGCCGCGGTGGTGCCGCCGCCCGAGGTGGCGGTCGCCCGGGTGGACGCCGTCGAGGGGGCGCCGGTGGGCGCGGAGGAGGCGGGGGAGGGCGTGGTCGCGGTGCCGGAGGGCGCCGGTGCGGAGGAGTCGCCGGTCGCGGGCGCCGCCGTACCCGAGGACGTCATGGGGGAACTGCTGTGCACGGTCTGGCCGGTGCCGCAGGCGGTCAGCAGGCCCAGCACGGCGACCGAGCCCGCGAACAGGGCTCCGCGCCGCGCGGACCGTGGGGTGTACACCATGTCGCTCAACACTCCTGGTTGGTCGGGGCACGCGACGGACGCGTGCCTACGGTGCCGAGTGCGCCGTCACCCCACTCCGATGCACGGAGGGTGGGAAAAGTTCGGAACACGAGGGTTCTTTTCCCCGCTTCGGCCCCGGACCGACCCTCGGCTCACCCCTCAGCGCACCCGCAGGGAGCGCAGTACGCCATCGGTGGCGTCGCCGTCACCCCGCTGGCGTAGCTGCACATACACCTGCGGCTCGGTGGCGCCGCCCGCCGGGACGAGCGCGGACTCGGTGATCGAACCGCCGTCCGGACAGCCGCTCCAGGCCCGCACCAGCCCGTGCCAGTCGGCGCCGCGGAAGTCACGGCTGCTGGAGTAGTGACAGCCGGAGTGCGCGAGCGCCTTCACCCGTGCGGTGACATCGCCGTGCGCGCTGACCCCGACGAACACACCGTCGACCGGGGCCTTCAGATCGGGCCACCGGGCGAGATCGTCGGCCACCACCAGGCCCGGTTCATGCCCGGAGCCCAGACCCAGCGCCCGCGGATCCCAGCCGGAGTCGCGCAGCTCGCGGTCCCAGCCCGCGGGCACCCGGACGCTCACCCGGCCGCCCGCGTCCGCCACCCGCGGCTGCTCCGGGGCCCCGCCGCGGTGCAGCACCACGGTCACCGTGCCCGCCGCCAGCGCGGCGGCGACCAGCGCGGCCACCGCCAGCGTCACCGTGTTCAGCCGCCCCCGTACCCGGTCCAGACGCGGCCACCCGAGCCTCCGCGCGGCCGCGGGCCCGCCCGCCAGCCGGTCCAGCTCGGCGGCGAACTCACCGGCGCCGGGCCAGCGCCGCGCCCGGTC
>NZ_JBMJCT010000013.1:0-162349 GCF_049222185.1 Streptomyces sp. LaBMicrA B280 | reverse complement strand
TGGGGTAAGGCTCCCAGTAGACGACTGGGTTGATAGGCCGGATCTGGAAGCCAGGTAACTGGTGGAGGTGACCGGTACTAATAGGCCGAGGGCTTGTCCTCAGTTGCTCGCGTCCACTGTGTTAGTTCTGAGGCAACGAACAGTTGCCGGTAAGAGCAGAACGCATAACTACAAAGTGTGCTTGTTCGCTCGAAACCATTAGGGTTTCGGTGGTCATAGCGTAGGGGAAACGCCCGGTTACATATCGAACCCGGAAGCTAAGCCTTACAGCGCCGATGGTACTGCAGGGGGGACCCTGTGGGAGAGTAGGACGCCGCCGAACAATCTTTGGAGGACCCCTGGTCCCAGCGTTCAGCTGGGACCAGGGGTCCTTTTGTTTTTACAATGCTTGCAGTACCGAAGACAGGAGTCACCATGTCCACCAACTCTCCCGACGACCGACCGGAGCGCGACCAGCGGCGACGGGACAGTGGTGACCGGGGCGACCGCGGCGGCTACCGCGGCGACCGTGGTGACCGCAACGACCGTGGCGGTTTCCGTCGTGACGACAACCGCGGTGACCGTGGCCCCCGTCGCGATGACCGCGGTGGCGACCGTCCCTCCTACGGTCGCCGTGACGACGACCGTGGTGGCTTCCGTCGTGACGACCGTCGTGATGACAACCGTGGCGGTGGCGGCTACGGCCGTCGCGAAGACCGTCCTTCCTACGGTCGCCGTGACGACGACCGTTCCTCGCGTCCCGGGTTCCAGCGTGACGATCGCGGTGATCGTGGCCCCCGTCGCGATGACCGTGGTGGCCGCCCCGGTGGCTTCCGCCGCGACGACCGCCGTGACGACCGTCGCGACGACCGCCCCTCGTTCCGTCGTGAGGACGACCGGGGTGGCGAGCGTGGTGGTTTCCGTCGCGATGACCGTCGTGACGACAACCGTGGCGGTGGCGGCTACGGCCGTCGTGACGACCGTCCCTCGTACGGTCGTCGTGACGACGACCGGGGTGGCGACCGTGGCGGCTTCCGTCGTGACGACCGTCGTGATGACAACCGTGGCGGTGGCGGCTACGGCCGTCGCGAAGACCGTCCTTCCTACGGTCGCCGTGACGACGACCGTTCCTCGCGTCCCGGGTTCCAGCGTGACGACCGGGGTGACCGTGGCCCCCGTCGTGACGACCGTGGCGGGCGCCCCGGTGGCTTCCGCCGTGACGACCGCCGTGACGACCGCCCCTCGTTCCGCCGCGATGACGACCGCCCCTCGTACGGTCGCCGTGACGACGACCGGGGTGGGGACCGTGGTGGTTTCCGTCGCGATGACCGTCGTGACGACAACCGTGGCGGTGGCGGCTACGGCCGTCGTGACGACCGTCCCTCGTACGGTCGCCGTGACGACGACCGGGGTGGCGACCGTGGCGGCTTCCGTCGTGACGACCGTCGTGATGACAACCGTGGCGGTGGCGGCTACGGCCGTCGCGAAGACCGTCCTTCCTACGGTCGCCGTGACGACGACCGTTCCTCGCGTCCCGGGTTCCAGCGTGACGACCGCGGTGACCGTGGCCCCCGTCGTGACGACCGTGGCGGGCGCCCCGGTGGCTTCCGCCGTGACGACCGCCGTGACGACCGCCGGGACAGCCGGGGCGACGACCGCCGTGGCGGTGGCTACGGCCGCCGTGACGACCGGGACCGGCACCACGACCGGGAGCCGATCAAGCGGCTGCCGATCCCGGAGGACGTCACCGGCGACGAGATCGACAAGGACGTTCGGCAGGAGCTCCAGAGCCTGCCCAAGACGCTCGCCGAGGATGTCGCCCGCAACCTGGTGATGGTCGCGCGGCTCATCGACGAGGACCCCGAGGGTGCCTACGGCTACTCCAAGGTGGCCCTGCGCCTGGCGTCCCGTGTGGCCGCCGTGCGTGAGGCCGCCGGTTTTGCGGCGTACGCGAACCACAAGTACAGCGAGGCCCTCGCGGAGTTCCGTGCCGCCCGCCGGATGACCGGCAGCGTGGAGCTGTGGCCGGTCATGGCCGACTGCGAGCGCGGGCTCGGCCGGCCGGAGAAGGCGCTGGACATGGCCGGTGCCCCCGAGGTGCACAAGCTGGACAAGGCCGGTCAGGTCGAGATGCGGCTCGTCGCGGCCGGTGCCCGGCGTGACATGGACCAGCTGGACGCGGCCATCGTGACCCTCCAGAGCTCCGAGCTGGCCTCCAACTCCGTCCAGCCGTGGACCGCCCGGCTGCGCTACGCCTACGCCGACGCGCTGCTCGCGGCCGGCCGTGAGGGCGAGGCGCGAGAGTGGTTCGCGAAGGCCGTCGAGGCCGACCGGGACGGCAGCACCGACGCCTCCGACCGGCTCGCCGAGATGGACGGCGTGGAGTTCGTGGACGCCCTGGACGAGCACGAGGCCGAGGGTGACACCGACGCCAAGGCCGCCGACGTCGACGCCGACGCCGAGACCAAGGCCCCTGAAGCCGAGGCCGACGACAGCGCCGACGACGACCTGGTCGACGACGAGGCCGACACCGAGGGCGACGAAGAGCGCGACGAACAGCGCGACAAGGACTGACGCCCGTCAGTGAGTGAGTGACAAAGGGGGCGGGTTCCCGACGGAACCCGCCCCCTTTCGCATGCCCGGAGCCATGCCCCGAGCCCGTGCCCGGAGCCATGCCCCGAGCCGCCCGGGATCAGATCTCCAGCGCCCGCAGCACCAGCCCCGACGCCGGCTTCGGCCCGAACGACGTCGACTTGCGCGGCATGGTCACGCCCTGGCGGGCCAGATCGCGTACGACCTCCTCGCGCACCGGGTGCATCAGCACGGCCGTACCACCGTCGCGTTCGGCCTTCGCCACGGTCGCGGCCGTGTCATGGATGTAGGCGATGTGCGCCGGGGAGTCCTCGGGGATGTGCCAGACGTGTTCCAGCAGGGCCGCGTGCAGGACCGTGGCGTCCAGGGAGCGCCAGGCGGCCGGGCGGTCCGCGGGGATGGCGCGGGCCAGCAGCGCCGGGTCCGGGCGGTCCAGCAGATGGAAGGCGCCGTCACCGGCCAGCAGGAAGGCGTTGCCCGCGCAGGACGCGTCCGCCAGCGCCGCCAGGGCCTCGGCCAGCGGCACCTGGAGGTGCCGTACCTGGAACAGGCCCTCCACGGCGGCCAGCGCGTCCGCCACCGGCAGGCCGTGCAGCAGCCGGTGGATGGCGCGCACGCGCAGCGGATAGCGGGCCGTGTCGACCAGCAGGACGAGGCCGTAGTCCCAGGGGCCGGGCCCGGACTGCTCGTCGCGCAGCCGCAGATAGGTGGCCCAGCGGTGGTGGCCGTCGGCGATCAGGGCCTGGTGACCGGCCAGGCCGGACTGGACGCGGGCCACGTCGGCGGCGTCCGTGATCGCCCACAGGCGGTGCCGGAAGCCGTCCTCAGTGGTGGTGGCCAGCAGCGGCGGCTTCTCCGCGGTGCGCTCCACGACCTCGGCGGCCGTGCCGTCGCCGCGGTAGGTCAGCAGCAGCGGTTCCAGGTTGGCGCGGGTGGCGCGCATCAGGGCGGCGCGCTCGGCGACCACCGGCGCCATGACGCCCTCGTGCGGCAGCACCACGCCCTCGGCCGGCTCGGAGACCCGCAGCGTCCCGATGACACCGCGCTGGAGCATGCCCTCGCCGTCGCTCTGCTCGTACACGTACAGGGCGGGTTCGGGGTCCGCGGCGAGGATGCCCTCGGCGAGCCAGCGGCGCAGCGTGTCCGCGGCCTGCTCGGTGCGTTCGCTGGGCGTGTGGGCCTCGGGGAGGATCAGCCGGACGATGTTGTGGGGGTCCGCCGACTGGAGGTGGTGCACCCCGTCGGGCCGTACCACGACGTCGTACGGCGGGGAGGTGACGGAGGCCAGGCTGCCGACCCGGTCGGGGTCGTATCGAAGGCCGCGGAACGGGGTGAGTTCCAGGCCCCGGCGCGCCATTGCTTCCGAGTGACCTGCAATGTCCATCCCGGCATCGTATGTCAGTGGCATGCGGGATGATCGAGGGTAAGCGAGCGAGCGAGGAGCGATGCGGATATGAGCGACGGCGTCAGGACCGGGCCCGAGAGCAGCGAGCGGCCCCTGAGCGAGGCGTACGACACGGCGCTGCTCGACCTCGACGGGGTGGTGTACGCGGGTGGCAACGCGATCGCGCACGCCGTCGGCTCCCTGGAGCGGGCCCGCGCGGGCGGGATGCACCTGGCGTACGTCACCAACAACGCGCTGCGGACGCCGGGCGCGGTCGCCGGGCATCTGACCGAGCTGGGGATACCGGCGGCGGCCGAGGACGTCATCACCTCGGCGCAGGCGGTGGCGCGGCTGATCGCGGAGCAGGTGCCGGCCGGGGCGCGGGTGCTGGTGATCGGTGGCGAGGGGCTGCGGGTGGCGCTGCGCGAGCGGGGCCTCGAGCCGGTGGATTCGGCGGACGACGACCCGGCGGCGGTGGTGCAGGGGTACGGCGGTCCGGAGCTGACCTGGGGCCGGTTCGCGGAGGCGTCGTACGCGGTGGCGCGCGGGGTCCCGTGGTTCGCGTCGAACACCGATCTGACGATCCCGAGCGGGCGCGGGATCGCGCCGGGCAACGGGGCGGCGGTGGAGGTCGTACGGATCGCGACGGGCAAGGAGCCGCAGGTGGCGGGCAAGCCGCTGCCGCCGATGCACCGGGAGACGGTCATCCGGACCGGCGCGAAGCGGCCGCTGGTGGTGGGGGACCGGCTGGACACCGACATCGAGGGTGCGTTCAACGGAGGGGTGGACTCGCTCCTGGTGCTGACCGGGGTCACCGACGGCGCCCGGCTGCTGGCCGCGACGCCGGAGCACCGGCCGACGTATGTGGACGCGGATCTGCGCGGGCTGCTCACCGGCCAGCCGGAAATCACCCGAGAGGGTGAGGGTTTCCGGTGCGGCGGGTGGACGGCGACGGCCGGGGACACCCGGTTGGAGCTGGCCGGCGAGGGCGGGGCCCTCGACGGACTGCGGGCGCTGTGCGCGGCGGCGTGGACGGCGGCCGGGGCGGGCTCGTGCGAGCTGGACGGAGGGAAGGCGCTGGCGCGGCTCGGACTCTGAGCCGCTTTCACCTCGGCTTCCGAGCCGCCCACATGTCGGCGGCGGGCGGGCCGGTCACGGCGTCGCGCGGCTTTCGGTACCCGGGGACCTCGACCGATGGGGAGGATAGGCTAACCTAACCTCGTGTTGGTCGACAGTCCTCCGGAACCGCGCGCGGCGACCGCCCCCGCGCCCCCAACTCGCCGGGCGGTGCGGCCCCTTGGGCTGCTGCTCTCCGTCGCGCTCCTGGTGCTCGTCGCCGTGGCGAGCATCGCGATCGGGGCGAAGGCGCTCACTCTGGCACAGGTCTGGCACGGCCTGTTCCACGACTCGGGCACATACGGCGACGTGGTCGTGGACGAACGGCTCGCGCGCACCGTGCTCGGGCTGCTGGCCGGTGCCGCGCTCGGCCTGTCCGGCGCGGTGCTCCAGGCGCTCACCCGCAATCCGCTGGCCGACCCCGGGCTGCTCGGCATCAACGCCGGCGCCTCGGCGGCCGTCGTCACCGCCATCTCCTTCTTCGGCGTCACCAGCCTGAGCGGCTATGTGTGGTTCGCCTTCCTCGGCGCCGCGGCGGTGGGGGCGCTGGTCTGGTTCCTGGGCGGCAGCCGGGGCGCCACCCCGGTCCGCCTCGCCCTCGCCGGTACGGCGATCAGCGCCGCCCTGTACGGCTATCTCCAGGCCGTGATGATCATGGATGACGCGGCGCTCGGCCGGATGCGCTTCTGGACCGTGGGCTCCCTCGCCTCCGCGAGCGAGTCGACCATCACGCAGGTGCTGCCGTTCCTCGCGGCGGGCAGCCTGCTCGCCCTCGCGCTGGCCCGGCCGCTGAACGCCGTGACCATGGGCGACGACACCGCCCGCGCCCTCGGCGCCCATCTGAACCGCACCCGCGCCCTGGCCATGCTGGCCGCCACCGTGCTGTGCGGCGCCGCGACCGCCGCCTGTGGCCCCATCGTCTTCGTCGGCCTGATGGTCCCGCACGCGGTGCGCTCCTTCACCGGCCCCGACCTGCGCTGGATCCTGCCGTACGCCGCCGTCCTGTCGCCCGTGCTGCTGCTCGGCGCCGATGTCGTCGGCCGCGTCGTGGCCCGCCCCGCGGAGCTCCAGGTCGGCATCGTCACCGCGGTCATCGGCGGCCCGGTCTTCATCTTTCTGGTACGACGACGGAGGACGGCCCAGCTGTGAGGACACACCCCAGGAGCCGTGCCGTACGCGTCCCCGGCGGGCTGTCGCTGCGCCTGGACCCGCGTGCGCTGACCGTGGTCGTCCTGCTGCTGCTCGCCGCGCTCGCCGCCGGTGTCGCGCTGATCGGCACCGGCGACGCGCGGATCCCCGTGGCCGACGTGCTCAAGACGCTCGCCGGGAACGGCAACGCCTACCAGGACTTCATCGTCCATGAACTGCGTCTGCCCCGGGTCCTCGTGGGGCTGCTGGTCGGCGCCTCGCTCGGGCTCGGCGGCGCCCTGTTCCAGGCCGTCTCCCGCAATCCGCTGGGCAGCCCGGACGTGCTGGGTCTGTCCCAGGGGGCGACGGCGGGCGCGCTGGTGGTGATCGTGCTGATGTCCGGCAGCGCCGCCGCGGTCACCCTCGGCGCGCTGATCGGCGGCCTGGTCACCGGGCTCGCCATCTATCTGCTGGCCTGGAAGCAGGGCGTGCACGGATACCGGCTCGTGCTGGTCGGCATCGGCGTCAGCGCGGTCGTCACCGCCGTCAACGGCTATCTGCTCACCAAGGCCGACCTGGTCGACGCGGCCCGCGCGGTCGTCTGGATGACCGGCTCGCTCGACGGCCGCGACTGGGACCAGGTCTGGCCGCTGCTCGGGCTGTGCGCCGTGCTGCTGCCGCTGGTCCTCGCGCACGGCCGGGGCCTGCGGATGCTGGAGATGGGCGACGACACCGCGGGCGCCCTCGGGGTGCCGGTGCAGCGGGTGCGGCTGGTGCTGATGGTCAGCGCCGTGCTGCTGACTGCGGCCGCCACCGCCGCCGCCGGACCGGTCAGCTTCGTCGCCCTCACCGCCCCCCAGCTCGCCCGCCGACTCACCCGCTCGCCGGGCCCCAACCTGGTGGCCTCCCTCTGCATGGGCGCCGCCCTCCTCGTCACCGCCGACTGGGCCTCGCAGCGCGTCTTCGGCGCCGGGCGGCTGCCCGTCGGCGTGGTCACCGGCGTCCTCGGCGGCGGCTATCTGCTGTGGCTGCTGGTCACCGAACGCCGGGCGGGCCGGATATGAGCGCCACCCATTTCCCTAGGAGCACTGTGAACCGCCTGTCCGCCGACCACGTCACCCTCGCCTACGACCAGCGGGTCATCGCCGAGCAGCTGTCGGTGGAGATACCCGACCACTCCTTCACGGTGATCGTCGGGCCGAACGCGTGCGGCAAGTCGACGCTGCTGCGGGCCCTGTCCCGGATGCTGAAGCCCAGCCAGGGCCAGGTCCTCCTCGACGGACAGGCCATCGGGTCGCTGCCCGCCAAGCAGGTCGCCCGCACCCTCGGCCTGCTCCCGCAGTCGGCCGTCGCGCCCGAGGGCATCACCGTCGGCGACCTGGTCGGCCGGGGCCGCTATCCGCACCAGGGCCTGCTGCGCCAGTGGTCCGCCGAGGACGAGCGCGTCGTCCAGGAGTCCATGCGGCAGACCGGGGTCGCGGAGCTGGCCGAGCGGTATGTGGACGAGCTCTCCGGCGGGCAGCGGCAGCGGGTGTGGATCGCCATGGCGCTCGCCCAGCAGACCCCGCTGCTGCTTCTGGACGAGCCCACCACCTACCTCGACATCCAGCACCAGATCGACGTCCTCGACCTGTGCGCCGAACTGCACGAGACCCAGGGCCGCACCCTGGTCGCCGTCCTGCACGACCTCAACCACGCGGCCCGCTACGCCACCCATCTGATCGCCCTGCGCGGCGGTGAGGTGATCGCCGAGGGCGCGCCGAACGACATCGTCACGGCCGAGCTGGTGGAGCGGGTGTTCGGGCTGAAGTGCCAGGTCATCGAGGACCCGGAGACGGGGACCCCGCTGGTCGTGCCGGCCGCGCGCAAGGCACGGGTTCAGCGGGTCACAGCAGCTTCCTGAGCCGGAACAGATCCAGCAGGCTCGCCTCCAGCCGCACCCGGCCCTTGCCCCAGGCGGTCGCGAAGTGCAGCCCGCCGCCCACCAGGGCCAGCAGATCGTCACCGGCCATCGCCAGCCTGATCTGCGCCCGCTCGCGCGGCGGGCCGGGCAGGGTCTCCGCCACCTCCAGGCGGCCCCCGGTCATCCGGCCCGCGAAGGTGACGTCCAGGTCGGTGATGTGGCAGCTCACCGAGCGTTCGAGCGCGGCGGCGTCCCGCACGTCGCCCTCGGCGCCCCCCATGTTGTCCGAAAGCTTTCGCAGTGCGGTGCGGCACTCTTCGATCGTGGCCATCGCCACCGACGGTACCCCAGCGGTTCGATGTAGCGTCTGGGCATGAGCGAGTCCGTGTCCGAGGCCGAGATCGCCGGGAGCGCCGGGCGGCCTGAGCCCCCGGCCGAGTCCCACGCGCCGTCCGAACCCGCGTCCGAACCCGCGTACGACCCCGCGGCCCCGGCCCCTCTGAACCTCCCGCGCACCCCCACCGGCGACGCCGGGGTGGACGCGCGGCTGGCGCGGCTGGCCGATGCCGACCACCTCGCCACCGACGGACATGTCGAGGTGTACGAGGATGTACACCGGGGGCTGCGCGACGCGCTGACCGCGCTCGACGGCCGCCCGGGACCTCCGGTCCCCTCACCGTCGTACGAACAAAGCAGGAGCTGAACCGAACGTGGCAGGAGTCGCACGCCGTCGTCTGGACGCGGAGCTGGTCCGCCGGAAGCTCGCGCGCTCGCGTGAGCACGCCAGCCAGCTGATCGCCGCCGGGCGGGTCACCATCGGCAGGACCGTGGCGACCAAACCGGCCACGCAGGTGGAGACCGCCGCCGCGATCGTGGTCCAGGCCGACGACAGCGACCCCGACTACGTCTCCCGGGGCGGCCACAAGCTCGCCGGCGCGCTCGCGGCCTTCGGACCGCTGGGCCTGGTGGTCGAGGGCCGGCGCGCGCTGGACGCCGGCGCGTCCACCGGCGGCTTCACCGATGTCCTGCTGCGCGCGGGCGCCGCCCATGTGGTGGCCGTGGACGTCGGCTACGGGCAGCTCGCCTGGTCCTTGCAGAGCGACGCCCGGGTCACCGTCAAGGACCGCACGAACGTAAGGGAGTTGACGCTCGACGCGATCGACGGGGAACCTGTTGATCTCGTCGTGGGCGATCTGTCCTTCATCCCGCTCGGGCTGGTGCTGCCCGCCCTGAAGCGGTGCGTGAAGGAGGAAGCCGACCTCGTGATGATGGTCAAACCGCAGTTCGAGGTGGGTAAGGAACGGCTCGGCAGCGGGGGTGTCGTACGGAATCCGCAGCTGCGGGCGGAGGCCGTGCGAGGGGTGGCCGAGAAGGCCTGGGAGCTGGGGCTCGGGGTGCGGGGGGTCACCGCGAGTCCGCTGCCGGGTCCCTCGGGCAATGTCGAGTACTTCCTGTGGCTGCGGTCCGGCGCCCCCCGCCTGGACCCGGCCGATGTCGACCGTGCAGTGGCGGAGGGGCCGCGTTGACACAGAATCTGGCGCGTACTGTTTTCCTGCTGGCCCACACCGGGCGGCCGGCGGCGATCCGCAGTGCGGAACTCGTCGTCAAGGGCCTGCTCAGACATGGCATCGGTGTGCGGGTGCTGGAGGAGGAGGCGCGCGACCTGCCGCTCCCCGCCGAGGTGGAGCTGGAGCGGGAGGCGACCCCGGCGTGCCTCGACGGCTGCGAGCTGCTGATCGTGCTCGGCGGCGACGGGACGCTGCTGCGGGGCGCGGAGTTCGCCCGCGCCTCCGGGGTGCCGATGCTCGGCGTCAACCTGGGGCGCGTGGGATTCCTCGCGGAGGCGGAACGCGATGACCTCGATCGGGTGGTCGACCGGGTGGTGGCGCGCTCGTACGAGGTCGAGGAGCGGATGACCGTCGATGTGGTGGTGCACCGCAACGGGGACATCGTGCACACCGACTGGGCGCTGAACGAGGCGGCCGTGCAGAAGGCCGGCGCGGAGAAGCTCCTGGAGGTCGTGCTGGAGATCGACGGGCGGCCGGTGACGGGGTTCGGCTGCGACGGGGTGGTGCTGTCCACGCCGACCGGGTCGACGGCGTACGCGTTCTCGGCCGGGGGGCCGGTGGTGTGGCCCGAGGTGGAGGCGCTGCTGATGGTGCCGATCAGCGCGCACGCGCTGTTCGCGAAGCCGCTGGTCACGTCGCCGAACTCGGTGCTCGCGGTGGAGGTGCTGCCGCATGTCCCGCCGGGGGTGCTGTGGTGCGACGGGCGGCGGACGATCGAGCTGCCGCCGGGCGCGCGGGTGGAGGTGCGGCGGGGGGCGGTGCCGGTGCGGCTGGCCCGGCTGCACCACTCTTCCTTCACCGACAGGCTGGTGGCGAAGTTCGCCCTGCCGACGACGGGGTGGCGGGGCGCGCACTAGCTCCTCGGCGGGGTGACATAGGTGGGGCATGTGCGCTCGCCGCCCGAGACCTCGTATGGTCTGTTCCGTGTTGGAGGAGATGCGGATACGGTCGCTCGGGGTCATCGACGATGCCGTCGTCGAGTTGTCGCCGGGGTTCACCGCGGTCACCGGTGAGACGGGTGCGGGCAAGACCATGGTGGTCACCAGTCTGGGGCTGCTGCTCGGGGGGCGGGCCGACCCGGCGCTCGTGCGGATAGGGGCCCAGAAGGCGGTCGTGGAGGGGCGGATCTCCGTGCCCGCGGGCGCCGCCGCCGTCGTACGCGCCGAGGAGGCCGGGGCCGAGCTGGACGACGGCGACCTGCTGATCAGCCGTACCGTCTCCGCCGAAGGCCGCTCGCGGGCCCATCTGGGCGGGCGCAGCGTGCCCGTGGGGCTGCTCGCCGAGCTGGCCGACGACCTGGTGGCCGTGCACGGGCAGACCGATCAGCAGGGGCTCCTGAAGCTGTCCCGGCAGCGCGGGGCCCTCGACCGGTACGCGGGCGACGCGGTCGCCGTGCCGCTCGCCAAGTACGGCGAGGCGTACCGCCGGCTGCGGGCCGTCGCCGTCGAGCTGGACGAGATCACCACGCGGGCGCGGGAGCGGGCGCAGGAGGCCGACCTGCTCCGCTACGGCCTCGACGAGATCGCCGCCGTGGAGCCGCGGCCCGGGGAGGACGCGGAGCTGGCCGAGGAGGCCGAGCGGCTCGGGCACGCGGAGGCGCTGTCGTCCGCCGCGACGGCCGCGCACGCCGCCCTCGCGGGCAACCCCGAGGATCCCGAGAGCATCGACGCGCAGGCCCTCGTCGCGGGCGCCCACCGGGCCCTGGAGGCCGTACGCGCCCATGACCCGGCGCTGGCCGCGCTCGCCGAGCGGATCGGCGAGGTCGGGATCCTGCTCGGCGATGTGGCCGGTGAGCTGGCCGGGTACGCCGGTGACCTGGACGCCGATCCGCTGCGGCTCGCCGCGGTCGAGGAGCGCCGGGCCGCCCTGACCGCCCTGACCCGCAAGTACGGCGACGATGTGAACGCCGTGCTCGGGTGGGCCGAGCAGAGCGCCGCGCGGCTGACCGAGCTGGACGGCGACGACGAGCGGATCGGCGAGCTGGCCGCCGAGCGGGACGCGCTGGGCGCCGAACTGGGCGGACTGGCCCAGGCGTTGACCGACGCCCGCGCCGAGGCCGCCGAGCGGTTCGCCGCCGCGGTGACCGCCGAACTCGCCTCGCTGGCCATGCCGCACGCGCGGGTCTCCTTCGACATCCGGCAGACCGAGGACCCCGAGGGCGTCGAGGTCGGCGGCCGTACGGTCGCCTACGGCCCCTCCGGTGTGGACGAGGTCGAGCTGCTGCTCGCCCCGCACCCGGGCGCCCCGCCGCGGCCCATCGCCAAGGGCGCTTCCGGCGGTGAGCTGTCCCGGGTGATGCTCGCGGTGGAGGTCGTCTTCGCGGGCACGGACCCGGTCCCCACGTATCTGTTCGACGAGGTCGACGCGGGCGTCGGCGGCAAGGCGGCGGTCGAGATCGGCCGGCGTCTGGCCAAGCTCGCCCGCAGCGCCCAGGTCGTCGTCGTCACCCATCTGCCCCAGGTCGCCGCCTTCGCCGACCGGCAGCTGCTGGTCGAGAAGACCAACGACGGCTCGGTGACCCGCTCCGGTGTCAAGGTCCTGGAGGGTGAGGACCGCATCCGTGAACTCTCCCGCATGCTGGCGGGCCAGGAGGACTCGGAGGCGGCCCGCGCCCACGCGGAGGAACTGCTGGCGACGGCACGGGCGGATCAGTAGCCGGACCTAGGGTGTCGGGATGACCGGCACCCGAAAGTCCCGCTCCTTCCTGTTGTCCGCCGCGCTCACCCGGGCAGGCTTCGTCCTGCTGCGGGCCAAGGCGCCCGGCGGGGCCGCGCGTTGGGAGCGGTCCAACCACGCGGGCCGGACCGTGGAGCTGTACGCCGGGCCCGCGGTGGCGGTCGGCACGGCGCTCGCGGCCGCCCGGGTGCGCCCCGCGGCCGGACTCGCCGTGCTGGCGGCCGGAGTCTGCGGGGCGTACGACGATAGGGCGGCCGACCATCGCCGCGGCTTCCGGGCCCATCTCGGCGCCCTGCGCGACGGCGAAGTCACCAGCGGCGCCGTCAAGTTGTTCGGGATCTGTGCCGCCGCTCTCGCCGCGGGCGCGCTGCTGAAGCAGCGGCCGCTGGACAGGCTGCTCGCCGGAGTCGTCATCGCGGGCGCCGCGCACGGCGTGAACCTGGTCGACGTACGACCGGGACGCGCGCTCGGCGCGGTGCTCGCGCTCGGCCTGCCGGGGCTGCTGGGCGAGGGGCCCGGCGCGGAACTGGCGGCCGTCGCAGCGGGCGGTGCGGCGGCGGTGCTGCGTGAGGACGTCGGCGAGCGCACGATGCTCGGGGACACGGGGGCGCACGCCCTCGGCGCCGCGCTGGGGGAGATCGGAAGAGCGGGGGCGGCCGTGGTGGCGGGCGGCGGGCGCGCGGGACTGCTCGCGGGCGCCGTCGCGGTCGTGGCCACCGCCGGGTACGGGGACCGGGTCACCGGCTGGGCGCGGGCGCTGTGACCGCCTGACCTCGGGGGACGCGAGGGGGGTCCCGTCACCGCGGAACCGGCCCCCCTCACTCGTGTGGGTGATGTGCTCCGGCGCATTGCCCCGGCCCGCCGCCCCGTGCGCCCGCCCGGTATTGCCCCGACGGCCCTGCCTGCTGGCATGCTGGGCGGGGACAGCGACCGCGCGGGAGGCGCGCGGGGCACATTCCGCCGCCCCCGTGCGCCCGCTACTTTCTGTACGTTGCCTCGTGACCGCCCCACGCCGAACCAGGAGCCCGGCCTCGTGAGCCCCCTGAGCAGCAACGCACCGCACGGCCGGCCGCCGCTGCGCACCGTGCAGGTGCTGGGCGGGGGCGATGCCGGCGGGAGCGCGCATGTGCGCTCCCTGACCGCGGGCCTGGTCGCCCGGGGCGTGCGGGTCACGGTGTGCGCCCCCGTCGAGGCCGACCGTACCTACGACTTCGCCGGGACCGGCGCCGGCCACATCCATGTGCCGCGCAGCAGCGACCCCGCCTCGGTGGCCGCGCTCCGGGCGGCCTGCGCGGACGCCGATGTGGTGCACGCGCACGGTCTGCACGCCTCCTTCCGGGCCGTGCTCGCGCTCGGCGGGCGCACCACCCCGCTGGTCGTCACCTGGCACAACCGGACGTACGCCGAGGGCGCCCGGGCCCATCTGCTGCGCCTGCTGGAGCGGCGCGTGGCCCGCTCCGCGACCGTGGTCCTCGGCACCAGCCCGGACCTGGTCGACCGCGCCCGCAGGACCGGCGCCCGGGACGCCCGGCTCGCCGCCGTGACCCTGCCCGGCCGCACCCGCCCCGCCCCCGCGCCCGGTGACCCCGACCGGCTGCGGCCCAAGGCCCGTGCCGAACTCGGCGCCACCGGACGCCCGTTGCTCCTCGCCGCCGGACCCCTCGAAAGGCATCGCGGCCACGAGACCCTGCTGGACGCCGCCCGCGCCTGGCGGGACCTGGACCCCGCGCCGCTGGTCGTCATCGCGGGGGAGGGCCCGTTGCGGCCCCTGCTCCAGCGGCGCATCGAGGCCGAGCGGCTCCCGGTACGGCTGCTCGGCCGGCGCGAGGACCTGCCCGAACTGCTCGGCGCCGCCGATCTGGCCCTGCTGACCAGCCGCTGGGAGTCCCGCTCCGCCCTCGCCCAGGAGGCCCTGTACACGGGCGTCCCGCTGGTCGCCACCCGGGTCGGCGGCATCCCCGACCTGGTGGGCGACGCCGCCGAACTCGTGCCGTACGGCGATCCGTCGGCCCTCGCCGACACCGTCACACGGCTGCTCGCCGACCCGGCACGGCGCGAGCAGCTGCGCGCCAGGGGCGCGCGCCAGGCCGCCGGGTGGCCGAGCGAGGACGAGACGCTCGCCCAAGTCCTCAGCGTCTACGACGAGCTGACCCGGCCGCTCCTTCTCTGACCGCTAGGGCGCGTGCCGTCGGGCGCGCAGCGCGAGGCTCAACGCCAGGACGGTCTGCGGGTCGTCGAGGTCGGTGCCCAGCAACTCGCCGATGCGGGCGAGGCGGTTGTACAGCGTCTGCCGGTTCAGATGGAGTTCGCGGGCGGTCTCCGCCTTGCGGCCCGCGTGCGCGAGATACGTCTCCAGGGTGGGCAGCAGCGGCGGCTTGGAACGCCGGTCGTGGTCGCGCAGCGGGCCGATCGCCCGGTCCACGAAGGCCGCGAGGTCCGGATGGTCGCGCAGCCGCCACAGCAGCAGGTCGATGTCGAGGCGGCGGGCGTCGTACCACGGGCGGTCGGTCAGGCCCTGCGCGCCCCGCCGAGGCCGCCGCCCAGCCGCCCAGATCGGAAGAGCACACGTCTGAACTCCACGCCGCCAGCAGCACCGGCACCCGGCCCTCCACCGGCCGTACGCCCAGCAGCACCGGCACGCCCAGCGCGGCCAGCTCCTCGGAGACCGCGCGGGCGAGCACCGCCCAGCCGCCCCCGGCGGGGGAGAGGGGGTCGCCGACCCGCATCACCACCGGCAGCAGCGGGCCGGTCCCGGGCTTGAAGCCCAGCACCCGGGCCTGGGCGGGCGCGTCCTGCGCGGAGATCCGGCCCTCGGCGAGATCGGTGAGGAAGTCGCCGCGCCCGCGCGCCGCCAGCTCCTCTTCCTGCCGGGCTTGCATCAGGACCACGGCCAGGATGCCCGCGGCCCGCTCCGCGGCGATCCGGTGCACCGGCGACAGCGGCGAGCGCACCGGCAGCAGCACCAGACGGGCGCGCACCGCACCCGCCGTACCGGGACCGCCGCCGGGGACGTCCACCAGCACCGAACCGGCGGGCGGCGGCGCGTTCTTCTGCGGGCCGCGCAGCCCCTCCCACACCTGGAGCGGATCCGCGCCCTCGGGCCCCTCACCGGCCGCGTACAGCAGCCGGCCGTCGGCGGTCTCCAGGAACACCGGGTTGCCGCTGAACCCGGCCAGGATGCCCAGCACCTGCGGCACCCCGCCCCCGCCCAGCAGCGCCTCGGTGCAGCGCCGGTGCACCTCCTCGGCCCGCTGGAGCAGCGCGTAGTGGCCATTGACGATCTCGGTGTGGACCTCCTCGGTGACCGCCACGAACGGCACCTCGCGATGCAGCTGCACCAGCGGCAGATTGGCCGCGCGCGCGGTGTCCACCAGCGCGGCCGGCAGCCGGTCGAAGCGCGGGCCCAGCTCCACCACCAGCGCGGCGATCCCGCGCTCGGCCAGCGTGCGCACGAACGCCCGCTGCTCGGCCGGCCGGGTGCCCAGGCCGTAGCCCGTGGTGAGCAGCAGCTCGCCGCCCTTGAGCAGCGAGGCGATGTTCGGCACCTCGCCCGCGTGCACCCAGCGCACGGTACGGCTGAGCCGGTCCGCGCCCGCGATGATCTCCGGCAGCCCGCTGCGCAGTCCGGGCAGCTCCAGGGCCCGCTGAACGGTGATGCCCGCGCCGTGGCTTTCTGGTCTGCTGTCCGTACCGCTGTCCATGAAGCGGACGCTACCTGCGAAAACGCCTCAGGAACATCTCCGGGTGCGGCCGGGTGCTACACCGGCCTGATGTTGTGGTTGAACCGGAAGACGTTGTCGGGGTCCCAGCGCCGTTTCACCTTCTCCAGGCGCAGTGTGTTCCCCGCGCCCAGGCCCGCCCGCACCCGCTCGGGGCCCTCGTCGCCGATGTAGTTCAGACAGACGTCCCCGGTGCTCCAGGGCCGGACGGCGGCCCGTACCTCGCGCACCCAGCCGCCGCACCGCTCGTCGTCCGCCGGGTCCGCCCAGACGGCGAACGGGTGTACGACCCAGGGCGCGTCCCGGTACGGCACCGGGCAGGTGCGCGGACCGGAGGCGACCGCCCCGCCCTGGGGGAGCAGCGCGTGCCGGGTGAGGGTCGGGGACGGCACGCGGTCGCCGAGGGCGCAGAAGGCGTCCACCGCGTCGTCCGGCAGCGCGCCGAGGCATTCCGCCGACGAGTGATTCCGCAGCCCGGCCGGGACGTCGAGCAGGCACTGCGCCTCGGCGTACGGCAGCGGGCCCAGGAACCGGGCCTCGTGCGGCGGCGCCAGCAGCGGGGCGGCGAGCCCGCGCAGCTCCTCCTCGCCGCCCGCGTAGGTCAGCAGCGCCAGGCACAGCCGTCGGCCCACCAGCTGCGGCGGTACGAAATCCGCGGGAGGGCCGGTGAGATACAGCACCGCCCCGCCGAGCGCGTCCGGTCCGGTGCGCAGGATCTCCCGGAAGGCGCGCACCACCGGTGGGCCGTACCGCGGCAGAAAGAGCAGCAACGCCACGCAGAACAGCGGGAGTTCGTGCAGTTCCAGGGTGAGCGCGGTGGCGACGCCGAAGTTGCCGCCGCCGCCGTGCAGCGCCCGGAACAGCTCCGGGTTCTCATCGGCGCTCGCGGGTGTCCGCTCGACGTCCGCGGTCACCAGCTCCACCCCGAGGAGGCCGTCCACGGCCGGCCCGAACGCGCGGTCCAGCCAGCCGGCGCCACCGCCGAGGACGAACCCGCCGACCCCCGTGGTGGAGGCCCGGCTCCCGGTCGTCGCCAGGGCGTACGGCTCGGTCGCCCGGTCCAGGTCGCTCGTCGTGGCCCCGCCCTCGACGCGTACCGCCTGCGCCACCGGGTCGACCGTGACCCCGCGCATCCGGCGCAGATCCACCACGAGCGCGCCGTCACCGAGCGCGGAACCCGCCACGCCATGCCCGCCCCCGCGCACCGCGACCGGCAGATCCAGCTCCCGTGCGAAGCGCACCGCGCGGACGACGTCGGCCGCGCCCGCGCACCGCGCGATGACGGCCGGGCGCCGGTCGATCATCCCGTTGAAGACGGCGCGGGCGGCGTCGTAACCGGGGTCCTCGGGGGCGAGGACGTCACCGGCGAGATCCTCGCGGAGGGCGGACAGGGCGGCGCGGGCCTTGGCACGGGACGCCATGGCAGCCCCCTTCCGAAAAGGGGGGATTCCTGCGCTTCCAGCCTAGGGCGGCTATCCCCCGTACGCCCCCGAAGCCGTCAGCCGCAGTGCCGTGTCGATCAGCGGCACATGGCTGAACGCCTGCGGGAAGTTGCCCACCTGGCGCTGCAGACGCGGGTCCCATTCCTCCGCGAGCAGCCCGAGATCGTTGCGCAGCGCGAGCAGCTTCTCGAACAGCTTGCGGGCCTCGTCGACGCGGCCGATCATCGCGAGGTCGTCGGCCATCCAGAACGAGCACGCGAGGAACGCGCCCTCGTCGCCCGGCAGACCGTCCACGCCCTCGGACTGACCCTCGGTGGGGTAGCGCAGGATGAAGCCGTCGGAGGTGGACAGCTCGCGCTGGATCGCCTCGATGGTGCCGATCACCCGCTTGTCGTCCGGCGGCAGGAAGCCCATCTGCGGGATCAGCAGCAGGGAGGCGTCCAGCTCCTGGGAGCCGTAGGACTGGGTGAAGGTGTTGCGCTCCTTGTCGTAGCCCTTCTCGCACACGTCCCGGTGGATGTCGTCGCGCAGCTCGCGCCAGCGCTCCAGCGGGCCGTCCGCGTCACCGGACTCGATCAGCTTGATGGTGCGGTCCACCGCGACCCAGGCCATCACCTTGGAGTGCACGAAGTGCCGGCGCGGGCCGCGCACCTCCCAGATGCCCTCGTCCGGCTCCTGCCAGTGGTCCTCCAGGTAGCGGATCAGCTTCAGCTGGAGCAGGGACGCGTAGTCGTTGCGGGCGAGGCCGGTCATGTGGGCCAGGTGCAGGGCCTCGGTGACCTCGCCGTACACGTCCAGCTGGAGCTGGTGGGCCGCGCCGTTGCCGACCCGGACCGGGGCCGAGTCCTCGTAGCCGGGCAGCCAGTCCAGCTCGGCCTCGCCCAGCTCGCGCTCGCCCGCGATGCCGTACATGATCTGGAGGTTCTCCGGGTCGCCCGCGACCGCGCGCAGCAGCCACTCGCGCCAGGCGCGGGCCTCCTCGCGGTAGCCGGTGCGCAGCAGCGAGGACAGGGTGATCGCGGCGTCGCGCAGCCAGGTGTAGCGGTAGTCCCAGTTGCGCACGCCCCCGATGTCCTCGGGCAGCGAGGTGGTGGGGGCCGCGACGATGCCGCCGGTGGGCGCGTACGTCAGCGCCTTCAGGGTGATCAGCGAGCGGATCACGGCCTCCCGGTACGGCCCGTGGTACGTGCACTGCTCGACCCACTCGCGCCAGAAGCTCTCCGTCGCCTCCAGCGACTGCTCGGGCTCCGGCAGGGCGGGCGGCCGCTTGTGCGAGGGCTCCCAGGAGATCGTGAACGCGATCCGGTCACCCGGGGCGACCGTGAAGTCGGCGTAGGTCGTCAGGGACTTCCCGTAGGTCTCGACCTCGGTGTCGAACCACACCGAGTCGGGACCGGCGACGGCGACCGTGCGGCCCTCGTGCTTGTGCACCCAGGGCACGACCCGGCCGTAGGAGAAACGCATCCGCAGCGCCGAGCGCATCGGCACCCGGCCGGTGACGCCCTCCACGATCCGGATCAGCTGGGGCGCGCCGTCCCGCGGGGGCATGAAATCGGTCACCCGGACCGTGCCGCGCGGGGTGTCCCACTCCGATTCCAGGATCAGCGAGTCGCCCCGGTAGCTCCGGCGGGCTGCCGTGGGCGGCGCGGCGTCGGCGGCGTGCGCCGGGCCGAGCCGCCAGAAGCCGTGCTCCTCGGTGCCCAGCAGGCCGGCGAAGATGGCATGCGAGTCGAAGCGGGGCAGGCACAGCCAGTCCACCGTGCCGTCCCGGCAGACCAGTGCGGCGGTCTGCATGTCTCCGATGAGTGCGTAGTCTTCGATGCGCCCGGCCACGTGCAACTCCAGTCGAACGGCCACGTCACACCCCCGCGCGAGGGGGCTGTCGCTAGTGCGGTCAAGGGTTCGTTGTTGTGCGTCGTTGAGCGGTGAAGCAAAGCAGCCCGCCGAGCCCTGAGGCAAAACGACAGTCTTTGCTCAACGAACTGCCGCGCTCTCGTTGTTCCGGGGGAACCAGGCGGGGGTGTGCCGTCGTCCGGCCGGGCCCGGCAGGGAATGTCCGAGCAGGATACGACGCACCCACAGGATCCGCGTGCCGCTCCGGGCAACCCGTGTGAGCCGAACGAGTGACCCCTCGGTGATGATCGTGTGTGCCCACCGGGACTGTGCTTATGCCTGGGACGCCTGGGGGAGCTGTGGCGTCGCACCTCCCCGGTACGGGCCGGTGCGGGTCCCGCCGTGCGCGCCCCCGTGCGGAAGGTGGCCGAAAGTCGACGTGCCCGTATACGGAGCGTGGCCGGAAGCCATCGCCTCCGGGCGCTGATACCCTGGTAGCCCGTGGACCGGTGGGCCCAAAACCCCCGAACCGCAGCGACGGCACCCTCGGAGTCATCCGAGACGCACAGCCGCACCGCACGACAGCCAGCGACCACGGGAGCCCCCTCTTGGCCATGCCGCCCAAATCCACGACGACCAAGCACATCTTCGTCACCGGGGGTGTCGCCTCCTCGCTCGGCAAGGGCCTCACCGCCTCCAGCCTGGGCATGCTGCTCAAGGCCCGGGGACTGCGCGTCGTGATGCAGAAGCTCGACCCGTACCTGAACGTCGACCCGGGCACGATGAACCCCTTCCAGCACGGTGAGGTGTTCGTCACCAACGACGGCGCCGAGACCGACCTGGACATCGGCCACTACGAGCGCTTCCTCGACCGCGACCTCGACGGCTCGGCCAACGTCACCACCGGCCAGGTCTACTCGACGGTGATCGCCAAGGAGCGCCGCGGCGAGTACCTCGGCGACACCGTGCAGGTCATCCCGCACATCACCAACGAGATCAAGCACCGCATCCGGCGCATGGCCACCGACGCGGTGGACGTCGTCATCACCGAGGTCGGCGGCACCGTCGGCGACATCGAGTCGCTGCCGTTCCTGGAGACCGTCCGCCAGGTCCGCCACGAGGTGGGCCGGGACAACGTCTTCGTGGTGCACATCTCCCTGCTGCCCTACATCGGCCCCTCCGGCGAGCTGAAGACCAAGCCGACCCAGCACTCGGTCGCCGCCCTGCGCAACATCGGTATCCAGCCGGACGCCATCGTGCTGCGCTGCGACCGCGAGGTCCCCACCGCCATCAAGCGCAAGATCTCGCTGATGTGCGACGTCGACGAGGCCGCGGTCGTCGCCTGCCCGGACGCCCGTTCGATCTACGACATCCCGAAGGTCGTGCACACCGAGGGCCTGGACGCCTACGTCGTGCGCAAGCTGGACCTGCCCTTCCGGGACGTGGACTGGACGACCTGGGACGACCTGCTGGACCGCGTCCACAACCCCGACCACGAGGTCACCCTCGCCCTGGTCGGCAAGTACATCGACCTGCCCGACGCCTATCTGTCGGTCACCGAGGCGCTGCGCGCCGGCGGCTTCGCCAACCGCGCCCGCGTCAAGATCAAGTGGGTCACCTCCGACGACTGCAAGACCCCGGCCGGCGCCAAGGCGCAGCTCGCCGATGTCGACGGCATCTGCATCCCGGGCGGCTTCGGCGACCGCGGTGTGCTCGGCAAGGTCGGCGCCATCCGCTACGCCCGCGAGAACAAGATCCCGCTGCTCGGCCTCTGCCTGGGCCTGCAGTGCATCGTGATCGAGGCCGCGCGCGACCTGGCCGAGATCGCCGACGCCAACTCCACCGAGTTCGACCCGGCCACCGCCCACCCGGTCATCTCCACCATGGCCGAGCAGCTGGACATCGTGGCCGGCGAGGGCGACATGGGCGGCACCATGCGCCTGGGCATGTACCCGGCCAAGCTGGCCGAGGGCTCCATTGTGCGCGAGGTGTACGAGGGCAAGGAGTACGTCGAGGAGCGCCACCGCCACCGCTACGAGGTGAACAACGCCTACCGCGCGGAGCTGGAGAAGAAGGCGGGCATCCTGTTCTCCGGCACTTCCCCGGACGGCAAGCTGGTGGAGTACGTCGAGTACCCGCGTGATGTGCACCCCTACCTGGTCGCCACCCAGGCGCACCCGGAGCTGCGCTCCCGTCCGACCCGCCCGCACCCGCTCTTCGCCGGTCTGGTGAAGGCGGCGGTCGAGCGGAAGATCGCGCAGTAACCCAGGCGCTGTACGGTGGCCGGGGCGCGCGCATCCCACGGGAGCGCGCCCCGGCCACCGCGCACATGGGGAAGGACAGGGCATGACGACGATCAAGGACACCCCCGAGGAGTGGGAGATCCGGGCGACGGACACCCCCTTCGTCGGCAACAAGACCTCGGTGCGCACCGACGACGTGGTCATGCCCGACGGCTCGGTGGTCCACCGCGACTACCAGGTCCACCCGGGTTCGGTCGCCGTCCTCGCCCTCGACGAGCAGGACCGGGTGCTGCTGATCAACCAGTACCGCCACCCGGTGCGGCACAAGCTGTGGGAGATCCCGGCCGGACTGCTCGACGTGCCCGGCGAGAACCCGCTGGGCGCGGCCCAGCGCGAGCTGTACGAGGAGGCGCACGTCAAGGCCGAGGACTGGCGGGTGCTGACCGACGTCTACACCACCCCCGGCGGCTGCGACGAGGCCGTACGGATCTTCCTCGCCCGCGGGGTGTCCGAGGCCGAGGGCGAGCGCTTCGCGGTGGAGCACGAGGAGACCGACATGGCGTACGCCCGGGTGCCGGTCGACGAGCTGGTGCGCCGGATCCTCGCCGGTGACGTGCACAACAACTGCCTGGTCGTCGGGGTCCTCTCGCTGGTGGCCGCGCGCGGCGGGGACGGCCTGGACGCGCTGCGCCCGGCGGACGCGGAGTGGCCGGCCCGGCCCTTCACGTCCTGAGCGTCCGGCCCCTCCCGTTCCGAAGTCCCGGTGCCCCTCACGTCCTGAACGCCCGGCCCCTCACGTCCTGGACCTCGTCGCCCCGGACCCCGTCGCCCCGGACCCCGTCCCCGAGACCGTCGCGCGCATTGGTGTGACCATCGCCTGATCCGATCGGGCGATGTCCCCGCCGTCCCCGCCGTGCTCCGAGCGGAACGTCGCAGAGAGTGAACTAGGCTCTTGAACGCCCGTACCGGAAGATCCGGCGGGCTTGCGCGTGCGGTGTGGGACGGGAGTGTGGCCCGTGACGGATCAGGCGGTGGACACAGGCGATGCGCGGCTGTCCGCGCCCTCGGCCGACGGGGACCAATTCCTGGGCCGGGCGCGGGAGTTGAAGGAGTTGCGCGCGGACATCGAGCGCGCGGGCCTGGACACCCTCGCCGGCCGCAAGGCCCCCCGCGCACGGGTGCTGCTGATCGCGGGACGCCCCGGATCCGGACGCACCGCCCTCGCTGAGGAACTCGTCCGCCAGGTCGCCCACCGTTACCCCGACGGGGTGCTGCGCGCCCGGCTCGCCGAGCCCGACGGCACCCCCGTGACGATCGAGCGGGCCGCCCGCGAACTGCTCGGCGCGCTGGGCGTGCCCGCCCCGGCCGGCGCCGCCGAGGACGACCTCGCCGAGGCCCTGCGCACCGCCCTCGCCGACCGCAGGAAGCTCCTCCTCCTGGACGACGCGGCCGGTGCCGAACAGGTCGACGCCCTGCTCCCGGACGCCCCGGACTGCCTGGTGGTGGCCGTCTCCAAGGGCCCGCTCACCGGCATCTCGGACGTCCGCCCCTGCACCCTGGGCGGCCTGGACACCAAGTCCGCCCTCGAACTGCTCACCCGCTACACCGGCTCGGTCCGCGTCACCGTGGACCCGCGCTCCGCCGAGAGCCTGGTGGAGGCGTGCCAGGCTCACCCGGCCACGCTGGTATTGGCCGGCGGCTGGCTCGCCGCCCGCCCGAAGGCGTCCGTCGCCGACCTCGCCAAGCGGATGCACACCCCCTCGCAGGACGGCGCGGAGGAGGCGGACGCGAGCCCGCTGGCCCGGATCTTCCGGCTGGTCCACGAGGAACTGCCCGGCCCCGCCGCCCGTACCCTGCGGCTGCTCAGCCTCGCCCCGGCCGGCCCGGTCGACGACCAGACCGCCTCCGCGCTGGCCGGCTGCTCCGTCGAGGCCGCCCGCGCCACCCTGGACGACTTCGTGGCCCTCGGCCTGCTGCGCCGGGTCGACTCGCCGCTCGCCGAGTACGACATCCCCGGCTGGCTGCATCCGCTGCTGCGCTCTCTCGCCGGGGCCCAGGAGCGGCCGGGGGAGCTCCAGCTGGCCCGGGCGCGGATGCTGGAGCGGACCGTACGGCTGCTGCACTCGTGCCGGGCCATCACCGAGACGGACAGCGACCGGTCCCGGGAGAAGATCCAGGGCCTGCCCCGGCCGCTGCGCTTCGCCGACCCCCGCGCGGCCGCCGACTGGCTGCGCCTGCGCAAGCCCGCGCTGCTGGCCTCCGCCCGGCTCGCGGTGGCCGACGGAGAGCTGGACACCCTGGCCAGGAGGCTGCTGTCGCAGCTGGTCAGGGCGCTGGCCGCGCATGTCGGCACCCAGGCGGCCGCCGTCGATCTGTACGGCGTGCACGGTCTCGTCCTCGACGTCGCCGAGCGCCGCGGACTGCCCCGGGAGCGGGCCGCGGCCCTGCTGAACCTGGGCGATCTGGACGCCCAGACCGGCCGCACCCAGGACGCGCTGGCCCGCTACCGGGCCGCGCTGGACGCCGGACGCGAGGCGAACGACCCGTACGCGACCGGCCGCGCGATGGAATCCGTAGGCGGCGCCCATCTGGAGCTGGGGGACTACGACCGGGCCGCCGACTGGTTCGGGCGCGCGCTGGCCGACCGGCTGGCCCGCGGCGAGCGCGCCGAGGCCGCGCGGCTCTACGGCCGGATCGCCACCGCCCACACCTACGCGGGCCGCTACGGCGAGGGGCTGCGCAACTGGCGGGCGGCCTGCGCGGCCTACCGCAAGGGCGGCGATGTGGCCGCTCTGGCACGGGCGTTGAGCGAGACCGCCCGGGTCCAGGAGTACGCGGGGCGCCCCGAGGAATCGCTGCGCACCTGCCAGGAGGCGGTGGAGTGGGCGCGGCGGGCGGACGACGTCCGGCTCCAGGCCGCGCTGCAGCTGCGTCTCGCGGACACCCTGGAGCGCCTCGGCGACCCGACGGCGGCCCGGTTGCACCGGGCCACGGCCGGGCGTCTCCTGGGCGAGGAGGCACCGGAGCAGCCGTCACAGCAGGCCAGGGGCCCGGAACAGGACCCGAACACCTGCGAAATCCGCAGTGCATCCAATGAAGATTGATGCAATGAAAGGCTAGACAGGCGGAACACCTTCATTAAACTGGCTCTGCCGCATGTCCCTGCGGTGTCTCCCGGTATGCCTAGGCATGTCTGGGTACATCCGTAATGCACCCCCCAAACCCTCTGAGCCAAGGACCGTGATCGACGTGAAGGTCGGCATCCCCCGCGAGGTCAAGAACAACGAGTTCCGGGTGGCCATCACCCCCGCCGGCGTGCACGAGCTGGCGCGCCACGGCCACCAGGTCGTCATCGAGCGGGGCGCCGGCCTCGGCTCCTCGATCACGGACGCCGAGTACGTGGCCGCCGGTGGCCAGATCCTGGACACCGCCGACGAGGTCTGGGCCGCCGCCGACCTGCTGCTCAAGGTCAAGGAGCCGATCGCGGAGGAGTACCACCGCCTTCGCAAGGACCAGATCCTCTTCACGTACCTGCACCTGGCCGCCTCCAAGGAGTGCACGGACGCGCTGATCGAGTCCGGCACCACCGCCATCGCCTACGAGACGGTCGAGCTGCCGAACCGCGCGCTCCCGCTGCTCGCCCCGATGTCCGAGGTCGCGGGCCGGCTGGCCCCGCAGGTCGGCGCCTACCAGCTGATGCGCGCCAACGGCGGCCGCGGTGTGCTGCCCGGCGGTGTCCCGGGTGTGACCCCGGCCAAGGCCGTGGTCATCGGCGGCGGTGTCTCCGGCTGGAACGCCACCCAGGTCGCCGTCGGCATGGGCTTCGACGTGACCCTGCTCGACCGCGACATCAACAAGCTGCGCGAGGCCGACAAGATCTTCGGTACGAAGGTCAAGGCGATCATGTCCAACGCCTTCGAGCTGGAGAAGGCCGTGCTGGAGGCCGACCTGGTCATCGGCGCGGTGCTGATCCCGGGCGCCAAGGCCCCGAAGCTCGTCACCAACGAGCTGGTCGCCCGCATGAAGCCCGGAAGTGTCCTTGTCGACATCGCGATCGACCAGGGCGGCTGCTTCGAGGACTCCCGTCCCACCACGCACGCCGAGCCGACCTTCCAGGTCCACAACTCGGTCTTCTACTGCGTCGCCAACATGCCGGGCGGTGTGCCGAACACCTCCACCAACGCGCTCACCAACGCGACGCTGCCGTACATCGTCTCCCTCGCGAACAATGGCTGGGTCGAGGCGCTGCGCCGCGACGCCGCGCTCGCCCGGGGTCTCAACACCCATGACGGCAAGGTCGTTTACAAGGAGGTCGCCGAGGCCCACGGCCTGGAGCACATCGAGCTGGCCTCGCTGCTCGGCTGATCCTCGCGACCCGGCGCACGACCTGGTGAGCCGCTCAGCCGCCCACCGGTAAAAGGCGATTCGTCAACACGTCTCGTCAACCGCCCACGCCCGGCCGGACCTTGCCCGACAAGGTCCGGCCGGATGTGTGTATGGTCACTTTGCGACGCTCGGTCAACTCGCCTCGAACGTAACCGTTCAACCGATTCGCACCCCGGTGAAACCTGCTGTGCGACGGCCGTACGCCCTTGACAGCGACATGTTTCATTGCCGACACATCCTGCCGGGTCCGGCGGATTGTGTTGCTGCGGACCGCCGACACGCCATAGAGTCGCCAACCGTCGGCATGGTGCCACGCTGACCTTGTCTAGAAGTTTCCTGGTCACCAAGGAGGTAAGACGACTTGTGAATGAGTCGACATTTTCTCCCGGGGGTGGTCAACCAGGAATGCCCGCAGGGGGCCAGGGGCCCGCGGGATTCGAGGCTGTCGGCTCCGTAGCTGTGCGCACCTTCGCAGCCCATCAGAGTCCGGGAACTCAGATGCCCCGGACAGCACACCAGAGCATGGATGGCCATCACGTGAACGCCATGGCCGGCGACGGAAGTGGCGCGCCCCACAACCAACTCGCCGACTACGACGAACTGCCCGAGGGGCACTTCTACGACCCCGACGCCGAGTACGAGCCCGATCCGGAGTACGCGGCCACGCTCGCGCCCGACGCGGCCCGCCAGCGCCGTGAGCGCGTCGGTCCCACCGGTCGCCCGCTGCCGTACTTCCCGATCCCGGGCCCGCTGACCGACCACGGCCCCGCGAAGATCATCGCGATGTGCAACCAGAAGGGCGGCGTCGGCAAGACGACGTCGACCATCAACCTGGGTGCCGCGCTCGCGGAGTACGGCCGGCGGGTACTGCTCGTGGACTTCGACCCGCAGGGCGCGCTGTCGGTGGGTCTCGGCGTCAACCCCATGGAACTCGACCTCACGGTCTACAACCTGCTCATGGAGCGGGGCATGTCCGCGGACGAGGTCCTGCTGAAGACCGCGGTCCCCAACATGGACCTGCTGCCCTCCAACATCGACCTGTCGGCCGCCGAGGTCCAGCTGGTCTCCGAGGTCGCGCGCGAGTCCACGCTCCAGCGGGCGCTCAAGCCGCTGCTGCCCGACTACGACTACATCGTGATCGACTGCCAGCCCTCGCTGGGCCTGCTCACGGTGAACGCGCTGACCGCCGCGCACAAGGTGATCGTGCCGCTGGAGTGCGAGTTCTTCGCGCTGCGCGGTGTGGCCCTGCTGACCGAGACCATCGAGAAGGTCCAGGAACGGCTCAACCCCGACCTGGAGCTGGACGGCATCCTCGCCACCATGTACGACTCGCGCACGGTCCACAGCCGCGAGGTCCTGGCCCGGGTGGTCGAGGCGTTCGACGACCACGTCTACCACACGGTCATCGGGCGTACGGTCCGCTTCCCGGAGACCACGGTCGCCGGTGAGCCGATCACCACGTACGCCTCCAACTCCGTCGGGGCCGCCGCCTATCGCCAGCTCGCCAGGGAGGTGCTCGCCCGGTGTCACGCCGAGTGAGTCTGCCGGGGGCCGACGAACTCTTCCGTACGACAGGGGGGACGGCGCTCCAGCCGTCGACACCCCGGCGCGCCGCGGGCGGTGACGCCCGGGTGCCGGCACCCGCGCAGGACAGCGACGACGTGGCCGCAGCCGAGGACGCGCCGCAGGCCGTGCCCGTGCGGAGCGGCGACGGCGAGCGGCGCCGGGGCCCCGCGCCGGACGGTTCCGCCGCCGAGCCGCGCAAGCGGGGCCGGGCGGCGAACCGGCGGCCCAGCGGGCGCGAGCGGCACGACGAGAAGATCACGGTGTACGTCTCCGCCGAGGAACTGATGGACCTGGAGCACGCCCGGCTGGTGCTCCGGGGCGAGCACGGGCTCGCGGTGGACCGCGGGCGCATCGTGCGCGAGGCGGTGGCCGTGGTGCTGGCCGACCTGGAGTCCCGCGGGGACGCGAGCATCCTCGTACGGCGGCTGCGGGGCCGTTAGCGGTAGCCTGCGGGGCGATGACCTCGAACGACGCTCCCCGCCCCGGCCCCGGTGCCGGCCGTCGGCGCGCGCTGGGGCGGGGGCCGGGGGCACCGGTCCTCGAAGAGGTGCCCGAGGCCGTCGTACCGGAAGAGGCTCCCCCCGCCGGGCCCGAAGAGTCCGCCGCCGGGCCCGAAGAGGCGCCCGACGGCGTCTTCAAGGTCCGCCTCGCCAACTTCGAGGGGCCCTTCGATCTGCTGCTCCAGCTGATCTCCAGGCACAAGCTGGACGTGACCGAGGTCGCGCTGTCCAAGGTCACCGACGAGTTCATGGCGCACATCCGCGCGATGGGACCGGACTGGGACCTGGACCAGACGACCGAGTTCCTCGTCGTGGCGGCCACGCTGCTCGATCTGAAGGCGGCCCGGCTGCTGCCCGCCGCCGAGGTGGAGGACGAGGGCGACCTGGCGCTGCTCGAAGCGCGCGACCTGCTGTTCGCGCGGCTGCTCCAGTACCGGGCGTACAAGCAGATCGCCGACATCTTCAACGCCCGCGTCGACGAGGAGGCCCGCCGCTACCCCCGTACCGTCGGCCTCGAACCCGAGCACGCCGAGCTGCTGCCCGAGGTCGTGATCAGCATCGGACCCGAGGGCTTCGCGAAGCTCGCGGTCAAGGCGATGCAGCCCAGGCCCGAGCCGCGGGTGTACGTCGACCACATCCACGCCCCGCTGGTCAGCGTGCAGGAACAGGCCGCCGTCGTGGTCACCCGGCTGCGCGAGCTGGGTGAGGCCAGCTTCCGGGCGCTGGTGGCGGACACCGACGACACGCTCACCGTGGTGGCCCGCTTCCTGGCGCTCCTGGAGCTGTACCGGGAGAAGGCCGTCGCCCTGGAGCAGGAGGCCGCCCTCGGGGAGCTGCTGGTGCGCTGGACGGGCGGGGACGGGACGGCGGTGCCGATGGTCACCGACGAGTTCGACCGGCCGCCCGAGCGGCCGGGGCCCGAGGAGGAGAGCAAGCCGTGAGCGAGACCACCGAGGCCCCGGCGTATCCGGGCGACGTCGCGGGGCTGGAGCTGCGGCCCGCCCTGGAGGCCGTCCTGATGGTCGTGGACGAGCCCGCGACCGAGGAGCACCTCGCCAGGATCCTGGAGCGGCCCCGGCGGCAGATCGCGGACGCGCTGCGGGCGCTGGCCGACGAGTACACCGTGCAGGGCCGCGGTTTCGAGCTGCGGCAGGTCGCGGGCGGCTGGCGCTTCTACACCCGCGCCGCCTACGCGCCCGCCGTGGAGCGCCTCGTCCTGGACGGCCAGACCGCCCGGCTCACCCAGGCCGCGCTGGAGACCCTCGCGGTCGTCGCCTACCGCCAGCCGGTCAGCCGCAGCCGGGTCTCCGCGGTGCGCGGAGTGAACTGCGACGGTGTGATGCGCACCCTGCTCCAGCGCGGTCTGGTCGAGGAGGCGGGCGCGGAACCCGAAACAGGTGCGATCCTGTACAGGACGACGAACTACTTCCTGGAGCGGATGGGCCTGCGCGGCCTGGACGAGCTCCCGGAACTCGCGCCCTTCCTCCCGGAGGCGGAGGCGATCGAGGCCGAGACCCAGGAGGGAGTCCCGTCGTTCGACCCGGACGCGCCCGACGCGCCGGGTGCAGAGGACGCAGACGACTAAGACGGAACTTTGATGCGAAGCAGCGGCAGCGGCAAGAGTGGCGGGCGCGGTAACCACCGCGGCGCCGGCAACAACCGGGACGAGCGGCAGGGGCAGGGCCGGCCCAGCAAGCCCCGCCCCGAGGAGCGCCGCTACGACGTGGGCCCCGGCGCGACCCAGGACGGCCCCAAGTCCGGGCGCGGTGGCGCGGCCCGCGGCGGCGCCAAGGGCGGCCCGAGATCGGAAGAGCGTCGTGTAGGGGGCGGTGGCGCGGCCCGCGGCGGCGCCAAGGGCGGCCCGCGGCGGCCCCAGCAGGGCGGCCGTACGGAGCCCTCGCGCTCGCGTGAGTACGAGACGCGGGCCGAGGAGCGCAACCGGGACCGGTACGCGGGCAAGAAGGACATCAAGCTGCCCAAGACCTTCCCGGGCGCCGAGCAGGAGGGCGAGCGGCTCCAGAAGGTGCTCGCGCGCGCGGGCTACGGCTCCCGGCGCTCCTGCGAGGAGCTGATCGAGCAGTGCCGTGTCGAGGTCAACGGCGAGATCGTCACCGAGCAGGGCAAGCGGGTCGACCCGGAGAAGGACGAGGTCAAGGTCGACGGCCTGACGGTGGCGACCCAGTCGTACCAGTTCTTCTCGCTGAACAAGCCCGCCGGTGTCGTCTCCACCATGGAGGACCCGGAGGGGCGCCAGTGCCTCGGCGACTACGTCACCAACCGGGAGACGCGGCTCTTCCACGTCGGCCGGCTGGACACCGAGACCGAGGGCGTCATCCTGCTCACCAACCACGGTGAGCTGGCGCACCGCCTGACCCACCCCAAGTACGGCGTGCAGAAGACGTACCTCGCACACATCGTCGGCCCGATCCCGCGCGACCTCGGCAAGCGCCTGAAGGACGGCATCCAGCTGGAGGACGGCTACGCGCGCGCGGACCACTTCCGGGTGGTGGAGCAGACCGGCAAGAACTACCTGGTCGAGGTGACCCTGCACGAGGGCCGCAAGCACATCGTGCGGCGCATGCTCGCGGAGGCCGGGTTCCCGGTCGACAAGCTGGTGCGCACCTCGTTCGGCCCGATCACCCTGGGCGACCAGAAGTCCGGCTGGCTGCGGCGGCTGTCGAACACCGAGGTCGGCATGCTGATGAAGGAAGTCGAACTGTAGGCCGGGCTCCTCGAAGCGCCTTGCGCCGATCATCATCCCCCTTTATTGTCACAGTGACGATAAAGGGGGATGATGTACATGTCCAAGCGGCCCGCGACCGGTTCGCTCCTCGGCCTCGCGCTCGGGGACGCGCTCGGCTTCCCGACCGAGTTCAACAAGGTGCCCGAGATCCTGGCCAAGTTCGGGCCCTGGCGCGAGATGCCGCTCGCGCGGCGCGCCTTCGTCTCCGACGACACCCAGATGACCCTCGCCCTCGGCCGGGGCCTGCGCACCGCCATGGAGCGCGGCCATCTCGCGCCGAAGCGGCTGGAGCGGCCGGTGCGCGAGGAGTTCGTGGACTGGTACCACTCGCCGGACAACAACCGGGCGCCCGGCAACACCTGCCTGACCGCCTGCCGACTGCTGGAGGCGGAGGACCGCGCCTGGCAGGACGCCAGTCAGCTCGGCTCCAAGGGCTGCGGCGCCAATATGCGCGTCGCGCCGATCGGGCTCGCGCCCGGCCTGAGCGACGAACAGCGCGCCGGAGCCGCCCAGTTGCAGTCCGGGCTCACGCACGGCCACCCCACCGCGCTGGCCGCGTCCGACCTCACCGCCCGCGCGGTCCACCTGCTCGCGCGGGGCACCGAACCGTCGGTACTCCTCGGGGAGTTGCGGGAGTACGCCCTCGCGAACCGGACCCGCTACGACGAGACGTGGCTCGGCGATCTGTGGACCCGCTCCCAGGACCCGACGCCCGAGCACTTCGCCGCGCGCGGCTGGGACGAGTGCCTGGCGATCCTGGACCGGCTCCGGGAGGCCGTGCGCACCCACGCCGCCGAGGACGATCCGTGCCTGGCCACCGGGGAGGGCTGGATCGCCGAGGAGGCGTTCGCGACCGGGCTGCTGTGCTTCCTGCTCTTCCCCGACGAGCCGCTGACCGCCCTGCGCCGGGCCGCCTGCACCGCCGGTGACTCCGACTCCATCGCCTGTCTCACCGGCGCCTTCGCGGGCGCGCGGCTCGGTGTGGACGCCTGGCCCGCGGACTGGGTCGAGCGGATCGAGTACCGGGAGGACCTGTTGGCGCTCGGCACACTCTGGGACGCTTAGGCCCATGATCGACAACCTCGACATAGACCTCGCGCCCGTGGTCGCCGAACAGCCCGACCCGCTGCTGTTCGCCACCGTCTCCGGGGCCCATCTGTACGGCTTCCCCTCGGAGGACTCGGACGTGGACCTCCGAGGCGTCCATCTGCTGCCCGCCGCGGATCTCCTGGGCCTGCGCGAGCCGGAGGAGACCCGGTCGAAGACATGGGTGCGGTACGGCGCCGAGCTGGACCTCGTGACGCACGACCTGCGCAAGTTCGTACGGCTGATGCTGCGCCGCAACGGCTATGTGCTGGAGCAGCTGCTGTCCCCGCTGGTCGTGCACACCGGCGACGCGCACCGCGAGCTGTCCGCGCTCGCCCCGGACGTGATCACCAGCCATCACGCCCACCACTACCGGGGGTTCGCGGTCACCCAGTGGCGGCTGTTCGAGAAGACCGCCGAACTCAAGCCGCTGCTCTACACGTTCCGTGTCCTGCTCACCGGCATCCACCTCATGCGCACCGGCGAGGTCCAGCCCCATCTGCCCACGCTGGTGAGGGAGTTGGACGCGCCTGCGTACATCCCCGAACTGATCGCCGCCAAGGCCGCCCAGGAACACGGCACATACCCCGGCCTCGACCGGCCGCGCATCGCCGACGACGTGGAACGCCTGCACACCGCCCTCGACGAGGCCCAGGCCGCGTCGTCCCTGCCGGACGCGGCGACCGGTCATGAGGCGCTGCACGACTTCGTGGTGCGGGCGAGGCTGGGCGGCTGAGGGGGGGCAGGGCGGGCCGGCTCCCGCGTGGCCGTTGGGCGGAGTCCTTTCCGCGCCCGCTCTCCCGCGCGGGCGAACCCGCCCGCGGCCACCGGCCCGCGCCGCCCCCGAAGCCGACGTCATCCGTCCGCCTCACCCCAGCCGTACCGACTCCACCGCCGAGTCCCTGCGCGCGCGGAACAGGAAGTCCGCCACCCGGGCATGGTCCGGTTCCGGGGGCAATGAAGTGTGGCGCAGGGCGGCTTCCGTCTCCGCGGCCAGCCGGGTCATCCAGGATTCGACGGCCGTCCAGGGGACCTCGCCCCGTTTCACCGCCAGCAGGGGCTCGCGTCGGTCGCCCACGTCGAGGCGCAGCTCGCCGGTGCGCAGCAGGTCGCGGCAGGAGGTCAGCAGGCGCAGCAGATGCATGGCGTGCTTCCAGCGCGGGGCGCCCGTCGTACGGACGTCGGCGTCCAGCTTCCTGCGCTGGCCGAGGGCGTAGCGGGTGAAGGTGTCGTACACCTTCGCGGAGAGGAACGCCCCGCGCAGGGACAGCAGTTCGCGGCCGGTGTCGTCCAGGTGGTCCACCAGCGGGGAGTGCAGACACTCCAGGATGTTCGGATTGCCGCGCAGCGCCAGCTCGCAGAACCGCTCCAGCTCCCAGGAGAACTGCTCCTCGCCCGGCCCCTCCACATGCGCCGGCGGCTTCTCGAACCGCCAGAACAGGGCGGTGGGCGCGAGATACACGCCCCGCCGGTCGGTGTCGCTCGCGTCCGTGGCCAGGCCGAAGGCCCGGGACCCCATGACGCAGGCGTAGATCGTGTGGTCGCGCACCAGGTCCTCGGGCTGCATGCCCGGAGCCTACGCGGCACCTCAGCTCAGCTGGATGGAGTTTCCTTCGACCTTGATCGGGCGCTCGGCCAGCGGCTTCGTCGCGGGACCGTCGGCCACCGAACCGTCCTCGATCTTGAACCGGCTGCCGTGGCACGGGCAGTCGATGGTGCCGTTCTGCACCCGGCTCACCGTGCAGCCCATGTGCGTACAGACCGCCGAGAACGCCTTGTACTGGCCCTTCGACGGCTGCGTCACCACGATCTTCTGCGCGTCGAAGACCTTGCCCCCGCCCTCGGGGATGTCGCCGGTGCTCGCGAGCTTCTTCGCGTCCGCCGCCGCGGACGTGCCCGCGCCGGTCGGGGACGCCGCCGTGGGACTCGCCGGGGAGGGGCTCTCCGTGCTGTCGGCGGCCGCGCTCGTGTCGCCGTCGTTGCCGCCACAGCCGGTCGCGAGCGCCGCCGCGCCCGTCGCGATCACCATGCGCCGCGTCGCGCCCTGGGTCATGTCACCACTCCGTACACATGTCGGGGATGCGGATACCGATGCCGATGCCTGGAAGAAAGCCTGGAAACCGGAAGAAACCGGACCGCCCATATCGTCTCAGTGATCGGGCGCCGCGCGCCGTGCCCACGCGGGCTGACTAGGCTGGACGGGCGAGCACGACAACACCTGTCAGCACTTGTCGGCATCTGTCAGCTAGGAGCAGCACCGTGGCGGTACGAGCGGTCCGGGGGGCCGTCCAACTGGAGCGGGACGAGGCCGGACACATGGACGAGCAGGTCGGAGCCCTGCTCACCGCCGTCCTGGAGCGGAACGGACTGACCGCGGACGACCTGATCAGCATCTGGTTCACCGCCACCCCCGATCTGCACAGCGCCTTCCCGGCGGCCGCCGCCCGGGGGCTCGGCATCGCCGACGTGCCCCTGATCTGCGCCCAGGAACTGGACATCACCGGCGCCATGCCCCGGATCGTCCGGATCCTCGCCCATGTCGAGTCGGACCGTCCGCGCGCCGACATCGCCCACGTCTACCTCGGCGCCGCGGCCGCCCTGCGCAAGGACATCGCCCAGTGAGAACCGCACTCGTCATCGGCACCGGCCTGATCGGCACCTCCGCCGCCCTGGCCCTGACACAGCGCGGCGTCACCGTGCACCTCGCCGACCACGACCCGGAGCAGGCCCGCACCGCCGCCGCGCTCGGTGCCGGCACCGACGCGGCCCCCGAGGGCCCCGTCGACCTGGTGATCGTCGCCGCCCCGCCCGCCCATGTGGCCGGGCTCCTCGCCGACGCCATGCGCCGGGGACTGGCCCGCGGCTACCTCGACGTGGCCAGCGTCAAGGGCGGCCCGCGCCGGGAGCTGGAGGCGCTCGGCCTGGACCTCGGCGCCTACCTCGGCACCCATCCGATGTCCGGCCGGGAGAAGTCGGGCCCACTGGCCGCGACCGGCGATCTCTTCGAGGGCCGGCCCTGGGTGCTCACCCCCACCCGGGACACCGACACCGAGGTGCTCAACCTCGCCCTGGAACTGGTCTCGCACTGCCGTGCCGTCCCCGTCGTCATGGACGCCGACGCCCACGACCGGGCCGTCGCCCTCGTCTCCCACATGCCCCACCTGGTCTCCAGCATGGTCGCCGCCCGCCTGGAACACGCCGACGAGGCCGCCGTACGCCTGTGCGGACAGGGCATCCGGGACGTGACCCGGATCGCCGCCTCCGACCCGCGCATGTGGATCGACATCCTCTCCGCCAACCCGGGCCCGGTCGCCGACCTGCTCGCCGACGTCGCCGCCGACCTGGACGAGACCGTGGGCGCGCTGCGCGCCCTCCAGTCCTCGGACGAGGACAAGCGGCGCACCGGCAGCACCGGCATCGAGGCCGTGCTGCGCCGCGGCAACGCGGGCCAGGTACGGGTGCCCGGCAAGCACGGCAGCGCGCCGCGGGCCTACGAGACCGTCGTCGTGCTCATCGACGACCAGCCCGGCCAGCTGGCGCGCATCTTCGCCGACGCGGGCCGCGCCGGGGTCAACATCGAGGACGTGCGCATCGAGCACGCCACCGGACAGCAGGCCGGCCTGGTGCAGCTCTCGGTCGAACCGGGGGCCGTGCCGGTGCTCGCCGACGCGCTGCGCGAGCGCGGCTGGGCGCTGCGGCAGTAGGCGGGCGAGGGCGGGGCGGGGGGCCGGGCGGGGCCCGGTGATGCTGTGCGTCCGGACGAGTGACCCACACCCAGTAACCTTGTGCGGGGCGCTCTCGCTCCCCGACCCCGCCCGCACACCGCACCAGGAAGGTGTCCCCTCGTGGAAAACGGCGCCGCCCCGACCGCCAAGCCCGTGATCGTCGCGATCGACGGTCCCTCCGGCACGGGCAAGTCGAGCACGTCGAAGGCCGTGGCCGCCCAGCTCGGCCTGAGCTACCTGGACACCGGCGCCCAGTACCGGGCGATCACCTGGTGGATGGTGCACAACGGCATCGACCTGGCGGACCCGGCCGCCGTCGCCGACGTGGCGGGCAAGCCGGAGATCGTCTCCGGCACCGACCCGGCCGCCCCGACCATCACGGTCGACGGCGTGGACGTGGCCGCCCCGATCCGCACCCAGGAGGTCACCTCCAAGGTCAGCGCGGTCAGCGCGGTGCCCGAGGTGCGCACCCGGATCACCGAGCTCCAGCGTTCGCTGGCCATCGGCGCCGAGCGGGGCATCGTGGTCGAGGGCCGGGACATCGGTACGACGGTGCTGCCGGACGCCGACCTCAAGGTCTTCCTCACCGCCTCCCCGGAGGCCCGCGCCGCCCGCCGCAGCGGTGAGCTGAAGGGCGCCGACCTGCACGCCACCCGCGAGGCGCTGATCAAGCGCGACGCCGCCGATTCCAGCCGCAAGACCTCCCCGCTCGCCAAGGCCGACGACGCGGTCGAGGTGGACACCACCGAACTCACCCTCGCCCAGGTCATCGAGTGCGTCGTCACCCTGGTCGAGGAGAAGCGGGCGGCGAAGTGAGCCTGCCCTCCGAGAGACGGGACGCGGGCGCGCCCTCCGAGAAGGGCGCCGAGGTCGGCCGGCGCATCGGCGTCGGCCTGATGTACGGGCTGTGGCGGCCGCGCGTGCTGGGTGCCTGGAAGGTGCCCGCGAGCGGCCCGGTGATCCTCGCCGTCAACCACTCCCACAACATCGACGGGCCCATGGTCATGGGGGTGGCGCCCCGGCCGACGCACTTCCTGATCAAGAAGGAGGCGTTCATCGGCCCGCTGGGCGCCTTCCTGACCGGCATCGGCCAGCTGAAGGTGGACCGCACCGCCGTCGACCGCGCCGCCATCATCCAGACCCTCGACCTGCTGGCGGCCGGGGGAGTGCTGGGCATCTTCCCGGAGGGCACCCGGGGCGAGGGCGACTTCGCCTCGCTGCGCGCGGGCCTCGCCTACTTCGCGGTCCGCAGCGGGGCGCCGATCGTGCCGGTGGCCGTCATGGGAAGCTCGGACCGGCCGGGACGGTTGATAAAGGCGCTGCCCCCGGTGCGCTCGCGCGTGGACGTCGTCTTCGGAGACCCGTTTGATGCCATCGAAGGGGTGCGAAGCTCCGATGAGGGTGGCGGCGGGCGACGGGCGGGCGGCTCGGGGCGGCGCACGCGCCGGGCGCTGGACGAGGCGACCGAGCGCATCCAGAAGCAGCTCACCGCCCACCTGGAAAACGCCAGGCGCCTCACCGGGCGCTAGGCGACACTTGAGTAGTGGATCAGCCCACTGAGGGATAAGCCCACCAGGGCCTGTTCCACCGATCACCACGATGAACAACGAGGTACGGACTTCATGAACGACGACATCCAGCCCGACGGCTCGGCCGAGCACGAGTACGAGCACGGGGCTCTCGGCGACGCCGAGTACGCGCAGTTCATGGAGCTCGCCGCGGTCGAGGGCTTCGACATCGAGGACGTCGAGGGCGCCATCGAGGCGGCGGGCCACGGCCCGCTGCCCGTGCTCGCCGTCGTCGGCCGCCCGAATGTCGGCAAGTCGACCCTGGTCAACCGGATCATCGGCCGCCGCGAGGCGGTCGTCGAGGACAAGCCCGGCGTCACCCGCGACCGCGTCACCTACGAGGCCGAGTGGGCGGGCCGCCGCTTCAAGGTGGTCGACACCGGCGGCTGGGAGCAGGACGTCCTCGGCATCGACGCCTCCGTGGCCGCCCAGGCCGAGTACGCGATCGAGGCCGCCGACGCGGTGGTCTTCGTGGTCGACGCCAAGGTCGGCGCCACCGACACCGACGAGGCGGTCGTACGACTGCTGCGCAAGGCCGGCAAGCCGGTGGTGCTGTGCGCCAACAAGGTCGACGGCCCGAGCGGCGAGGCCGACGCCTCGTACCTGTGGAGCCTGGGCCTCGGCGAGCCCCACCCCGTCTCCGCGCTGCACGGCCGCGGCACCGGCGACATGCTGGACGCCGTCCTGGAGGCGCTGCCCGAGGCGCCCGCGCAGTCCTTCGGCACCGCCATCGGCGGCCCCCGCCGTATCGCGCTCATCGGCCGCCCGAACGTCGGCAAGTCCTCCCTGCTGAACAAGGTCGCGGGCGAGGAGCGCGTCGTCGTCAACGAGATGGCGGGCACCACCCGCGACCCGGTCGACGAGATGATCGAACTGGGCGGTGTCACCTGGAAGTTCGTGGACACCGCGGGCATCCGCAAGCGTGTCCACCTCCAGCAGGGCGCCGACTACTACGCCTCGCTGCGCACCGCCGCCGCGGTGGAGAAGGCCGAGGTCGCGGTCGTCCTGATCGACGCCTCGGAGAACATCTCCGTGCAGGACCAGCGGATCGTCACCATGGCCGTGGAGGCGGGCCGTGCGATGGTCGTCGCCTTCAACAAGTGGGACACGCTGGACGAGGAGCGCCGCTACTACCTGGAGCGGGAGATCGAGACCGAGCTGGCCCAGGTCGCCTGGGCGCCCCGGGTGAATGTGTCGGCGCGCACCGGCCGCCACATGGAGAAGCTGGTCCCGGCCATCGAGACCGCCCTCGCCGGCTGGGAGACCCGCGTCCCCACCGGCCGGCTCAACGCCTTCCTGGGCGAGCTGGTCGCGGCTCACCCGCACCCGGTCCGGGGCGGCAAGCAGCCGCGCATCCTCTTCGGCACCCAGGCCGGCACCAAGCCCCCGCGCTTCGTGCTCTTCGCCTCCGGCTTCATCGAGGCGGGCTACCGGCGCTTCATCGAGCGCCGACTGCGCGAGGAGTTCGGCTTCGAGGGCACCCCGATCCACATCTCGGTGCGGGTGCGCGAGAAGCGCGGCACGAAGAAGAAGTAACCGCGGTACGACGTGAAGGGCGGCCCCTGTCCGACAGGGGCCGCCCTTCACCTGTGCCGGTGTCACGCGCCGCGGCGCGGTCCTGGAGGCAGTGCGGCGGGCACATGGTGCATCCCGGTGTCCTGCTGCGGCCGCCCGAGGGTGCCGACGCGCTGCCACTGCGACGCCTGCTGGCGGGCGCTGTAGGCACCCGCGCTGTAGGCGCTGTACGAGCTGCTGAACGAACCGGCCCGATGGCCGCCGTACGACCACCCGGTCCGGTCCGGCAGGCCGAAGGGGACGAACCTCATCCCCTCCTCGCCGCTGCGGTCGCCCGGCAGCGTGCGGAACGCCTTGACCCACTCCGAGGCGAGCATGTCGAAGATCGGCGTGGCCGAGGCACCACCCGCCCCTTCGTGCCCCGTCCGGGCGGACGGAACGGAGGAGAACGAGGACCGTCGGGGCGAAGTGTCGTATGCGTGCACGTATGTCCAAACGACAGCGCGCGAGAAGAGATGCGGTTTCGCAACCTTCCGTTGGCCGCGGCCCCTTGAACGCGCGGGCTCAGGTCCCCGCGAGGGGGAGCGCCGCCGCGACCAGCCTGCCGTAGGCCGCCGCCTTGTCGAGCGAGTCGCGCAGCAGGTCCTCGCGCGGCTGGCGGCCGATGGAGCCCACCGGCGCGGCGAACATCAGCACCTGCTGGTGCTTGTTGGCCGCGGCCCGCCAGCCGTCGGTGACCTGGAGCGGCTGATGGGCCTGCCACCAGGCGACCGGGTGGCCGCCGGGCGGGCCCGGCTGGAGGACCGCGTGCAGCTGGCCCACCGCCAGCAGCACCGACCAGCCGTGCAGCACCGGCGGTACGGCGGACAGCTCGGCCACCGGCATGAAGCCCTGCTCGATGAGGAGCGCCAGGAAGTCGTCCCCGGGGCCGAGGGTGCCGGGGCGCACGATGGGCGAGGTGGGCTCGACCACCAGGGCGGGGTGCAACTCGCCCTCGATCAGGACGAGTCCGCTGGTCACACCGAGCACCGCCTGCTCGGGCGCGGGCCGCTGCGGCTCGCCGCCCCCGGCCTGTGCGCCGATGGAGCGTACGGCTCCCTGCAACTGCTCCTCGGTGACCTGGACGACCTGCGAGGGCAGGCAGCTGGCGTGGGCGAAGGCGAGGACCGCGGTCTCCTCGCCGACGAAGAGAACGGTGCTGGTGCGCTCCTGCTCGGAGTCGCCCGGGGTGCGGCAGGACGTGCAGTCGTAACTGCCCGGGGCGTTCTCTCCGGCGAGCAGCCGGTCGGCTTCTTCGTCGCCGATCTCGGCGCGTACGGCGTCACTGACGTCGAGCATGCGCGGCACGGGTGGCTCCCTTGGGATGCGTGCGGGACCGGTCGGGTGGCTCCCGGCCGATGAGCCCCAGGGTTCCGGGCTCATGAAGAAGACAACGGGCGTCCTGTGGTGGGGGTCACGCATGGCGGAGCATCGGTTCGAATCAACCGTCACAGCCGATCACCCTGAGTGCGGAACCGGACACTCATCGTCAACTCGTTGTCGGGTCAAGCTACTTGAAAGAGTGAAGTGGGTCACAGGGAGACGTCGGGCAGGGGCGAAAAATCAGTAAATCGGCGCATGTAGTGGGTGGCCGGAAATCGCTGATACCTGCGGTAACCGCCAACTGGCCTGGCACAACGGTCGGGTGGTTGATGTCCGGCACCCGCTTTCCCTACATTCCTCCGCCGTGTGCAACGAGCACCGCTCGGGTTCGTCCGTCACCCGGCACCGGCAACGCGTCATCGCCGGCACCGGGGGCACGGACGGGGCGGGCGCGAGGAACCGCGGTCCTGCGCGGCGAGACGCGCTCCGCCCGGGGGAACCCGGGTTCTTGGAGAGGGAGTTACATGTCCGAGTGTGCCGATACCGGCCGTACCACCACCCGTGACGACAGCGCCCGCAGGGGCCGTACGACGGCCGTACTCGCCGGTGCCGCGCTGCTGGCCCCGCTGGGGCTGCTGGCCGCGACCGGCGACGCCGCCGCCGCGGACAACGGGGTGTGGGACCGCATCGCCCAGTGCGAGAGCGGCGGCAACTGGCACATCAACACCGGCAACGGCTACTACGGAGGACTCCAGTTCTCCGCCCACACCTGGAGCGCGTACGGCGGTGGCACCTACGCCTCGACCGCCGACCGGGCCTCCAGGAGCGCGCAGATCGCCGTCGCGGCACGGGTCCAGCGGGCCCAGGGCTGGGGCGCCTGGCCGGTCTGCTCCGGCCGCGCGGGAGCGATGGGCTCCGCCCCCTCACAGGTGAGCCTCGACAAGGGCGGCCCGGCGAAGAAGCCGGCGCCGTCCAGGACACCGAGGAACTCGAACACCACCTCGAACACCCCGAAGACCTCCACGGCACCGAGCCACCCCTCCCGGGGCACCGGCGGCTACACCGTGCGCCGGGGCGACACCCTGTCCGGGATCGCCGCGCGGCACGGTGTCGGCTGGCGCCACCTGTACGCGGCGAACAGGTCCGTCATCGGCGACGACCCCGACCTCATCGTGCCCGGAACCCACCTGTCCCTCTGAGCCGCGGTCACTTCCGTGCCCGACGGCCCCTCGGCTCCGGCCGGGGGGCCTCGGCCTCGGCCGCGTACGCCGGGTGATGCAGGTCGAACGCCGGGGACTCCGAGCGGATCCTCGGCAGCGTCACGAAGTTGTGCCGCGGCGGGGGACAGGACGTCGCCCACTCCAGGGAACGGCCGTAGCCCCAGGGGTCGTCGGTGTCGACCTTCTCGCCGTAACGGGCCGTCTTCCAGACGTTGTAGAGGAAGGGGAGCGTCGACAGACCGAGGAGGAACGCGCCGATGGAGGACACGGTGTTGAGCGCCGTGAAGCCGTCCGCCGCGAGATAGTCGGCGTACCGGCGCGGCATCCCCTCCGCCCCCAGCCAGTGCTGCACCAGGAACGTCGTGTGGAAGCCGACGAACAGCGTCCAGAACTGGATCTTCCCCAGCCGCTCGTCCAGCATCTTCCCGGTGAACTTCGGCCACCAGAAGGCGAACCCGCCGAACACCGCGAAGACGACCGTGCCGAAGACGACGTAGTGGAAGTGCGCGACCACGAAGTACGAGTCCGTGACATGGAAGTCCATCGGCGGCGACGCGAGGATCACCCCGGTCAGCCCGCCGAACAGGAACGTCACGAGGAAGCCCAGCGCCCACAGCATCGGCGTCTCGAAGGACAGCGAGCCGTGGATCATCGTGCCGGTCCAGTTGAAGAACTTCACCCCGGTCGGCACCGCGATCAGGAACGACATGAAGGAGAAGAACGGCAGCAGCACCGCGCCCGTCGCGAACATGTGGTGCGCCCACACCACGATCGACAGGCCGGTGATCGCCATCGTCGCGCCGACCAGCGTCAGATACCCGAAGATCGGCTTGCGGCTGAAGACCGGGATGATCTCCGTGACGATCCCGAAGAACGGCAGCGCGATGATGTAGACCTCGGGATGCCCGAAGAACCAGAACAGGTGCTGCCACAGCAGCGCCCCGCCGTCCGCCGCCTCGAACACCTGCGCCCCGAACCGCCGGTCCGCCTCCAGCGCCAGCAGCGCCGCCGCCAGCACCGGGAAGGCCAGCAGGATCAGGATCGAGGTGAACAGGGTGTTCCAGGTGAAGACCGGCATCCGGAACATCGTCATGCCCGGTGCCCGCATCGCGATGATCGTGGTGATGAAGTTGACCGCGCCGAGGATGGTCCCGAACCCGGACAGCGCGAGCCCCATGATCCACAGGTCGGGGCCGACCCCGGGGGAGTGCGTCGCGTCGTTGAGCGGCGCGTAGGCGAACCAGCCGTAGTCGGCGGGGCCGTCCGGCGAGAGCAGGGATCCCAGCACGATCAGCCCGCCGAACAGGAAGAACCAGTACGACAGCATGTTCAGCCGGGGGAAGGCCACGTCCGGGGCGCCGATCTGGAGCGGCATCAGCTCATTGGCGAACCCCGCGAAGCTCGGCGTCGCGAACAGCAGCAGCATGATCGTGCCGTGCAGGGTGAACAGTTGGTCGTACCGCTCCGCGCTCATCAGCTGGAGCCCCGGCCGGGCGAGTTCGGCGCGCATCAGCAGCGCCATCACCCCGGCGGCCAGGAAGAAGCCGAAGCCGGTGATCAGATACAGATGGCCGATCTTCTTGTGGTCCGTGGTGGTGAGCCAGTCCACCACCACCCGGCCCGCCGACGGTCGGCCGCGCACCGGTCCCGGCGTCGCGTGCGCGGTCTCGGTCCCCATCGCTCGCCCCTTCGCGTCGTCACGCCCCGGGCCCGCCCTGGGCCCGCACCGGCGGCCCGCCGCGGTCGGCGGGCCGGGTACCCACGAGCGCCCGCGGTACGCGTACCACGCACCGGCATGTGCGGAATCCGTGAAATTTCCTATGCGGTGTCAGCTCCGGTGGCACCGCACGGGATTCCGCCGGGGAATCATGCCCCGGGGCCCGTCCCGATCCTCACCACGGCACTTTCCGCCGGGTAATTAGAGGGGGGCGGCACGACACGCGTGAATTCAGTTCGAATCCCCCGTTGGGCGGTACGGAAACCCCCGATCGTGTGAGGAAGTTCGACCGAAACGAGACCCGGAAGCTGTGACAGAAGTGTGACGGGAGTCTGGTCCTGCTCTTACCCTGCCGCGCCCGGCTTCCGTCACCGCGGATGTCGCCCTAGCGTGGTCGTATGGCACCGATTCCCACTCCGCCGGCGGAGCCCCAGGACAGCCCGGACGGGTACGTCGGCCTCGACGCCGAGCAGGCCGAGCGGCGCGCCCGGGAGCGCGGCTGGTCGACCGTGCGCGCGCTGCCGCCGGGCGCGATCATCACCATGGAGTACCGGGTGGGGCGGCTCAACTTCGAGGTGCGCGAGGGCCGGGTGGCCCGCGCCTGGAAGGGCTGACCGGCCCCGCCGAGACCGCGGACGGCACGAAGGCTCCGCTCCCGGGAAGGGAGCGGAGCCTTCGTCGTGGCGTGGGGCCGGTCGTGCGTACCGCCCGCCCGGGTCCTCAGCCGCCCGTCAGGGGGCGGGCCGGAGAGGTGCCGCGCGGTGCCCGGTCGGCGCCGGGCGGGCGGCGGGGGCCCGCCGGGGTGACCGGGCTGCGTTCCGAACGGGCCGTGTGCGGGGTGGGCGCGAGATGTGCCAGGCCCCGGGAGGCGCGGGTCGAGGAGACCGGCTCGCGGGCCGGTGCGGACTGCTCGGCCGAGGTGCCGCGCGGCCCGGTGAGCACCACCGGGGCGACGGGCACGACCGGTTCGGACACCGGCCGGGTGCGCCGGGCGCGCCAGCGGTCGCGCAGGTCGAACAGCCAGGTCTCGGTGCGTGCGATCAGCGACTCGAACCAGGGCAGGGCGAGCAGGATCAGCAGTCCGGCGGCCCAGCCGAGGAGCACGTCGCTGAGCCAGTGCGTACCGAGGTAGACGGTGGTGAGACCGACGCCGAGCGAGGTGATCGCGGAGACGGCCGAGAGCCAGCGGCGGGCGCGGGGGGTGGAGGCCAGGTAGGCCAGGATGCCCCAGGTGACCACCGCGTTGGCGGTGTGGCCGCTGGGAAATATATCGCCGCCCCTGACCATCTCGTTCGAGCCGATCACGGTCGCGTAGTGCGGACCGAGCCGCCCCATGCCGTACTTGGCGGCGCCGACCGTGATGTTCAGCAGCAGCAGCGAGGTGGCGAGGGTGAGCAGCGGGCGGAGCGTGTGCTGCCGCCAGGAGCGCCAGCCCAGCCAGGCCGCGACCATCACCGCGGTGGGGCCGCGCTGGCCGAGCACCACGTAGTAGTCGAGGAAGGCGTGGATCTGCGGCCACTGCTGGTACGGCCGGAAGAACATGACCTGCCAGTCGAGCCGGACGAGCCAGGAGGTGGTCACCACGGCCCACACGATCGCCAGGTAGAAGGCGAGGGTCGCGGAGAACAGCACGACCCGGTGCCGGCTCATCACCGGCACATCGATATGGGCCGGCCGTTCCGGCTCGCGGTCCAGCCTGGCGAACACCCGGTCCAGACGCCGGGTGAGGTTCCGTTCGGTACGCACCCAATCGACGTTACAGCGAGTGAGCTGTGGTCCCGGTCGAAACAGCGTCTTTGTGATGACGATGTGATGTGGGAAACCTCTCAAGGGCGGCCGAATTTCACAGGATTCCGCAATCCGGTGAGGCCGTCCTCTGTAATTCCTTTGATCATGCCGGGTGTTGTTTATATGGCACTTATAAATGCGTTAACCCGGTCCTGGGTCGCAATTCCCCGGGGCGTCATCGGGCCGCCGGAGCGGATCATGGGGGCCCCGAGCCGTTCAGCCAGAACGCCCCGTACACCGCGGAGACGATCGCCAACCCCACCGTGACCAGGGCGGATCGGGAGGTCCGCAGCCGGGCGAGCGCCACGGCGAGCGGGAGGAGCACCGGGAAGGCGGGCAGCAGCAGCCGGGGCTTGGAGCCGAAGTAGCTCGACGCGCACAGCGCGAGCGCGAGCACGACGCCGGTGTACACGAGCAGTTCGAGCGGCTGGCCCCGGCGGACGCCGGTGACGTACAGCCAGAGCAGCAGCGCGACGCCCGCGATCAGGCCGACGCCCGCGAGCGCGGCGGGGAACGAGGTGAACTTCTCGGCCACGAAGCGCGCGAAGGCGTACCCGCCGTCGAAGCCGTTGCGCCATCCGGCCTGGACGTCCAGATAACCGAGCGGGCCCTTGCCGGTGCGGTGGCCCACCCACAGGACGTAACCGGCCGCGCCGAGCGGGGCGAGCGACACGCCGAGGAGACGACGGGCGGTGGAATGCGCGGGGGCGTGCGTCGACGACCATGCGCCGTCCGAACGCGCCGCGCTTCGGTCCCACACGAACGAGACCGCGGCCGCGACCCACACCGCCGCCACCACCGCGCCGCCCACCGGCCGGGTCAGCCCCGCGAGCGCCGCGAGCAGCCCCGCGCCCACCCACCGCCCGGTCAGCAGCGCGTACAGCGCCCAGGCCGCCAGCGCCGTGAACAGCGACTCGCTGTACGCCATCGACTGCACGGCCGCGACCGGCAGCACCGCCCACAGCAGCACCGCGCAGACCCCGGCCCGGGCTCCGTACACCCGCTCGGCCACCGCGAAGATCCCCGCCGCCGCGGCCAGCGAGGCCACCAGGCTCACCACCAGCCCCGCGTACGCGTACGACAGCGGGGTCAGCGCGTGCAGCAGCCGCTCCAGCCAGGGCAGCAGCGGGAAGAACGCCAGATTCGAGTGGACGTCGCCGTTCGGCAGCCGCACCTGGTAGCCGTAGCCCAGTTCGGCGACCCGCGTGTACCAGAGGGAGTCCCAGCGCGCCGTCAGCAGCGTCAGCGCGCTCGTGCCGCGCGCGGCGCTCCACACCGCCAGCACCACCAGACCCAGGGCGCGGACCGCCGCGTACGCCAGCACGGCCGGCACCGCCCGGCGGAGCAGCGGGACGGCGGGAGCGGTGGGCGGGGCGTGGGCCGGGGCCACGCCGGTCCTGAGATCGGTCACGGGCTCGATTATCGACCGGACGGGGGAACGCGCAGGCCGCCGGGGGAGCGGCCGGGCCGCCGCGACGTGGCGCACCCCACAGGGGCCGCCGCCCGGGGTGAGAGGTCCGCCACGCGGGGGCAGGGCGGACTCGCGTAGGCTGACGAGCCATTCCCGTGGGTTCAGCGGGGTCCGGGAACACCGCTTCTTCCCGGCCGTACGACAAAGGGAGAGCCTGTCGCTCCGCCCCGCACGAGGGAACATCTGGGAGGTACGTACATGTCCGGGACGACCACGGCCGCGCTCCGGCCGCGCCGTCGGACGACCGGGCCCGGTGCCAACCGCTGGGTCGTCCTCGTCGTCCTCTGCGTCAGCCTGCTGCTCGTCGCCCTCGACGCGACCGTGCTGCACGTGGCCGTCCCCGCGGTCAGCGAGGACCTGCGGCCCAGCGCCATCCAGCTGCTCTGGATCGTCGACGTCTACCCGCTGGTCTGCGCCGCGCTGCTGATCCTCTTCGGCACCCTCGGCGACCGCGTCGGACGCCGCCGCGTGCTCCTGCTCGGCTACGGGCTGTTCGGCGTGGCCTCGGCGGTTGCCGCCTGCGCGCACACCGCCGAGGTGCTGATCCTCGCCCGCGCCCTGCTCGGCGTCGGCGGCGCCATGATCATGCCCGCGACCCTGTCGATCCTGCGCCAGGTCTTCCCCGACCGGCGCGAGCGCGCCCTCGCCATCGGCGTGTGGAGCGCGGTCGCCGCGGTCGGCGCGGCCGTCGGACCGCTGCTCGGCGGCTTCCTGCTGGAGCACTTCTGGTGGGGCTCGGTCTTCCTGATCAACATCCCGCTGATGCTGATCAGCCTCCCCGTCGGACGGCTCCTGCTGCCCGAGTCCCGGGGCGAGAGCGACGGCCCCTGGGACGTGTCCGGCGCGCTGATGGCGGCCGGGGGCCTGTTCGGCGTCGTCCTCGGCGTGAAGCGGCTCGGCGGCGGCGAGGACCCCACGAGCCCGCTCACCCTGCTGCCGCTGCTGGTCGGCGCGGCCCTCCTGATCCTCTTCGTACGACGCCAGCGGCGGCTGCCGCATCCGCTGGTGGACCTGTGCATGTTCCGCAGGCCCGCCTTCAGCACCTCGGTGGGCTGCATCGTGCTGGCCATGCTGGCGCTGGTCGGCCTGGAGCTGATCGCCGCGCAGTATCTGCAACTGGTGCTCGGCCTGTCCCCGCTCGCCACCGGGCTGCGGCTGCTGCCGCTGACCGTGGCGGCGATGGCGGCCGGTCTGCTGGGCGCGCGCGTGCTGCGCCGGTTCGGGCCGCGCCGGATGGTGTGCACCGGCTTCTGCCTGACGGCGGCCGCGGTGCTGACCCTGACCGCGATGGGTGCCACCGACAACTCCCCGCTGCTGTTGTCCGGCTTCGTGCTGCTCGGCTTCGGCCTGGAGACCACGCTGTTCGGCGCCTACGAGTCGATGCTCAGCGAGGCCCCCGCGGACCGGGCGGGCGGGGCGGCGGCGATCGGCGAGACGTCGTACCAGCTGGGCGCCGGCATCGGTATCGCGCTGCTCGGCAGTGTGATGAACGCCGCCTATACGCCCCGGCTGCACGCGGTCCCCGGGGTCTCCGCCCCGGACGCGACCGCCGCCGGGCACTCGCTGGGCGAGGCGTACGACGTCGCCGACCGGCTCGGCGGCCCCACCGGGGCGGTGCTGCGCCGGGTGGCGCGGGACTCCTTCGTGCACGGGCTGCATCTGACCCTGCTGGTGAGCGCGGGCCTGTTGCTGCTGGGCGCGGTGATGGCGCTGCGGCTGCCGCGGATCATGCAGTGCGGCGCGGAGACGGAGACCGGCGCGGAGACGGAGACCGGTGCGGCGGCCGGGATCGATGCGGCGGCCGGGATCACGGGGGAAGCGGACGCCGAGCCGACCGCCCCCGAGCCGGGTGTCGCCGGGGTGCCCTCCCCGCGTGTCTCCGGGACGCCGCGGGTCTCCGCCTGACCCCTCTGGACGTGCGGGACACTGCGCCGTAACGTCGGCCGCACAGCCGTAACTAGCGCTGCTAGTTTTCAGTACCGGAGGGTGTCCCATGTCCGCGAAGCTGCCCCCGTTCGACGCCGCCGACCCGCTCGGGATCGACGATCTGCTGGACCCGGAGGACCTGGCGATCCGGGACACCGTGCGCGGCTGGGCGGCCGACCGAGTGCTGCCGTACGTCGCCGACTGGTACGAGAAGGGCGAGCTGCCCGGGATCCGGGAGCTCGCCCGGGAGCTGGGCGGGATCGGCGCCCTCGGGATGTCCCTCACCGGGTACGGCTGCGCGGGCGCGTCGGCGGTGCAGTACGGGCTGGCCTGCCTGGAGCTGGAGGCGGCCGACTCCGGCATCCGCTCGCTGGTCTCCGTGCAGGGCTCCCTCGCCATGTACGCCATCCACCGCTTCGGCAGCGAGGAGCAGAAGCGGGAGTGGCTGCCGCGGATGGCCGCGGGCGAGGTGATCGGCTGCTTCGGCCTGACCGAGCCGGACCACGGCTCCGACCCCGCCTCCATGCGCACGCACGCCAAGCGCGAGGGCGGGGGGGACTGGGTGCTCAACGGGCGCAAGATGTGGATCACCAATGGGTCGGTCGCCGGGGTCGCCGTCGTCTGGGCACAGACGGAGGAGGGCATCCGCGGCTTCGTCGTACCGACCGGCACACCCGGGTTCTCGGCGCCCGAGATCAAGCACAAGTGGTCCCTGCGCGCCTCCGTCACCAGCGAACTCGTCCTGGACGACGTGCGGTTGCCCGCGAGCGCGGTGCTGCCGGAGGTCATCGGGCTGCGCGGTCCGCTCGGCTGTCTCTCGCACGCCCGCTACGGCATCGTGTGGGGCGCGATGGGCGCGGCGCGCAGCAGCTTCGAGTCGGCCGTGGAGTACGCGAAGACCCGCGAGCAGTTCGGGCGGCCCATCGGCGGCTTCCAGCTCACCCAGGCCAAGCTCGCCGACATGGCGGTCGAACTGCACAAGGGGATCCTGCTCGCCCACCATCTGGGGCGGCGGATGGACGCCGGCCGCCTGCGTCCCGAGCAGGTCAGCTTCGGCAAGTTGAACAATGTCCGCGAGGCCATCGAGATCTGCCGTACGGCGCGGACGATCCTCGGTGCCAACGGGATCTCCCTCGAATACCCCGTCATGCGGCACGCGACCAACCTTGAATCGGTGCTCACCTACGAGGGCACCGTCGAGATGCACCAGCTGGTGCTGGGCAAGGCGCTCACCGGGCTCGACGCGTTCCGGTGAGCCACCGGATGGGGCGGGGCCGGTGAGCGGCCCCGCCTCAGCTCTGGTTGAAGAAGCCGTCCGTGCGGTGCGCGGACGCGTCACCGCTGATGATCTCCGTGTCGGCCGGGGTCAGCAGGAACACCCGGGTGGAGACCCGGTCGATGGAACCGCGCAGACCGAAGATCAGCCCCGCCGCGAAGTCCACGACCCGCTTGGCGTCGCCGGGCTCCATGCCGGTGAGGTTCACGATGACCGGGACCCCGTCCCGGAACAGCTCGCCGATGGCACGGGCGTCCCGGAAGCTGTCCGGGGTGACCGTGGCGATCCGCCGGCTCTTCTCCTCGGCCTTGTCCGCGGCCACCTGGACCCGCGGGTCGGTCACCCAGGCGTCCCCGGACGTGGTGCCCTCGGAGTAGTCGTCGTCGTAGTAGCGCTCGTCATCGTTGTCGTCGACGAGGCCGAGCCACGCACTCGCCTTGCGTACCGATCCCATGGACGCCTCCTCTCACAGCGGTCTCTCGTGCTTTCCGCACCTTCCCCTATGGTCATCCATGATGCTGACAACGCGCCAAGTGGATAGTCGCCGCACGGGGGGTTTGTGACGGTACTGGTGCACAGCCGATCCGTCGAGACTCCTTGTCCCCCAAGGGTTGTGACACGTACGGCTGCTGACTGTGAGTGAAATATGATGGTCGGCGGCGGATGGGTGACGCCCGGTGCGTCCGGGTGAAGCCATTGCCACCTCAACACACGGGGGAAACGCTGTGTTCGGAATAGTCAGGCCCTGCTCGCATCGGCTCGGTGACCGCTTCAAGTCGGAGTGGATGGCCCATCTGTGCGGGCTCTGCCTCGCGTTGCGCCGCGACCATGGTCAGTTCGCACGTGTCGTCACCAACTATGACGGTTTGTTGATCTCCGTGTTGACGGAGGCTCAGCTGGGCCGGAGCGAGGGCGGACGGCGCACGGCGGGGCCGTGCGCGCTGCGCGGGATGCGGCCGGCGTCCGTCGCGCAGGGCGAGGGCGCGCGGCTCGCGCGGACGAGGACGTCAAGAACCTCAAGACCGTCGGCGACGCGACCGACTACATCCTCAAGCACCAGGCCTGAGCCACTCGTTGAGGCCCCACGGCCCGTCAGGCCGCGAGGCCGTCGGGCGGGCGGCTCTTCGGGCGGCTCGCGCATCTGCTGGACGCGGTGGAGGACCAGCAGGCCGACGCGGCGGGCGGCGCCTGGAACCCGCTCACCGCGACCGGCACCTCCCGCGCCGAGGCGCGCCGGCTCGCCGACGACGCGGTGCACGGCATCCGACTCGCCCTGAAGGACGCCGAGTTCAGCGACGGCGCGCTGATCCATCTGCTGCTCGTGCACGAGCTGCGGCGCTCGGTGGACCGGGCGTTCGGCACCACGAGCTGTGGACACACCGGCGCACAGGGCGCGTTCGGGCCGCCGACCGGGCCGTACGCGCCGGGGAACCCGGGCAACCCGGGCCCGCAGGGGCCGTATGCGCCGGGAGGCCCCTACGGCAACCCGCACGGCAACCCCTACGGCACCCCCCACGGCGGTCCGCCGCGGGGCCCGGACAAGCGGGGCTTCTGGGCGGGCTGCGCCGCCGCGCTGGCCGTGTGCTGCACCTGCAAGGTGTGCTGCGCCGACGAGTTCGAGGGGCCGTGGTCGCGCAAGCGGCGCGACGGCTGCTGCGCCTCCTGCGACTGCAACTGCGACTGGTCGTGCTGTGAGGCCCTGGAGTGCTGCGAGTGCTGCGAGTGCTGTGCCTGCGACTGCGGCTGCTGACCCCGCTCGGATCGCCGACCCTCGCTCAGCCCTTGATCTCCGGCGGGGAGATCTGTGACGTCGTGATCGCCGAGCCCGTCGTGCCCCACTTCTTCAGGATCCTGTCGTAGGTGCCGTCGGCGATCAGCCGGTCCACCGCCGCCTGGAACGCGGGCGCGAGCCTCGTGCCCTTCTTGAAGGCGAAGCCGACGTCCAGGCGGTGGAACTCATTGAGGAACTTCAGGCCCGGCTGCCGCGCGACGGCGTAGCGCAGCCCGTTGATCGTGGACATCACGACATCGCTGCGGCCCTGCTGCACCGAGGACCAGATCGCGCTCGGCTCGGCGTACGTCTGCACCTGGTACGGCTTCTTGCCCGCGTCGGTGCACAGGTGCTTGCTCTCCTCCAGCGTGGCCTCGAACGTGGTGCCGGCGCCGGTCGCCACGTTCAGCCCGCACAGCTGCTTCAGATCGGTGATCCGGCCGAGCCCGCTGTCCTTGCGGGTGGCGAAGCCCTGGCCGTCGTTGATGTAGGTGACGAAGTCGATGGTCCTGCGCCGCTCGTCGGTGACCCCGAAGTTGCTCGCGCCGAAGTCGTACTTGCCGCTGTCCAGGGCGGGCAGGATCGCCTCGAAGCTCGCCTGGTCCACGGTCAGTTCGAGCCCCAGCACCTTGGCGACCGCCTTGGTGAAGTCGACGTCCTGGCCGGTCAGCGTTCTGCCGTCGGCGAGGTAGGTGGTGCCGGGCGGGGTGCCGCCGACGCTGATCGCGGCGGTGAGGTGCCGGGTGCCGGGCGGCAGCAGCCTCGCCGCCGCCGGGTCCTTCTTCTCGCCCGACACCACGTCCGTGGTCGGCACCGCGTCGGACCTGGCCGCCACCCCGGAGGCGTCCGTACCGCTCGCGCCCGAGCCGGAGCCGCACGCGGTGAGGAGCAGGGCGGCCGAGGTCAAGGCGGCAAAGGGCATGACAAATCGATAAATCGGCGTACGCATCGACGGCGTTCTCCTGAACGGGAAAAGGTGTGCGGAAGCGCGAGGGGAGGGGCGCGTGTGAAGGCGCGGTGGAGCGGGGGAGGCGCGAAGACGCGGAAGATCAAAGACGCGTGGGATCAAGAACGCGGAGAGCGCGAAGCGGGCCCGCCGGAGGCAGGGGTGCGCAGGGGGTCAGCTCAACAGGAGGAGGACCACACGCGACCGAAGTCGATGTGGGAGCGGGTGACCAGCCACTGCTGTGGATGCATGGGGCAAGTGGAACAGGCATCCGGTTCCGCGTCAACTGACTTGAGACGTACCGCTCACACTATGGACACCCTTGACAGCGCGGGCGATCGCTTGCGTACTCTCGGTGCACGGCCCTGCTGAGGGGCTCGGCCGTGACCGCGCCGCCCGTCCGGCGCGGCCGTGTGAAGGCATCACCCGTTCCGACGTTCGACCGATCGCGTCACGGAGCCTTCGCATGTCATCCGACACCCTCGCCCAAGCACCCACCGCCCCGGAGATACCCGGGCCCCCGGCCGTCCCCCGGATCGTGCCCCAGCGCCGCTACGGACAGTGGACCGCCGTCGTCGTCGTCCTCGCCCTGCTCGGCCTCGCGGCCACCTCCGTCGTCCGCAACCGGGCGTTCCGCTGGGACGTCGTCGCCGAGTACTTCACCACCGGCTCGGTGCTGCGCGGACTGTGGCTCACGCTCTGGCTGACCGCCGTGGTGATGGTCCTCGGCTTCGCCCTCGGCACCCTGCTCGCCGCGTTCCGGCTGTCCGCCAACCCCGTGCTGCGCGCGGTCGGCTGGGGCTATGTGTGGCTGTTCCGGTCCATCCCGATCCTGGTGCAGCTGCTGCTGTGGTTCAACATCGGGGCGCTGTACCCGACCCTGCTCGGGGTGCGGACGGTCGACCTGCTCAGCCCGGTCGCCGTCGCCGTCGTCGGGCTCACCCTGCACGAGGCCGCCTATGCCGCCGAGGTCGTGCGCGGCGGCATCCTCTCCGTGGACCGCGGCCAGATCGAGGCCGCCCAGGCGCTCGGCCTGAGCCGGTGGCGCCGCTGGTGGCGGATCGTGCTGCCGCAGGCGATGCGCTCCATCGTGCCGCCCGCCGGCAACATGCTGATCGGCACCCTCAAGGGCACCTCCATCGTCAGCGTCATCGCCGTCAACGACCTCCTGTTCTCGGCCCAGTTGATCTATCACCGCACCTACCAGGTCATCCCGCTGCTGATGGTCGCCACCCTCTGGTACGCGGTCGTCACCACCGTGCTCGGCATCGGTCAGGTGTACGTCGAGAAGTACTACGCCCGCGGCACGGGCGGGACCCGATGAGGCCCCAGCTGGTGATCGTGGGCGCCGGGCCGCGGGGGACCGGCCTCCTCGAACGCATCGCCGCCAACGCCCCCGAGCTGTACGCCACCTCGGGCCTCGACATCCATCTCGTGGACCCGCATCCACCGGGCGGCGGACGCATCTGGCGCCAGGAGCAGTCGCCGCTGCTGTGGATGAACTCGCACGCCGAGGACGTCACCATGTTCACCGACGACACGGTGCGCATGGACGGACCGGTGCGCGAGGGCCCCACGCTGCACGAGTGGGCCGCGCTTGACGGCCGTACCTTCGCCGACCGCCGGCTCCAGGGCGGATACCTGCGCTTCGTGTACGAACGGGCCCTGGCCGAGCTGCCCTTGGGCATCACCGTGCACCACCACCCCACCCGCGCCCTGCGCCTCGGCGGCCCCCGCGAGGGACGCCAGCAGGTCTGGCTGGAGGGCAGGGCGCGTCCGCTCCTCGCCGACCTGGTGATCCTCGCCATCGGCCACCTGGACGCCGAACCCGACGCACAGCAAGCCGAGTTGGCCGCGTACGCCCGAACGCACGACCTGGTGCACCTGCCGCCCGACTTCACCGCCGACAGCGATCTGTCCGCGCTGGAGCCCGGCGAGGCGGTGCTCGTGCGGGGCTTCGGACTGGCCTTCGTCGACCTGATGGTGCTGCTCACCGAGGGCCGCGGCGGCCGGTACGAGGGCGACACCTACCTGCCCTCGGGGCGGGAGCCGGTGCTGTACGTCGGCTCCCGGCGCGGGGTGCCGTACCACTCGAAGATCGGTTACGACTGGAGCGGCGACCGGCCCCCGCTGCCGCGCTTCCTCGGCCCCGCCGAGATCGCGGAACTGCGGTCCCGGCCGGGCGGGTTCGACTTCCGGCGCGATGTGTGGCCGCTGGTCGAGAAGGAGCTGGGCTTCGCCCACTACCACCGGCTGTTCACCGCCCACCCGGAACGCACCACGAGCGCCTGGGCCGACTTCGAGGAGAAGTACGCGGCCGCCGACGGCCCCGCCGAACGGGACGCGCTCGCCGCCGCCTCCGTACCGGACCCCGCCGACCGGCTCGACCTCGGCGCGCTCGACCATCCGCTGGCCGGGGTGCGGCACGCCTCGCACGAGGACCTCCAGGACGGGCTGCGCGCCTATATCGAGGCCGACCTGTCCAGACGCCACGACCCCTCCCACAGCGCCGACCTGGGCGTCTTCCTCGGACTGCTCTCCGTCTACGGGCAACTGGTGCGGCTCGGGGACATCGGGCCCTGGTGGCACGGGTTCTTCAGCTGTCTGGCGTCCGGGCCGCCCGGCCCCCGGCTGCGGCAGATGCTCGCGCTGTCCCGGGCGGGGCTGCTCAAGTTCCTCGGCGCCGACATGGCCGTCACCGCCGAGGACGGGGTGTTCCGGGCGGCCGGAGCCACCGTGCCCGGGTACTCGGTCACGGCCCGGGCACTGGTCGAGGCCCGGCTGCCGGAGCCCACCGTCGCCCGCGCCCGGGACCCCCTGCTGCGCGAACTGCACGCCGACGGCGCCGCCGAGACCCCGGAGGGGCTGCTGCGGGTCGACCCCCGCGACGGCCGCCTCCTCGACGGCGCCGGGCGCCCGCACCCCCGCCGCTTCGCGCTCGGCCCCTACACCGACGCCCGCACCCCCGGCGCCTTCACCCGGCCGCGCACCGGCGGACCCGCCTTCCGGCAGAACGACGCCACCGCGCGGGCCGTACTGGCCTTCCTGCGGGCCGCGGCCGGTCACGCAGCTGCCTGAACTACCCCTCTACGCAAAGGAATTGACCCCATGACCGTCATGGTCGACATCCGGTCGGTGCACAAGAGCTTCGGCCCGCTCGACGTCCTCAAGGGCATCGACCTCCAGGTCCGCACCGGCGAGGTCACCGTCGTGCTCGGCCCCTCCGGCTCCGGCAAGTCCACGCTGCTGCGCACCATCAACCACCTGGAGAAGGCGGACCGGGGCGAGATCACGGTGGACGGCGCGCCGATCGGCTACCGGCGCGCCGGTGACCGGCTGCACGAGCTGCCCGAACGCGAGGTCCTGCGCCGCCGAACCAAGATCGGCTTCGTCTTCCAGAACTTCAACCTCTTCCCGCACCTCACCGTCCTGGACAATGTGGTCGAGGCGCCGGTGTTCGCGCTGAAGCGGCCCCGCAAGGAGGCGGAGGAGGACGCGCACCGCCTGCTCGCACGGGTGGGGCTCGCCGACAAGTCCGCCGCGTATCCACGGCAGTTGTCCGGCGGGCAGCAGCAACGCGTCGCCATCGCGCGGGCGCTGGCGCTGAGGCCCCGGCTGCTGCTCTTCGACGAGCCGACCTCGGCGCTCGACCCCGAACTGGTCGGCGAGGTCCTCGACGTCATCCGCGATCTCGCGGCCCGGGGCACCACGATGATCGTCGTCACCCATGAGATCGCCTTCGCGCGGGAGGTCGCCGACACGGTGGTCTTCATGGCCGACGGCCGGATCGTCGAACAGGGGCCGCCCGCCGAGGTGCTGGACGCGCCGCGCGAGGAGCGGACCCGGGCGTTCCTGGCGAAGGTGCTGTGAGGACGGGCGGGCGGTACCGCCGGGGGATGCTGCATCTCGCCGCCGCCCTCGATCTCGCGGACCACCCCGGCACCGGCCCCCGCACCGAACTGGTACGGCTCGCCGAGCAGGGCCGGCTGGACTTCGTGACCCTGGACCATCCCGAGGGGCGGCCGGGGCCCGAGGCGCTGGACCTGGTGTCGGCGATGGCGGCGGCGACCCGGCGGATCGGGCTGGTGCCGAGAGGGACGGAAACGTTCGCCCTCCTGGACCGGGTCGCCCGGGGGCGGGCGGGCCGATGGATCGAGGCGCCCGAGTCCGGGGTCGACGCGGGGGAGTCAGACCGTGCGGCCGGGGTGTCGGGGACGGGGGAGGGGGAGACAGGCCGTGCGGCCAAGATGTCGGAGGCGGGGGAGGGAGAACCAGGCCGTGCGGCCGGGGGCCCGGAGGCGGGTGAAGTCCCCTTCCTCACCAGTGCGTTGGAGGGCCACCCGGCGGATGCCACCGGTGCCCGGGGTGAGGAGCGGGGTCCAGGCCCGTCGTACCGCCTCGCCCCCCTCCACCTCGTCGACGCGAGCACCCGGGACGCCCGGACCCTCGCCGCCCGGTACGCCGATGTGGCCCTGGTCCGCGCCGTGACCCCGGCCCAGGCCGCCGCCGTGCGCGAGGAGCTGCGGGGCCGGGCGGCGAGGTCGGGGCGGGAGCCCGGTGCGCCGCGGGTCCTGGTGAGCCTGCGGATCGACCTCGGCGGCGGGGAGTGCGCGGCCGAGCCCGGCCATGGCGGGGGCGGCCCCCGGCCCACCGCGCAGGGCCCGCTGTACCGGGGCGGCCCGGTCGATCTCGCGGATCTGCTCGCCGCCTGGCACACCGAGGGCGCCGCCGACGGCTTCCACCTGGTCCCCGTCGAACCCCGCCGCGACCTGGAACGGCTGGTCAACGGCACGGTGGCCTTACTCCAGCACCGCGGCCTGTTCCGCACCTTCTATCCGGGCGGCACCCTGCGCGAACACCTGGGCCTGGCCCGCCCCGCCCCGCACGCACCGCCGCAGAAGAAGACACCGCAGACAAAGAGATGGAACGGCATGGCAATCGACGCGTTCGACGCATGGAAGCAGTGGCGGGAGAAGCGGGAGGAGTCGGTCACCGCGCCCTACGGACCGCTCGCGCTGACCGGCACCCACTGGATCGAGGACCGGCCGGAGGGGCGACTTCCGGACATTCCAGGGATTTGGCTGGCGGATGGTGAAGGCATTGTGCTGACGGCCGCCGAGGGCGACGGACTCCAGGTGGACCGCCGCCCCTTCGCCGGAGCGGTCCGGCTGACCGCCGACACCGGCCCGGAGGCCGCCGCCCGTGTCTCGCTCGGCGAGAAACGGCTGGTCGTCCTGGTGCGTGAGGGCAGCTGGGGGGTGCGGGTCTACGACCCCGGCGCCGAGGCCCGCCGGGCCTTCCGGGGCATCGTGGCCACCGAGTACGACCCCGGCTGGTCGGTGCCGGGCCGCTTCACGCCGTACGACGCGCGGCGCGTGCTGCGGCTCGGCAACGCGGACGGCAGGGCCCGCGGGTTCGCCCTTGCCGGTGAACTCGCCTTCACCCTGGCGGGGCGGGAGCGGACGCTGGCCGTGGCGCGGCAGGGCGAGGGCCCGCTGTGGGCGGTGTTCGCCGATGCCACCAGCGGCGACACCAGCTTCCGGTTCCGCTTCCTCTACCCGGGGGCGCCGGACGCGCAGGGCCGTACGACCGTCGACTTCAACCGCGCCCAGCTGCCGCCCTGCGCCTTCGCCGACCACTTCCTCTGCCCCTTCCCGCCGCCCGGGAACACGCTGGACACGGCGGTGGAGGCGGGGGAGCGGGCGCTGAGCTGACGCCAACGGGAGTTAAAGCGACGGCCGTTGGGCAAAGGAGGGCTAAAGTCCGACGGCCGAAAGGCACCCTTGTGTGTACCGGGCGGTCGGCCGAATACTCCCCTCAGCGCTTGTCAGGGACATGCATAACCGAACCCGGTCCTGACCCTGACTGCGCCTCACCGGGCCCCGACCCCACGCGGGCCCCCGACTCCCCTTGGAGGGAACGAAAAGTGAGGATCAAGCGCACCACTGCCCCGAGCGGCTCGGCGAGACGGACCCGGCTGATCGCCGTGGCCGCGGGTTTCCTGGCCGCAGCGGCGTTCGCCGCCCCCACGGCGAACGCCAGCGACGCCCACACCTTCAGCGCCGCACAGCTCACCCAGGCGAGCGACTCGGTGATGAAGGCGGACATCCCCGGCACCGCCTGGGCCGTCGACGCCAAGAACAACCATGTCGTCGTCACCGTCGACGACACGGTCTCGCAGGCCGAGATCGCCAAGATCAGGAAGCAGGCCGGCGCCGACGCGGGCGCGCTCACCATCAAGCACACGGCCGGCACGTTCAGCAAGCTGATCAGCGGCGGCGACGCCATCTACGGCGGCCAGTACCGGTGTTCGCTCGGCTTCAACGTGCACAGCGGCAGCACGTACTACTTCCTGACCGCCGGGCACTGCGGCCAGGTCGCCTCCACCTGGTACAGCAACTCCGGGCACACCACCACGCTGGGCACCAACGTGGGCTACAGCTTCCCGGGCAATGACTTCGCTCTGGTCAAGTACACCAACTCCTCGATCGCGCACCCGAGCGCGGTCGGCAGCCAGACCATCTCCAGCGCGGCCACCCCGAGCGTGGGCGCGACCGTCTACCGGCGCGGCTCCACCACCGGTACGCACAGCGGCAAGGTCACCGCGCTCAACGCCACCGTCAACTACGGCAGCGACGGCATCGTCTCCGGCCTGATCCAGACCACGGTCTGCGCCGAGGGCGGCGACAGCGGCGGCCCGCTGTACAACGGGTCCGTCGCCTACGGGCTGACCTCCGGCGGCAGCGGCGACTGCACCTCCGGCGGTACGACCTTCTTCCAGCCGGTCACCGAGGCGCTGAGCTACTACGGCGTCACGCTCCCCTGACCGAACCTGCCTTCGGTCCCGGCCCCGGCTTCGGCCCGGCCGATGTGAGCCCCCGCACATATGCGCCTGTGCGGGGGCTTCTTCATGTCCGGCTTGTGAAGGAAGGGCGACGGCGGCGAAGGAAACAAGCCATGCGTCGCCGTCACGTTCCGATGAGGGCCACTCGCCCGTCGTGTTTGCGCCCCGAAATTTCCTCGGTGGTGACGGTGGGTCAACTGTGAACGGGAGTGCGAGGGCCGATCCTCGGTGCGTCCGGAACTCGGCCTTGTGGGTTCCCTGTGGGTTTCGGAAGAGTGGGCGCCCGTCAACCCGCCTTCCGGTCGTCGGATCCCCACAATCCGGCGGTCGTCCCCCCACAGGAGGACATGAGTTGAAGCACCGACGCATACCCAGGCGCCGGCTCGTGATGGCCGGCGCGGGTGTCGCCGCGCTGGCCGCCGCGGGTGTCACCTTGCAGAATGCGAACGCCAGTGAGCCCGCGAAGTCCGCTGTCCAGGCCCGGCCGCTGTCCGCTCCGGCGGCCGCGACACTGGCCTCCGACCTGACCGCGCACCTCGGTTCGGACGCGGCGGGCAGCTACTACGACGCCAAGGCCAGGAGCCTTGTCGTGAACGTGCTCGACAAGACCGCCGCGAAGGCGGTCGAGGCCAAGGGCGCCAAGGCCAGAATCGTCACCCGCACCCTCGCCCAACTCGACGGCGCCCGTACGACGCTGAAGAAGGACGCGACCATCCCGGGCACGTCCTGGTCCATCGACCCGGTGTCGAACAAGGTCGTCGTCACGGCCGACAAGTCCGTCACCGGCGCCCGGTGGGACAAGCTGAGCAAGGTGGTCGACGGGCTCGGCGGCACGGCCGAACTCAAGCGGTTCCAGGGCGAGTACAAGCCCTTCATCGCCGGTGGCGACGCCATCAACGGCTCCGGCGGCCGCTGCTCGCTCGGCTTCAACGTGGTCAAGGACGGACAGCCGTACTTCCTGACCGCCGGGCACTGCACCGCGGACATCTCCAGCTGGTCGGACGCCGACGGCCAGGAGATCGGGCAGAACGCGGAGTCCCACTTCCCGGGCACCGACTTCGGCCTGGTCAAGTACACCTCGGAGGTCGCCCACCCGAGCGAGGTCGACCTCTACGACGGCTCGACCCAGAAGATCACCGGCGCCGCCGAGGCCACGGTCGGCATGAAGGTCACGCGCAGCGGGTCCACCACCCATGTGCACGACGGCACGGTCACCGGTCTGAACGCCACCGTGAACTATCAGGAGGGCTCGGTCAGCGGGCTGATCCAGACCGACGTCTGCGCCGAGCCCGGCGACAGCGGTGGCTCGCTGTTCTCCGGTGACAAGGCGATCGGCCTGACCTCCGGCGGCAGCGGCGACTGCACCTCCGGCGGGGAGACCTTCTTCCAGCCGGTCACCGCCGCCCTCTCCGCCACGGGCACCACCATCGGCTGACCGGAGCGCCGCACGACGTCCCGTCCCGGATCCTCGGGGCGGGACCTCGTTTTTTTGGCCACCGCTCGCTCTCTCTCGCCCCCGGGTGAAGAATCACTCATCTGTTCGAACAGGCTCGCCGACCAGCGTCGACGAGGCTAGAGTATGTGAAGTATTCGAACGAGCGTACGATGAATGTATCGGGCGTATGGCTGAAAAGGGGTGGAGTGAGGGAGGTGCGGCATGGCGGGCTTCGCCCATCTGCATGTCGCGTCCGGCTACTCCGCCCGCTACGGCGCCGCGCACCCGGAACAGCTGGTGCGCCGCGCGGCCGAGCGGGGCATGACGGCGCTCGCGCTGACCGACCGGGACACCGTCACCGGCGCTGTTCGATTCGCACAGGCGTGTGCGAAGGAGGGGATACGGCCGCTCTTCGGCGTCGACCTCGCGGTGCAGGCCCTCGCCCCGCCGCCGCCCGCCTTGCGCCGCCGCACCCCGGCGCGCGGCGGCGCCCATGTGGTCGAGCCGCCGCTGCGGGTCGTCCTGCTCGCCCGGAACCGGGAGGGCTGCCGCCGCTGCGGGTCGTCCTGCTCGCCCGGAACCGGGAGGGCTGGGCGCGGCTGTGCCGTATCACCTTGGCCGCCCACGCGGACGCGCTCGGCGGCCGGGCGCCCGTGGTGCCGTGGTCGGCGCTGCGGGAGCACGGCGGCCCCGGGCTGCTGGCCCTGCTCGGCCCCCTCTCGGAGCCGGCGCGGGCGCTGTCGGTGGGCCGGGAGGATGTCGCGGTACGGCTGCTGGCGCCCTGGCAGGAGGTCTTCGGGCGGGAGGTCCGGCTGGAAGCCGTCGCGCAGAAACGTTCCGGCACAGGTCCGGGCTCCCTTCGCCTCGCCGCCCGCACCCTGGCGCTGGCCGACCGCACCGGTACGACCGCCGTCCTCACCAACGCCGTCCGCTACGCCGACCCCGCCCAGCACCGCCTCGCCGATGTCCTGGACGCCGCCCGGCTGCTGCGGCCGATCGACCGGCGCCGCCTGGACAGCGGGCAGCGCTGGCTCAAGGACGAGCGGGCGATGACGGTCCTCGCACGCATGATCGCCGAGTGCGCCGGAGCCGATGAGCGCCGGGCCCGCCGGCTGCTCGCGGACACCGCCGCCACGGCCGCCGAGTGCGCCCTCGACCCCCGCGCCGACCTGGGCCTGGGCACCCCACACTTCCCCGAGCCCGCGCTCTTCGGCGCCGACCCCGGGGCGGACGGCGCCGCCCGGCTGCTGCGCCGGCGCTGCGCGGAGGGCCTGGCCCGCCGGGGCCTCGACCGCGACCCGGTGGCGCTCGCCCGCCTCGACGAGGAACTCGCCGTGATCTCCCGGCTGGGCTACGACTCGTACTTCCTCGCCGTCGGCCAGGTCGTCGCCGACATCCGGGCCAAGGGCATCCGGGTCGCGGCCCGCGGCTCGGGCGCCGGTTCGCTGGTCTGCCACGCGTTGGGCATCGCCACCGCCAACCCGCTCGAACACCGGCTGCTGTTCGAACGGTTCCTCAGTGCCCGCCGGGTCTCGCTGCCCGACATCGACATCGATGTGGAGTCCGCGCGGCGCCTGGAGTGCTACGACACGATCTTCGAGCGGTTCGGCAAGGAGCGGGTCGCGGTCACCGCGATGCCCGAGACCTACCGGGCGCGCCGGGCGCTGCGTGACACCGGCCTCGCCCTCGGCATCGCGCCCGCGGAGGTCGACCGGATCGCCAAGAGCTTCCCGCATCTGCGCGCCTCGGACATCACCGGCGCCCTCGCGGAACTGCCCGAGCTGCGTCAACTGGCGGCCGAGGCAGGCCGGTTCGGGCCCCTGTGGGAGCTGGCCGAGGGGCTCGACTCGCTGGTCCACGGCATGGCCATGCACCCCTGCGGCGTGGTCATCAGCGACGCGACCCTGCTGGACCGGCTGCCGGTGCAGCCCACCCCGCAGGGCGACTACCCGATGGCCATGGCCGCGAAGGAGGAGATCGAGGCGCTCGGCAACATCAAACTCGACGTCCTGGGCGTGCGGATGCAGTCCGCGATGGCCCACGCCGTCGCGGAGCTCGAACGGACCACCGGCGACCGTGTCGACCTGGACGACCCCGAACAGGTGCCGCTGGACGACGTGTTCGCGTTCAAGCTCCTCCAGGAGAGCCAGACCCTCGGCCTGTTCCAGCTGGAGTCGCCCGGCCAGCAGGACCTGCTGTCCCGGCTCCAGCCGCGCAACCAGCAGGACGTCATCGCCGACATCAGCCTCTTCCGCCCGGGGCCGGTCGCGGGCGGCATGCCCGAGCGGTACATCGCCGCCCGCCACGGCGGCACACCGCGCTACGCCCACCCCGACCTGGAGCCGGTGCTCGCCGACACCTACGGCGTGACCATCTGGCACGAGCAGGTCATCGAGACGCTGGTGGTGCTGACCGGCTGCGACCGGGCCTTCGCGGAGATCACCCGGCGGGCGCTCGGCGACAAGGAGCGGCTGCCCGAGATCAGGGACTGGTTCCAGGGGCGGGCCCGTGCGCGCGGCTACGGCACGGCGGTACGGGAGGAGGTCTGGCGGACGATCGAGGCCTTCGGGGCGTACGGCTTCTGCCGGGCGCACGCGGTCGCCTTCGCCGTACCGGCCCTGCAGAGCGCCTGGCTCAAGGCGCACCATCCGGCCTTCCTGCTGGCCGGACTGCTCGAACACGACCCCGGGATGTGGCCCAAGCGGGTACTGGTCGCCGACGCGCGCCGGCGCGGGGTGCCGGTGCTGCCCGTCGACGTCAACCGGTCCGCGACCCGGCACACCGTGGAGAAGACCGACGGGGACCGGTGGGGGGTGCGCCTCGCGCTGTCCGCCGTGCACGGCATCGGCGAGCAGGAGTGCGCGCGGATCGAGGCGGGGCAGCCCTACGGATCGCTGTCCGACTTCTGGCAGCGGGCCCGGCCCAGCCGCCCGGTCGCCGAACGCCTCGCGGAGATCGGCGCGTTGGGCGCCCTGCACGACGGCCGGCTCACCCGGCGCGATCTGCTGCTCCAGCTCGCCGAACTGCACCGGGCCGCCCGCAACCGGTCCGCGGGCACCGGCCAACTGCCCCTGATCGCGGGGGCCGTCGACGGGTCCGAGCCGAGCGGGCTGCCGGAGATGACCGGACGCGAGGCGCTCGGCGCCGAGTTGAACACCCTCGGCATCGACGTCTCCAAGCACCTGATGGAGCACCACCACCGGCTGCTGCGGGAGATCGGCGCGACCGACGCGACCCATCTGGCCGGGCTGCGCGCCGGGCGACAGGTCCTCGTCGCGGGTGTACGAGCCTCCACCCAGACCCCGCCGATCGCCAGCGGCAAGCGGATCATCTTCGTCACCCTGGAGGACGGCTCCGGCCTGGTCGACCTGGCCTTCTTCGAGGACTCCCACCCGGCCTGCGCCTACACCGTCTTCCACAGCGGGCTGCTGCTGGTGCGCGGCACGGTGCAGGTGCGCGGCACCCGGCGTACCGTCGTCGGCTCGATGGCCTGGGACCTGGACGAGATCGCCGCGGCCCGCCGGGACAACGGTCCCGAGGCCGCGCTCGCCCTGCTCGGCCGGAGCCGCCCGCATCCGACGCCCGCCCAGCCGCGGCGCACCCTGGCCAATGGCACCACCGGCGCCCGGCTGCACCCGTACGCCGATCTGCTGCCCGCGGGCAGCAGATCGGCCGACCTGAAGAAGTTCGGCTACACCAGTCCGGGGAGCGCGGGATGAGCATCCGTCAGCGGCACATCGCCCAGCTGTATCTGCATGGCTCGCTGACCGAGGAGCAGTACGGTCATGTAATCGAACTGGTGTCTGGTATCACGCCCCATGTGCAGGAGATGCCCCCCGACGCCGTGCAGCTGGATCTGACCTCGGCGCTCCGGTACTTCGGCCTGTCCCCCTATGACATGGTCCAGATGACGATGATGCGGCTGAAGGCCCTCTACGGCATCGACGGCAGCGCGGGGCTCGCGGGCAACCGGATGCTCGCGGCGATGGCGGCCGAGGTGTCCGCGCCGGGGGAGACCACCTGGGTGCCCGCCGAGCGGGCCGCCGAGTGGCTGCGCCCCCGGCCGGTCACCGCGCTGCCGGGGATCGGCCGCGGTACGGCGGCGACGCTCGGCCGGTACGGACTGCACCACATCGGCCAGCTCGCCGACCTCTCCCCGGCCACCCTGCAACGCCTGCTCGGCGCGGGCGCCGCCCGGCTGCTGGCCGAACGCGCCCGCGGCCACGACCCCCGCCCGGTCCTGCCCCGGGAGGCGGCGGACCGGCTGACCGCCGACCTCGTGCTGGACCGGGACTGCCTCGACCCGGCGGAGCGGCACCGGTCCGTCCTCGGGCTCGCCGACCGGGTCGGCCAACTCCTGCGCGGAGAGCGGCGGGTGGCGGGCCGGGTCACCCTCACCGTGCGCTACGCCGACCGCAGCTCCAGCACCCGGGCGCGCACCCTGCCGGAGGCCACCGACCACTCGCCCGCCCTCGCCGCGGCGGCCCTCGGCCTGCTGTCCGCCCTCGGTCTGCAACGGGCCCGGGTGCGCGCCTTCACGCTCCGCGCCGACCGGCTCCGCCCGGCCGCCGACGCCTTCCACCAGCTCTCCCTGGACCCCGCCGACACCCGCGCCCGCGCCGCCGAGGCCGCCGCCGCGAGGCCGCCGCCGACCGCGCCCGCAGGCGCTTCGGACCGGACGCGGTGCGGCCCGCGGCGACGGCGCGTCCGGGCCGTGACTCCCGGGGCGGCGGGGTCAGTTGGCCCATGGCGGGGTGAGCAGGCTGCCGTCCGCCAGCTCGGCCGTGAGCCCGACGGAGGTGGTGACCCAGGAGATCGCCGTGTGCTCGGTCGGGTTCTCCAGGCCCAGGGTGGACCCGGCGTTGACGATCACCGTGTCGCCCGCGCGCACCCGCTCGGTGCGGCCGTCGAGGGTGATCAGCAGTTCGCCGACGAGCAGATGGAAGATCTCCTCGCGGCTGACGGTGTGCGCCGGGGCCCGGGTGCCGGCCGGGATCTCCCCGCGCCAGGCGCACAGTTCCGCGCTGCCGGTGAGCGGGGCGGCGTACGAGATGAAGCGGGCGCCGTGGATCTCGTGGGTCACGGCGTCGGACGAGCGGACGACGGGCATGGCTGGGCTCTCCGTTCGGAACAAGAACAAGTGGTCAAGCAGCTTGACTATATGGTCAGGCTGCTTGACCGATGCGTCAAGGGTGTTTCAATGCCCCCGTGCAGAACTCCGAAGCCATGGCCCTGTCCGCCGCCCTGCTCGCCGCGGCGGGCGATCTCACCCAGCGCATCCATGAGGGGGTCGTGGCGCGCGGCTTCGCCGATCTGCGGCCCGCGCACGGATTCGCCTTCGCGCGGCTCGCGCCGGACGGCGCCACCGTCACCGAACTGGCCGCGCACCTCGGGGTGACCAAGCAGGCGGCGAGCCAACTGGTGGACGAGGTGGTGCGCAGGGGGTACGCCGAGCGCCGGTCGCACCCCGGGGACGCGCGGGCGCGGCTGATCGTGCTGACCGAGCGCGGACGGGCCTGCACCCGGGCCGCGGAGGCGGCGGCGGCCGAGGTGGTCGGCGGCTGGTGCGAACTGCTGGGCGAGGCGGAAGTGCGGGCGCTGTGCGGGAGTCTGGCGACGATCGCGCCCTATGGCCCGGTGCGGCCCGTGTGGTGACGGTACGTCAGGCGGATGGTTGAGGCGGGAAGTTTTACTTGCGCGTAACTTCCCCCGGAGGCTACCCGCCCGTAACTTGACGAATGAACAGCATCCTCGTGATCCGGATCACAGGGCCAGTCCGCCGTTCCCCCTTGAGCCGCAAGGAGATCACCCGATGCTGCCCTGGAAGCGAGTGCTCAGACCCCTCACCGCGCTGCTGCTGTCCGCCGCCGCGATCGCCCTGCCCGCCACGGCCGCGCACGCCGACACCGCCACCCACAGCGGCTGGAACGACTACTCCTGCAAACCGTCCGCCGCGCACCCCCGCCCCGTCGTCCTGGTCCACGGCACCCTCGGCAACTCGGTCGACAACTGGCTCGGCCTCGCCCCCTATCTGGAGGCCCGCGGATACTGCGTCTTCTCCCTGGACTACGGCCAACTCCCCGGCGTCCCCGTCTTCTTCGGGCTCGGACCCATCGACCAGTCGGCCGCGCAGCTCGCCTCCTTCGTGGACCAGGTGCGCTCGGCCACCGGCGCCGCCAAGGTCGACCTGGTCGGGCACTCCCAGGGCGGCATGATGCCCCGCTACTACCTGAAGTTCCTCGGCGGCGCCGCCAAGGTCAACGCGCTCGTCGGCATCGCCCCCGACAACCACGGCGCCACCATCAGCGGCCTGACCAATCTGCTGCCGTACTTCCCCGGCGCCACCGGCCTGATCAAGGCCACCACCCCCGGCCTCGCCGACCAGATACCCGGCTCCGCCTTCCTCACCAAGCTCAACGCGGGCGGCGACACCGTGCCCGGGGTGCGCTACACGGTCATCGCGACCCGGTACGACGAGGTGGCCACCCCCTGGCGCAGCCAGTACCTCAGCGGCTCCGACGTGCACAATGTCCTGCTCCAGGACCTGTGCCCGCTGGACCTCTCCGAGCATGTGCTGGCCGGTCTGAGCGACCGCATCGTCTTCCACGAGGTCGCCAACTCCCTCGACCCGGCGCACGCCAGTACCACCACCTGCGCCTCCGCCCTCAGCTGACGGCCGGGCGCGGGGCCGTCCGTCGGGCCACGCTGTCAGTGGCGCGTGCCACTCTGCGGTCATGACCGATGAGCGTGAGCACAGCGATACGACCACCGCCGGGCCGCCGGACTGGGACGCGCGGGCCGCCGGCTTCGACGAGGAGCCGGACCACGGCCTGCGCGATCCCGCCGTGCGGGCCGCCTGGGCGGCCGGACTCCGTTCCTGGCTGCCCGCGCACCCCGCCGATGTGCTCGACCTCGGCTGCGGCACCGGCAGCCTGTCGTTGCTCGCCGTCGAGCAGGGGCACCGGGTGACGGCCGTCGATCTGTCCCCGGCCATGACCGAGCGGGCCCGCGCCAAGCTCGCCGGGCACCCGGCCGAGGTGCTGTGCGGACCGGCCGAGACCCCGCCGGTGGGGGAGCGCCGCTTCGACGTGGTCCTCGTACGCCATGTGCTGTGGATGCTGCCCGATCAGGCCCGGGTGCTGCGGCACTGGCGGGGCCTGCTGCGCCCCGGCGGCCGGTTCGTGCTGGTCGAGGGCGTCTGGGGCGAGTCGCACCCGGTCGGCATACCCGCAGACCGGCTCACCGCGCTGCTGGCGCCGCTGACGGCGGAAGTGCGCGTGGAGCGGCTGTCCGGTGACGCCGTGCTGTGGGGGAAGGAGGTGACGGACGAGCGGTACGCGGTGGTGGCGGGCGTCTGAGCGCGGCCCGGCCGGGCGGCTCAGACCAGCAGCGCGCCCAAACCGTCCGCGCGGGCGAGCCGCTCCAGCTCGTCGAGGGCGGCCACGGCGGCCGCGGCCGCCCCCGGATCCCGCTCGGCCAGCCCGCTCGCGGCGAACTCGTCCTCGTCCAGCCGTCGTACGTCCCCGCCGTCGGCCGAGCACCACAGGTCCAGGTCGAGATCCTCCACCACCAGTTCCGCGCCGGTGCGGACCGCGGGCCGGGTGATGTCGCAGTACCAGCCCTTGACCCGGCCGTCCGCGGCGCGCACCTCCTTCACCGCGTACCACCGGTCGCGCCAGTAGTACTCGGTGAACACATCGCCCGGCTCGAAGCGCACGAACCCGAAGTCACGGGTGCCGTCGCCCGCCCAGGGCGCCCGGACCACGACCCGGGTGCCGTCGTCCCCGAGCAGTCCGGCCGGGTAACGGATCTTCGTACGGCCGCCCTTGACCAGGCTGACGGTCAGATCGGCCGTCGGCTCAGCCGAGTTCGCGGACATGGCGGACCTCCGTCGCACAGATCTCGTAACCGAGCCACTTGTTGATCGCGATCATCGGATCATTGCCCGCGTCATTGCCCGTGAACGCGTCGGTGACACCGGCGGCGCGGGCCCGGTGCAGGGAGTGCAGCTTGGCGAGCTTGGCCAGACCGCGGCCGCGGTGGGCGCGGGCGGTGCCGGTCATCGCGCTGGAGTACCGGCCGTCGGCGTCGGTGCAGGCGACGGTGAAGGCGACCGGGCGGCCGTCTACACACGCGGCCATGGTCAGCTCGCGGTTCAGCAGCGGGTGGTTCCAGGTGCTGGTCAGCCAGTCGTCGTAGCCCCGGGACTCCAGGTCGAGGTCGCCCGGCTCGTCCTGGAGGGTCTCCGCGTCCAGCTCGAACAGCGGGCGCGGGTCGTCGGCGAACTCGGTGGCCGCGCGCAGCTCGACGCCCGGCGGGGTGGCCGGGAGCGGCGGCAGTGAGCCGCCGGCCAGGTCCAGCCGGAGGAAGTGGGCGGACCGGCCGGACCGATAGCCGTGCCGCTCGGCGAAGGCGCGGTTGGCCGGTTCGTCCAGGATCCAGCTGAACACCTTGGTCGCGTCCAGCGAGGCGAGGTACTCCTCGGCCGTGCGCAGCAGCAGCGTGCCCGCGCCCCGGCCCGCCCGGTCCGGCCGGACGTAGATGTTCAGCAGGCCCTGGCCCGGCTCGGTGCTGTCGTACGCCAGCAGGACCTGGGCGGTGCCGACGATCTCGCCGTCCTCCTCCGCGACGAGCGGGCGGTAGCGGGCGTCGGGGTGCGTGTGCAGCGTGTTGTGCCGGACCGATTCCGAGGTGAACAGGATGTACGGCAGGGCGAGTCGGCGCACCCGGGCGAAGCCCTCGGTGTCGGCCGGTACGCCGGGGCGCACATCGCGGACGATCAATGTCATGGGGAGGGACCGTACGGGGAGTTGTCCGGGGGGTGCCTCTCATTTTCGCGCGCGTGCGTCAGAATCGGGCTGTGAGCCTGAAGATCCGCATCGATGACAGCGCGCCCCCCTACGAGCAGGTGCGGGCGCAGATTTCCGAGCAGGCGCGGTCCGGGGTGCTGCCCGTGGGGTACCGGCTGCCGACCGTGCGGGGGCTGGCCGAGTCCCTGGGGCTCGCGGTGAACACGGTGGCCAAGGCGTACCGGGCGCTGGAGGGCGACGGGGTGATCGAGACCCGGGGGCGCCTCGGCACGTATGTGGCCGCCGCCGGATCGGCCGCGGAGCGCGAGGCGTCCATGGCCGCGCAGGCGTACGCCGACCGGGCCCGGCGGCTGGGACTGGGGGAGGCGGAGGCGCTGTCCGCAGTGCGGGACGCCCTGCGGGCGGCTTACGGGGGGTAGGCGCGGGGGCGCGTCAGCGCCGTTCCGCCGGTTCCGGGAACCTGGTCACCGTCAGGCCCGCCCTCCTCGCCGTCCTCCCGAAGGCCACCGCGTCCGCCACCGCCGCGCCGCCCGGGTCGTTGTTGAAGTAGGCGTGGACGCTCTCGTCGTCGGGGAAGGCCGTGGCGATGCGGTCCACCCAGGTCTCCAGGGCGCGCCGGCCGTAGTGCGGCCAGGGGTGGGCGCGGCCCTGGTGGAAGCGGGCATAGCCCCAGTCGGTGGTGCGCCACAGCGGGGTGACCGGGCGGGACAGGACGTCGGCCCAGCACAGGGCCGCGCCGCGGGAGACGAGGACCTCGCGCACCTCGGGCGTCCACCAGGAGTCGTGCCGGGGCTCCACCGCGACCCGCGTACCGGCCGGGAAGCAGGCCAGACAGGCGTCCAGCAGGGCCGGGTCGGCGCGCAGCGTGGGCGGGAGCTGGAGCAGCACCGGTCCGAGCCGGTCGCGCAGGCCCGCCGCGTGGGCCATCAGCCGGTGCACCGGTTCGGCGGGGTCCCTCAGCCGCTTGATATGGGTCAGATAGCGGCTGGCCTTGACCGCGACCACGAAATCCGGTGGCACCCGGGAGCGCCAGGCGGCGAAATTCTCGTACGACGGCAGCCGGTAGAACGCGTTGTTGATCTCCACCGTGGCGAACAGCCGGGTGTACTCCTCCAGCCACAGCCGTGCCGGGACCCCGGCCGGATAGACGCGGTCCCGCCAGTCCTTGTACTGCCACCCGGAGGTGCCGACCGACAAGGTCACGTCTTCATGAAAGCACTACAGGTACAGCCCCGCGTCCGCGCCGTTGCGCGCCCCCGGTACCGAGGTCGGTGTGGTGCCCCGGCGCAGCGCGTACAGCTCGGCCAGGGTGGCGCCCTCGCGGCCGACGCCCTCCTGGGTGCCGAGCCAGTGCACCGACTCCTCGTGGGTGAGCGGGCCCACCTCGATGCGGGCCAGGCAGCGGCCGGGGCGGACCACGGCGGGGTGCAGGCGCTCCAGGTCCTCGTTCGTGGTGACGCCCACCAGGACATTGCGGCCCTGGCCGAGCAGCCCGTCGGTGAGGTTCAGCAGCCGGGACAGCGCCTGGCCCGCGGTGTGCCGGGCCTCGCCGCGGATCAGCTCGTCGCAGTCCTCCAGGAGCAGCAGCCGCCAGCGGCCCTTGCCCGCGCCGTCCTCCTCGCCGATCGCGATGTCCATCAGATAGCCGACGTCGGAGAAGAGCCGCTCGGGATCGAGGACGCAGTCCACCTGGCACCAGTCCCGCCAGGAACGGGCCAGGGTGCGCAGCGCCGAGGTCTTGCCGGTGCCCGGCGGGCCGTGCAGCAGCAGAAGGCGGCCCGCGATGTCCTCCGGTGTGGTCTTCATCAGCCGGTCCATCGCCTCGGCGACCGGCGCGGTGTAGTTGGCGCGCACCTCCGACCAGGTGCCGGCCGAGATCTGCCGGGTGGTGCGGTGCGGGCCGCGGCGCGGGGACACGTACCAGAACCCCATCGTCACGTTCTCCGGCTGGGGTTCGGGCTCGTCGGCCGCGCCGTCCGTCGCCCGGTCGAGGATCTCCTGGGCCAGTTCGGCGCTGGTCGCGGTCACGGTGACATCCGCGCCCCGGCTCCAGCGGGAGACCAGCAGGGTCCAGCCGTCGCCCTCGGCGAGGGTGGCGCTGCGATCGTCGTCCCGGGCGACCCGGAGCACCCGGGCGCCCTCGGGCAGCAGGGTCGCGCCGGAGCGCACGCGGTCGATGTTCACCGCGTGCGAGTACGGCTGCTCGCCCGTCGCGAAACGGCCGAGGAACAGCGCGTCGACGACGTCGGACGGCGAGTCGGAATCGTCGACGTGGAGCCGGATCGGCAGAGCGTCGTGCGGGTTCGCAGGCATGCCGCCATGATCCGCCACCGATGCCCTCCGTGCACGACATTTCCACCGCTTGTCCCGGGTGTCCCGGGGTTGTTCCAGGTCTGCCCAAGCCCCGGACCGCGCCGATACTGTTGCCCCTGATGGCACGTCATGGGTGGGTACCGGTTGGCCGGCGATGGCGGCTCGGCGCCCTGCTCGGGGGGATCGCGGCGGCGCTCGCCCTGCTGGTTGGCCTGCTCGGCGGACTGCCCGGCGGGCCGCCCGGCACCCCGGCCGCGCCGCGCGGCACCGCGAAGCCGTACGTCGGCTGGGGTTTCACCCACACCCAGTTCAGCGCCGACGAGGGCGCGCCCGCCGCCACCGCCCGGGTGCGGGCGCTCCTCAGGGCGAGCGGCGGGGTGGCGCAGGACCAGGCGATCATGGGCTGGGGCGCGGACAACCCCGAACCGTCCCCGGGGCACTACGACTTCGCCGCCCTGGACCACCGGATCGCCTTCGTCCGCGCCTCCGGCGGCACCCCGGTGATCACCCTGTGCTGCGCCCCCGACTGGATGAAGGGCGGCAAGTCCGGGGCAGGCAAAACCGATTGGAGCCGGTCGGCCCTGGAGACCGCGCCCGCCCCCGCCCACTACCAGGACTTCGCCGACCTCGCCGCGACCGTGGCCCGGCGCTATCCGGACGTGACGCACTTCGTCGTCTGGAACGAGTTCAAGGGCTTCTGGGACGAGGCCGCGGGCCGCTGGGACTACGAGGGGTACACCGACCTGTACAACCGCGTGTACCGCGCGCTGAAGAGGACCGGCGCGGACATCATGGTCGGCGGACCCTACCTGCCGATGGACAGCGTCGCCCCGACCGACTCCCACGCCTCCCGTCAGGTGCGGGGCGCGTGGGGCGCGATGGACCAGCGGGTGCTCGACGCCTTCTCCTACTGGAACGCGCACAAGACGGGCGCCGACTTCACCGTCGTCGACGGCGCCAGCTATCCCAACGGCGGCAGCCCGCGGCCCGACGAGTTCACCGCCACGGAGAAACTGACCGCCGTCAGCGCCTGGGTACGGCGGCAGACCCATGACCTTCCCCTGTGGTGGGCCGAGTACTACGTGGAGCCCGGCGACGGCGACGCCGGCTGGTCCGAGCCGCACCGGGGCGCCGTCCAGGCCACCGGCATGATCGCCCTGGCCAGGGGCGGCACCGACGCGGCCTTCTACTGGAATCCCGAGAAGCGCACCGGCCCCGGCTGCCCCGGCTGCCTGTGGACCCCGACCGACCGCGCCGACGGCGGGCGGCCGCTGCCCATGTACGGCCTGCTGTCCCGGTTCGCCGCCGCCTTCCCGCCGGGCACCCGCCTCCGCACGGTCCCCGTCGAGACGGCCGCCGCGCCCGACCTGCGCGTCCTCGCGAGCGACCGCACCGTCCTCGTCGTCAACACCCGCGACCGCGCGATCGGCGCGCGGGTGGACGGCGACCGGCTCACCCTGCGGCCGTACGAGGTGAAGTGGCTCGACCGCTGACCCTCACTTCAGGGTCAGGAACCGCTGCACCAGCACCGCGAGCACCACCGCCAGCAGCGGCAGGGAGAACCAGAAACCCCCCTGGAGCAACCGCACGTGGCGCGCCCCCGGCCGCACCGCCACCCGCACCACCTCACGCGCCGCCAGCAGCAGCGTCAGGACGACGGCGGCCAGTGCCCCGACCACCGACCAGGGCGTCCAGGTCACCCGGGGCCCGACCGGACCGGGGCGCGGCTCGGGGACGGCGCCCGGGGGCCGCGCGCGCAGGGCGTACACCGTGACATCGTCGTTGACCAGGACCTTCGTCAGCTCCGGCCGGGTGTCCAGGCTCCGGGTGAGCCGGGGCCCCCAGGCCGCCGGATAGCCCGAGTCCAGCCGCAGATACGTCACCTGGCTCTCGTTCACCAGGAGATACGACTGCGGCCCCGCGTCCTTGAGCGCCTCGACCAGCCCGGACACCCGGGCCGGATCGGTCGGCGCGAGCGTCGGGACGTAGTCGACCCGCTCCATGTCCTTCGCGCCCCACGGCAGCGACGGCGTCACATCGTTCACCGTGTCATCGCTCAGCCACAACAGCCGTACGGTCGGCCGGTCGTGGGCGTACACCCAGTTCATCGCCGCGACCTCGCCGGGCCGGGTGCGCTCGAAGGGCTCGTTGCCCCACCGGGCCACCAGGAAGCCGCCCATCAGCAGCAGCCCGGCGAGCAGCGCGGCACCGAGGGCGAGGACCGGCCGCCGCGATCCCGTGGGACGGGGGAACAGGGCGAGAGCACCGAGCAGGGCCGCGCCCGGCACCGCGAACATGAAGACCCGCAGCGCCATCTCACCGCCGTACGACTGCATGCCGAAGCCCAGGAACGGCACGAGGGTGAGGACCGGCAGGGACCGTTCGCGGTACCGGTGCAGGCGCCGGCGCCACCAGCCCCCGCAGGCCAGGGCCAGTACGGCGGCGGCCAGCAGCACCCGGGTGTACAGGACCAGCTTGTGGGTCGGATCGCCGCCCTGGATACGGCCGGAGACGGAGGTGGAGACATTGCCGCCGATCCCGCCGATCCCGCCGAAGAGGTCGTCGAAGTGCCCGGACCAGTACGGCTCCGCCATGAAGCCGAGCCAGACGGCGACGAGCACCGCGCACAGCAGGGGCAGTCCGCGCAGCTCGCAGCGGCGCAGCAGGACGAGGGCCGCGAGGACGCCCAGCATCACGAACGGGGTCAGCTGGTGCGCGGGCACGGTCGCGGCGTACAGGCCCAGCAACAGCAGCAGGAGAACGGTCCGCCCGCGCCGGTCGAGCGGCGGGGGTTCCGCCTCGCCCGGGCGCAGCCGTGCCGTCAGGGCCCGGGGCGGGCGGAACCAGACCAGCAGGACCGCCGTGAAGAGCAGATACAGCAGGAAGGTGAAGCCCTGCGGGGAGAAGTAGTCCTGGCCGACCCAGCCGCACAGCACGAACAGCCAGACGCCCGTCCACTTCGCCCGCCAGTCCGCGCGCACCGACCGGACCAGCAGCAGCATCGGTGCCAGATAGGCGAGTTGGATCGCCGTCGGCCACCAGCGGATGACCTCCGTGAAGTCGGTGACCCCGCAGGCCCGGCCGGCGAACGCGGCCACCGCGAAGAAACCGGGCCAGCTCCAGCGGGCGTCCAGGTCCGGGACGGCCGACCCGGTGCGGTCGATGTAGTCGAGGAAGCCCAGGTGCTGCCAGGCCGTCGCGAACCGCGGCTCGGTCTCGATCACGGCCGGCAGCGCGTGCAGCGACACGACCGTGACGACGAGCGTCACCAGCAACAGGGCCCGGTGCTCCCGGCGTTGCCACAGCAGCCCGGCGAACACCACGACCAGCAGCGCCGCGCCGAGAAGCGTGGGCCACGGCAGCACCGAGACCAGACCCAGGCCGCCCATCCGGTCCAGATCACCCTCCCCGAGCCGCAGGGCGGGGAGCCAGTAGAGGAGGAGGGCGGTGACCAGGAGCGCGCAGATCGGGAGCGTGGAGCGCGGATGGCGGGCGGGGGGAGCGGGGTCCGGCGTGGGCTCCGGCTCCGTGGGGGGTACGGCCTCCTCGGCGGCCCGTTGCCGTGCCCACGCCGGCACCCGGCGCCGTCGTACCGGCTCCTCCTCCCGCAGCCCCAGATCCGCCAGATCCCCGTCCGGCGCCACCGCGTCCGGCACGCCCCCCGCCCCCCGCGCGGACCCGGGTACCGGCGCCCCCGCCCGCACCGTCCGCCACAGTCGCGGCGCGGCGATCGAGACGATCACGGCCAGGCTGGAGATCTCGGCGACCCCCGCGCCGGTGAGCCCCATCCGGGGCAGGAGCAGCAGGGTGAGCCCGAGCACCAGGACGCACAACAAACCCTGGAGCCAGGCGAGTCCGGCGGTGCGGCTCTGGGCGCGCAGGACGGCGAAGTGGGTCTCCATGACGACCCGGAGCAGGGTGCCGACGGCGAACAGGCGCAGCAGCCCGGTCGCCGCGTCCGCGTAGCCCGCGCCGAAGACACCGAGGATCCAGGGCGCGCCGAGGAACAGCGCGGCGCTGATCGGCAGCATGATCCGGGCCATCCGCCACAGCGCCGCGCGGGCGTTGGCGGCCAGCCGCTCCGGGTCGTGCGAGCCCTCCACGGTGAGGGAGGCGCCCATGTTGACGGCGAGCAGATTGCAGGTGCCGCCGATGGTGGTGGTGATGTAGAAGTACGCGTTCTCCGCGGAGCTGACCTGCGCGGCGATGATCACCGGCACCAGGTAGACCACGGCGAGCGAGAACAGGGAGCCGGTGTAGTCCCCGGCCAGGAACCGCCCGACCTCCCGCGCGGCCGGGGGCCCGGCCCGCCCGGCGGTCGCCGCGACATGCCGGGGCACCAGGCGCCGGAACACCAGCCAGCCCAGCGGCACCACGGAGGTGGCGATCGCGGCCACCCAGGACACGAAGACACCGGTGGCCGGTACGGCGACGGCGAACGCGGCGAGCAGCACCAGCTTCACCGCCGAGAACACCGTGTTGCCCACCGGCACCCAGGGCGCGCTGCGCAGCCCGGTCAGCACCCCGTCCTGGAGGGTGAGCAGGTTCCAGGCGACCACGGCCGCCACGAAGCCGAGGCCGGGGAGCGGGCCGTGCAGTAAGCGGTACGACGGGCCCCAGGCGTCCAGCGTGCCCAGGAAGACCCCGGCGGCCAGCGCCACGACCAGTGAACTGCCCGCGTACGTACGGAAGATGAAGCGGCCGGTGCGCTTCCCGGACACCGGGATGAACCGGGCCAGCGCGCCGGTCAGGGTCACCGCGGTGAGCCCGGCGAGCAGCTTCATCGCGGCGATGGCGGCCGAGCCCCGGCCGACCGCGGCATCGGAGTAGTAGTGCGCCGCGGCCAGCCAGAAACCGAGGCCGAGGACGGCGGAGATCCCGGTGTTGAGCATCAGCGCGTACGCGTTGCGCAGCAGCGGACCCCCGCCCGGGGCGCGGGCGGCGCCGGGCGCCCGCGCCGCCTCCGGCCCGCGCCGGGCGCCCGCGCCGCCTCCGGCCCGGGCGCGGTGGTCGTGTCAGTCACGGGCCCGACCGGCCTTCCGGAGCGCCGGGCCGATCCGCCGCGCCCCGCGCACGAGCGCGTACCCCCGGGTGAGGGCCCGGTCCCCGGCGAACGTACGGCCGATGCCCTGGCCCCGCAGCAGCCGCGTGAACTCCTCGGCGTCCGTACCGCGGCGCACCGTGACCCGGCGCAGCGCGTACGGCCCCTGGGCGCGGCGGGCGAGCCCGTTGCCGACGGCGAGCGCCTGCGCGTACCCGGCCGCGCGCACCGCCCGGCGCACCCGGCGGCTGGAGTAGCCGTACGGATACGCGAACGACCGCGGCCGCGCCCCGAGTTCAGCGGCGAGGATCTCCGTGCACCGGCCCAGCTCCCCGGCCAGCGCCGCCTCGTCCAGCTGGTCCAGCTGCGGATGGGTGTGGCTGTGCCCGCCGATCTCCACGCCGCAGGCGGCGAGCCGCCGTACCTGGTGCCAGTCGAGCATGGTGTCGAGGCCGCCCCCGGTGTCGTACGCGCCCCGCAGCCAGCCGGTGGAGACGAACAGGGTGGCCGGGAAGCCGTGCCGGGCGAGCAGCGGCAGGGCGTGCCGGTGCACGCCCTCGTAGCCGTCGTCGAAGGTGATCAGCACCGGGCGCGCGGGCAGCGCCCGGCCGTCGCGCCAGTGCGCCGCCAGCTCGGCGGTGGTGACGGGTGTGCTGCCGAACTCCGCGATGAGGGACATCTGTTCGGCGAACGCGTCCGGTGCGACGGACAGGGTCCGGGTGGCGGCGCTGGGCGCGGTGGCGACGGAGTGGTACATGAGGACGGGCACGGGGCGGTCACTCATGCGGGCCCCTGTCGGCTCGCCGGTCCCCGGTCCGGTCGCCGGTCCCCGCGAAGGCGTACGACCCCCGGCGCGCCCGCAGGCTCCCCACCGCGAACCCTCCCGCGGCCGTGAGCACCCCGGCGACGATGGCGCCCGCGCGGCCCGCCCCGCCCGGTCGGCCGAGCAGGGCGTCGCGCAGTCCCCGGGCGACTCCGGCGGGCAACACCCGGGTGGTGTAACGGCGTTCGGACTCCAGCCCCTTGTCCGCGCCGACGCTGCGGGCCACCAGGGCCTTGGACAGGCCCTCGGCGTAGGCGCGGGTGCGGAAGTAGGCGAAGTTCTCCCGGATCCGCGGTACCCGGTGGTGGATCACCGCGCGGTCGTCGATGAGCAGCACACCGTCGGGGCGGGCGCGGGTGAGGCGGATGCACAGCTCCGTCTCCTCGCAGCCGAGCGGGCGCCGGCCGCCGTCGCGTCCGATGCCGGTGGCGAAGCCGCCCGCCGCCTCGAAGGCCGTACGCCGGAACGAGGCGTTGCCGCCCAGGACATTGCGCACCCGCACCCGGCCCGGCGGCAGGCCCCGGTAGGTGCAGCCCACCACCCAGTCGAACTCCTCCGGGAACCAGCGGGGCCGCCGCCCTGACGCCCACACCGGCTCGGTGCGCCCGCCGACCGCCAGCACCCGGGGATCGGCGTACGCCTCGGCGAAGCGGCGCAGCCAGTCCCGTTCGGCCACGGCGTCGTCGTCCAGGAAGGCGATCACCTCGCCGCGGGAGGCGGCGATGCCGGTGTTGCGGCCCGAGGACAGGCCGCGCGGGCCGGAGTTGGGCAGCACCCGGACGCCCTCGGCCGTCCGGTACGCGTGCTCCAGCCGTGCGCCGAGGGCCGGGTTGTGGTCCACGACCAGGAGGGTCTCCAGGGCCGGGTACGACTGCGCCCGCACCGAGGAGACCGCCGCGAGGACGTCCTCCCAGCGGTCCTCGGTGTAGGCGCAGATCACGACGGAGATGCCGGGATCGCTCAAGACGCCTCTCCCCGCCGGGCCTTGAGCAGCGGGGAGTGCCGCACCCGGCGGCGCAGGGCCCGCCGGTTGGAGCGCTCGCGCAGGATCACCCGCAGCACCCGCAGCCCGTCGCGCACCGCCCGCAGATTGCTGGTGCCGTGGATGCGCAGATACTCGTGGCTCGGGATCTCCTGCACTCTCAGGCCCGCCTTGACCACTCTGATGTTCATCAGCGTCTCGACCTCGAAGCCGGTGCAGTCGAGGTCGATCTTGTCGAGGCAGTGCCGCCAGAACGCGTTGTAGCCGTAGCACAGATCGGTGTAGCGGGCGCCGAACTTGCGGTTGACGACGGTGCACAGCGCCCAGTTGCCGAGCTTGCGGACGAAGGTCATGTCGTCGGTGCCGCCGCCGTTGGCGAAGCGGGAGCCCTTGGCGAAGTCGGCGCCGGAGACCAGCGCGGAGACATAGCTGACGATCTCGCCGCCGTCCGCCGAGCCGTCCGCGTCGACCATCACGATGATGTCGCCGGTGCACGCCTCGAACCCGGTGATCAGGGCGTCCCCCTTGCCCCGGCCGCGCTGTGGGACGACCTTCAGGCGCGGCCACAGGGACCGTGCCACCTCGACGGTGTCATCGGTGGAGTTGCCGTCCACGAGGACGACCTCGTGGATCCAGCCGGGAAGGCTCTTGAAGACGTAGGGCAGGTTCCTCGCCTCGTTCATGGCGGGGATCACGACGCTCACCGGTGGAGTGATCGCCAGGTGCGAGGAGATGGGCCGGTAGTGCGTGACGAGCAGCGGTTCGCGGCCCGGACTCGGCGGGCGCAGCGCTGAACTCATGGTTGGTTCCCTCTCGTCCGGTGGGCCGCCCACCCCCGGGCGGCCCGGCTCAGGGTCCGGTTCGAAAGGGGGGTTCTCCTCCGGGGCACGGCGAGCGGAACTCCGTGCCCGTGGACGAGCTTGGCGAAGCTGTCCGGGCCGCCGGACGGGTATGGCGGCCGGTCGCGCGGCCCGGCCCGGTCACCGCTCGCGGTCACCGGGCACGGCACCCCCCTACCGCGCTGCACGGCGGACCCACCAGGGCGCCCGGCCCTCCCCAGGGACCGCGCACCGGCGAACCGCCGCGGTTGAGCTGTATGACGGTATTGACGGTTGAGCCCGAAAGGCAAGACCTGGAAGGTGCCTCACCTTTCCCATGATTGGCCCGTTGCGTAACGGTGGCTCACCTTGCTCAGTCTTGTGTGCTTTTACCGGCAATTCGATCCCGGAGAAGCGTGAGGAGCAGCAGGGCCGGACTCAGTACGGCGACGGCGGCCACCCCGCCCCGGACGGACCACTGGTGCACCGCGAGCATCACCTGGGCCACCAGCATGTCGACGACCACCGCGCCCGCGAGTGCGCACAGGGCCCGGCCGAACGGGTCGAGGCCGCGCAGGGCCGCGGCGAGCGCGGTGGCCGGCGCGAGCAACAAAAGGAGCAGCGCGCACGGGCCGCGCAGCGCGGAGTTCGAACCGGTGAGGGCGAGCAGCGCGCCGGCCGTCGAGACGGCCGCGGCGGCGCCCGCGAACAACGGCGACAGTTCCCTGTTGATCCGTAAGGTGCGCATTGACGACTTTGCCCCCCGGAGCGCCGGATGCCGGGCTTTAATGTCGCGCAGGCCCGAGGGGGGCGTCAAGGGTGGCCGTCCCCCGGAAAACCCACGGGAGCAGGTGTCTGAGGCGTGGTCAACACAGTTGACATGTACGCGCAATACATAAGCAGTAAATCTTTGAAGACGGTCTTATTGAGAGTCAAAAATTCTTGACATGAACACTTCCGCTCAACGCGCGTAGTTGCTACTTAAGTTGCCGCAGACTTCCTGCTCACCTGGGAGAAACACCATGAGACGTTCCCGGCTTGTCGGATTCGTTGCTCCACTCCTCCTCGCGCTCGGCCTCGGCTTCACGCAGGCGGCGTCGGCGCAGGCGGCGTCCAACAGCGGTGGCTATGTGGCGCTGGGCGACTCCTACGCCTCCGGCGTCGGCGCCGGCAGCTACATCAGCTCCAGTGGCGACTGCGACCGCAGCACCAACTCCGCGGCCTACCTGTGGAACGCCGCCCACAAGCCGGCCTCCTTCGCCTTCAACGCCTGCTCGGGCGCCACGACGGACGATGTGATGGCCGGCCAGCTCGGCTCGCTCAACTCCTCCACCTCGCTGGTGTCCATCAGCATCGGCGGCAACGACGCCGGGTTCGCGAGCGTCATGCAGACGTGCGTGCTGAACTCCGACAGCACCTGTCTGTCCGCCATCGCCAGCGCGAAGACCTACATCACCAACACGCTGCCGGGGAAGCTCGACACCGTCTACAACGCGATCCACTCCAAGGCGCCCAACGCCCGTGTGGTCGTGGTCGGTTACCCGCGCTTCTATCTGCTCGGCCAGGTCTGCCTCGGCCTGTCCGACACGAAGCGGTCGGCCATAAACGGTGCCGCCGACACCCTGGACAGCACCATCCAGTCCCGTGTCTCCGCCCACGGCTTCGCCTTCGGTGACGTCCGCAGCGCCTTCTCCAGCCACGAGATCTGCTCCAGCAGCTCCTGGCTCCACAGCCTCAATGTGCTGGACCTCACCGAGTCGTACCACCCCACCGCCGACGGCCAGTCCGGCGGCTACCTGCCGGCCCTCACCAACGCGGCCGGCTGACCCGAACGGGTGAGCATGTGACGGCGCACCACCGGGCCCGCCCGTCAGGGTGAACGGACCGAGCGGCCCGCGGCGTCGGCGCGACAGGCGTCACAGGCGTCACAGGCGGCACAGACGTAATAGACGTAATAGACGTAACACCTGGTACTCCCGGGTGAGCCCGCCGTGTGCACCCGGCGGGGTCGCCCGGCGCGGCGGCGGGGACTCTGGCCGATGGGGCCTCCGCCGACCGGACGGCCGGGCGCGTGAGATGGACCACGTTCCCGGCCGCCTCCGCACCACTTCCCCCGCCCGCGCCGCGACCGGTGCGGGCGGTCGCGGTCGCGGCGACGGACCGGCCGCCGCCGACCGGTGCGGGCGGTCGCGGTCGCGGCGACGGACCGGCCGCCGCCGGGCCGCCACCGGACCCCGTCGTCACCCTGGGGCTCCTCGGGGGCGACCCGCCCTTGATCGCGAAGGGGTCGGCGCCCGGCGGGCGTCACGCGCGGTGACGGCCGCCCCGGAGCGGCGGACCGACCCGGGCCGTCGGCCAGCCCATTGTCCAACTCGCCCTGAAACCGGTCGGATTCGGAGAGTAGTCGGCTTGGGATGGTCAACCCCCTTACGGGGAAGGTGAATCCTGAAGGCGCGATACACGAGTGCCCCGGTGGGGAGATAGGGTTACTCTGCCCGGGGCCGGGCGGACTCGTACGGGTGGGGAGTGACATGGAACAGATAACAGTGCGCAGCAGGGCCAGGGTCCCTGCGATCACCTGCGGGAGCAGCGCGACCAGCTCGCGCCTCGACCGGCATCTGGCGGTGCTGGGCGGGCCCGCCATACCCCAGCAGAAGACCGTCGAGGCGACCTCGCTGATGCGGGAGCTGACGGCGCGGGACACCCGGCGCACGCACAGCGACCGGGGCGCGCGGGTCCGCCGGGTCTCCCTCTTCGCGCCCCTGCGCAGACTGCGTCGTTCGCTGTTCGGCGGCCACTAGTCCGGTCCTCGACCGGCCACTGATCCGGCCCCGATCCGGCCACTGATCCCCCTTGAGCGCCCGCCCGGCGCTCACTGGGCGAACCGACGGTCCTGGACCCCGTCCAGGGTCCGCGCTCAGGCCGCCACACCGTCCCGGCACAGCGCTGCGATCTCGTCGTCCGTCATTCCCACGGCACGCAGCAGCGCCCCGGTGTGCTGTCCGAGCGCGGGCACGTCGCCCATCCGCGCCTCGCCCCCGCCCGGCAGCGTGAGCGGCGGCAGCAGCGCCCGCAACGGCCCCACCGGCGAACCCACCTGACGCCACCGGTCCCGGGCCGCCAGCTGCGGATGCTCCGCCAGCTCACGCGGATCCCGCAGCCGGGCGCAGGCGAGCCCCGCCCGCTCCAGCCGCGCCAGCGCCTCGTCGGTGTCCAGCGCGCCGAGTGCCCGCGCCACCGCCGCGTCCGTCTCCGCCCGGTGCGCGACCCGCGCCGCGTTCGTCGCGAACCCCGGGTCCGTCCCCAACTCCGGCCGCTCAAGGACCTGTTCGGCGAGCCGCCGCCACTCCCGGTCGTTCTGCACCGACAGGAGCACCTGGCCGCCGTCCGCCGTCGGGTAGGCGTCGTAGGGCGCGATGACGGGATGCGCGAGACCGGTGCGCGCCGGGGGCTCGCCGCCGTGCATCGTGTGGTGCAGCGGATGGCCCATCCACTCCGCGAGCGAGTCCAGCAGGGACACCTCCACCGCACCACCGCGCCCGGTGACGCCCCGGCGCACCAGCGCCGCCAGCACCCCCGAGAAGGCGTACATGGCCGCCGCGATGTCCGCCGCCGGGATCCCCGCCTTCACCGGCCGCTCCGGTGTCCCGGTGACCGACACCAGACCCGTCTCGCACTGCACCAGCATGTCGTAGGCCCGCTTGTCCGCGTACGGGCCGCGGGGGCCGTAGCCCGAGATGTCCACGGCGATCAGCCGCGGATGGGCCGCGCACAGGGTGGCCGCGTCCAGACCGAGCCGGGCCGCGGCCCCGTGCGCCAGGTTCTGCACGAACACGTCCGCGTCCGCGACCAGCCGCCGTACGACCTCCCGGCCGCGCGGGTCCTTCAGGTCCAGGGCGAGGGACTCCTTGCCGCGGTTGCACCACACGAAGTGCGAGGCGAGCCCGCCCGCCGCGGTGTCGTAGCCCCGCGCGAAGTCGCCCCCGTCCACCCGCTCCACCTTGATGACCCGGGCCCCCAGATCGGCGAGCTGCCGGGTCGCGAAGGGCGCGGCCACGGCCTGTTCGACGGCGACGACGGTGACGCCCTCCAGAGGCAGTGGCTGGGGTGCCGAGGGGTGTGCCGGGGGAAGATCCGCGAGGTGCTCCATGGGGTGGATGATCTCCCCCTCGGGCGGGTCTGTCAGTACCGCGTACGTCACTCGCCGCGTCGGTGGCGGCGCACCGCGAGCGGCAGGAACACCGCGATCAGGGCGAGGCTCCAGGCGAGCGACCCGGCGACCGGATGGGCCACCGGCCAGGCGGCGCCGCGCGGCACGGGCGCGTTGCCGAACAGGTCCCGCAGGGCGGTGGTCACCGCGCTGATCGGGTTCCACTCGGCGAGTGTCCGCAGCCATCCGGGCAGACGGCCGGTCGGGATGTACGCGCCGGACAGCAGCGGCAGCACGAAGGAGGCGGCGCCGAGCTGCCCGGCCGCTTCCTCGCTGCGGGTGAGCAGGCCCACATGGATGCCGACGCAGGTACAGGCGAACCGGAAGAGCAGCAACAGCCCCACCGCGCCCACGGCTTCGGACACCGACCCCTCGACCCGCCAGCCCACCGCGAGCCCCACCAGCAGCAGCGGCACCGTGCCGACGGCGGTGACCACGAGGTCCGCGACGGCCTGCCCCAGCGGCACGGCGGCCCGGCTCATCGGCAGCGCCCGGAACCGGTCCATGACGCCCCGGTGGGTGTCCGCGGCGGCCTGGAACATCCCGGTCATCAGCCCGCCCGCCGCGGTCGCGGCCAGCAGCCCCGGCACCAGGAAGGCGCGGTACTCCCGGCCGGGCATCGCCAGCGCGCTGCCGAAGACATAGCCGAAGAACAGGAGCATGTTGACCGGCATCAGCTGGGTCAGGACGGCCAGGCCCGGACTGTTGCGCACCCGGCGCAACTGCCGCCCCGTCATGGCCAGTCCGTCGTACGCCAGTGCGCTCATGCGGCCTGCTCCTCGATGCGGTCGGTGCCGGGGTCGGCCTCGGTCCGGGACGTGACCGCGGTTCCGGTGAGCCGCAGGAAGACATCGTCCAGGGTGGGCGGGCGCAGGCTCGCGTCCAGCAACGGGACGCCCGCCGCGTCGAGTTCGCGCACCAGGCGGGGCAGGGTCAGCGTCGGGTCGGTGGTGAGGACGCCGACGGCGGCGCGCTCGCGGTCGAACACCGGTTCACGGCCGGTGAGCCGGTCGAGCACGGTGGCCGCCGCGCCGAGCGCGTCCGGATGGGCGACCACGGCCTCGGCGTACGACCCGATGAGCGCCTTGAGTTCGGCGGGCGAGCCGGTGTGCGCGATCCGGCCCCGGTCCAGCAGGGCGATGTCGTCGGCGAGTTGATCGGCCTCCTCCAGGTACTGCGTGGTCAGCAGTACGGTCGTACCGTCCGCGGTGAGATCCCGTACCGCCTGCCAGACATGGCCACGGCCCGCCGGGTCGAGGCCGGTGGTCGGCTCGTCCAGGAACAGCACCTCCGGGCGGCGCACGAGGCTCGCGGCGAGGTCGAGGCGGCGCCGCATACCGCCCGAGTAGGTGGCGGCCCTGCGACCGGCGGCCGCCGTGAGGCCGAAGCGCTCCAGCAGTTCGTCGGCGCGCGCGGCCGGTTTCCTGACCCGGTGCAGCCGGGCGAACAGCCGCAGGTTCTCCCGGCCGGTCAGATCGCCGTCCACCGAGGCGTACTGACCGGTGACGGAGATCAGTCTCCGTACGGCGGCGGCCTCCCGGACCAGATCGTGCCCGGCGATCCGCGCGGAGCCGGCGTCCGGCCGCAGCAGCGTGGTCAACAGGCGGACCGCGGTGGTCTTCCCGGCGCCGTTGGGCCCCAGCAGCCCGCAGACCGTGCCCCGGGCGACCGCCAGATCGAGTCCGCGCAGGGCGGGGACGGCACCGAAGCGCTTCTCCAGACCTTCACTAAGTACAGCGTACGTAGTTGACATGCGTCGACCATAGCGCACTACGTACGGTGTACGTAACTAGGATGGTGGGCGAGGTGATGACATGGCAGCCAGAGGGGCCGTCCCCGAGGTGATCTGGGCGCGCCCCGAGCGCACCGGACGCGGGCCGAGACCGGCCTACACCCGCGACGACATCGCGGCCGCCGCCGTGCGGATCGCCGACGCGCGCGGGCTCGACGCGGTGTCGATGCGGCAGGTCGCGGCGGAGCTGGGGTGCGGGACGATGTCGCTGTACAACTACGTGCCGCGCAAAGAGGACCTGTACGAGCTGATGATGGACGCGGTCGGCGCGGAGCACGCGCTGTGGCCGCCGAGCGGGGACTGGCGGGCGGATCTGACGCGGGTGGCGCACGAGGCGCGCGCGCTGATGCACCGGCATCCGTGGATGCCGCGCCTGATGTCACCGGTCTACGGGTTCAGCCCGCACACCCTGCGCTATCTGGAGCACTGCCTGGCCTGCCTGGACCCGCTGGAGGTCCGCTACGGCGAGAAGCTCGAACTCATCGCCATGCTCAACGGCGTGGTGACGACGTATGTGCGCAACGAGCTGGACACCGCCGAGCGGGTGCGGGCGCTGCCCTGGTCGGAGGACGAGGAGAACGCGGTGCGGGGCGCGTATCTGGCACGGCAGGTGGCGTCCGGGGCGTATCCGAGGATGGCCGAGGCGTTCGCGGAGGATCCGGGGCCGATCGATCTGGAGGCCGTTTTCGAGCGGGCGTTGGGGCGGGTCCTGGACGCGTACGTGCCGCGGTGAGCCGCGCTGGTTCGGCGGGTACGGGTTCCGGCGGGGTCGATCGCGTGGTTCCCCGCACCCGCTCGGTCGTCGGCGGCGGGGCGGAGAACGCGGGCGGCGGGCGGCCCTAGGCGGGATCGGCCTGTTCGGCGACGGCCCGGAACGTGCCCGCCGCGGTGAACGCGTCGGTGATCGGCGCGATGAGCGAGGCGAAGCGGCGGGCACCCGCGGCGCCGATCGGCGCCCACAGCGCGGCGCAGTGCTCGTCCGTCTCCGCTTCCATGCGCTCGCGTGCCGCGCTGCCGGCGTCGGTGAGCGCGGAGTCGGAGTCGAGCCAGCCGCGGGCGGCGAGGCGTGCCGTCGCCGCGCTCCACTCCTCGTCGTCCCACTGCCGGGTCGCTCGCGCGAGGGCGGCCGGAAGGCGGCCGGTCGCGGTGTGCAGGACGAGGCAGTCGCACGGCCCGAGACCGTTGTCGGCGAGCACCACGAGGTGTGCGTCACCGCGCCACTCCCGCACCACCGTGATCTGCTGCCAGAGTGCGACGAGCGGGTCGGGGGGAAGCGCGACCGAGGCGTTCGCGGCGGCCAGCACCTTGCCGGCGTAGTCGGCACCCGCGACGACCGGGTCGATCAGCGAGCGCGCCTCGGCTATGTGGTCGCCGGTGAGTTGCACGCCGACGCGCCGCATCGCCCGTCCGGCGGCCAGGAAACGGGCGGCCCGCCATCGCTCGGGCGGCGCGGCGTCCCACGCGCCCGCCATGGCCCGCACCGCCCGGGGGCTGAAGTTGTAGAAGGCCGCGAGCGTGACCTGCCACGGAACCGCGCCCATCGCGGCCGACCGGAAGGCCAGATACGCCGGGCCTGGGTCGGTCACGCCGAGCCCGGCCGCCTCCTCGGCGGTCTCGGGGACGAGGTAGATGAACAGGTGGGCGGCGGTGACGGCCTGGCTGACGGCGCGGACGGTGTCCAGGTCCGTCCGGCCGGCACCAGGAAGGGCCGAGTCGGGAAGGGCCGAGTCGGGAAGGGCCGAGTCGGGAAGGGTGGGGTCGGGAAGGCTCTGAAGGTGCATGGCGGTGGGGTCTCCGGGGAGTCGGGTGGCGCGGTGTCGTCAGGCGGGCGTCTCGGCGGTGGCGGTCAGTACCGCGCGGCCGAGGGTGTGACCGGCCATGGTGAAGCCGAGGACGGCCGGTGTGGCGTCGGCGGGGACGCCTGTCGAGGGGACGTCGAGGGCGTGGACCACGACGAAGTACCGGTGCGGGCCGTGCCCGGCCGGCGGGGCGGCGCCGAGATAGCGGGCCGCGCGGGCGTCGTTGGGCAACTGATAGGCGCCCTCGGGCAGTTGTGAGCCGGTGTCGTCCCCGGCGCCCTCGGGGAGCCCGGTGACGGTGGCGGGGATGTCGGTGACCGCCCAGTGCCAGAACCCGGACCCGGTGGGGGCGTCGGGGTCGTAGACGGTGACGGCATAGCTCTTGGTGCCCGCCGGGGCGCCGCTCCAGGACAGCTGCGGGGAGATGTCCCTGCCGCCGGGCAGGCCGGAGGCGTGCTGCGCGGGCGGCCAGGCGGCGCCGTCGTCGACGGTGGTGCTGGTGACGGTGAAGGAGGCCGCCTCGGGGAGGCGGGCGAAGGGGTCGTTCATGGGCATGGCGGTCGTTCCTGTCCGGACGATGACGTCCTTCGGCGGCTGGTGAATCGACTGTAACAGCAATAATCGATTATCCAAGGAATCGTCTATCCGGTCGTCTAGGATGGGCGCATGACTCAGACGGCGCACTCCCCGGCCCCGCAGGGGAAGCAGATGCTCTCCGAGCAGGTCTATACGCACCTGCGGGACGCGATCATGCGCGGCGACCACGCCCCCGGCGCCCCCCTCAAGCCGCAGGACCTCGCCAAGGAGCAGGGCGTGAGCCTGGCCGTGGTGCGCGAGGCGCTCGTGCGGGTGGTCGGCGAGGGGCTCGCCGATCGGTTGCCCAACCGCGGCTTCGCGGTCCCGTCCTTCTCCGACCGCCGCTGGCAGGAGATCGCGGAGGCCCGCCGAACCGTCGAACCGGTCGTCCTGCGCATGTCGATCGAGCGCGGCGACGTCGACTGGGAGGCCCGGGTGCGGGCCGCCCACCACCGTCTGGCGCGTACTCCGGCGTACGCGCCGCAGGAGGGCGAGCATTACACCGGCGCCTGGGCCGAGGCGCACCGAGCCTTCCATCGCACGTTGCTGGAGGCGTGCGGCAATCGCGCGCTGCTGGAGGTGTTCGACCGCTTGTGGACCGCGAGTGAGCTGGCCCGCCGCTGGTCGGCGCACCGCGACCCGGGCCGGGACGGCGCCGAGGAGCACCGCAGGCTGGAGGAGGCGGCGCTGGCCCGCGACGCCGACACCGCGGCCGACGTCCTGGTCCGGCACCTCACCTTGACCGCGGCCGCTCTGACCGACGATTCAGGTCAGGCCGTCTAGCCGGGGCGCCGTCGGCGGCGAGGCGGAACCCCGGGGCTCCTACAGCAGCGCGAACTGGCCTTCCGGGCCCTCTTCGGGCTGGTCCAGGACGGAGGCGGGCAGGTGGGCGGAGCGCGGGGGAGGGAGGATCGCGCGGTGGCGCAGGTCCGTTGCCGTGATCGTGCTGCGGGCCTGCAACCCGGCCTTCTCCGCACGTACTTCGGCCAGCAGCGCCAGCACCGTGATCAGCTCCAGCAGCTCCGAGGTCCAGGACTGGAGCCAGGCGGCGGGCCGGATCGCCTCCAGTGTGCCGGGGGTGCCGGGTGCCGTGCGCGAGGTGAACCAGGACTCCAGGACCCGGACCCCGTTCAGCTCGTACTCCCAGGCCCCGGCGGGGACGGGGGAGACCCGGCCCTCGTCCAGGTGGAGGGTCTCCTCCTCGGGGTCGTAACGGAGGGTGGCGGGGCGGGGCGGCAGCGGGGCGCGGACGTAGGGGCGGCGGCCGCCGGGGAGTTTGGGGCGGTCGCCGTCGCGGCGCAGCAGCCAGAGCGTGCGTCGGCCCGACTCCACGCCCGCCGACCAGAGTCCGGGGTCGTCCGTCAGGGGGACCCTGTGGTCGGGGCGGGCCGTGGCCAGGAACCAGGCCGCCAGGTCGGCGGGGGTGACCCGGATGCCCAGGCGGGCCGAGAGATGGTCCAGGAGGCCGGGCGCGAGGTTGGGGTCGGCGGCGGCCGGGCGGCGGTGCAGGGGCCGGATCCGCCCGGTGCGCAGGATCGGCAGCAGGCCGGTGGCCAGCAACGGGTGGTGCTCGTCGGGGGTCTCCACCAGGAAGACCTGCCGCTCGTCCGCCACCCGCCACAGCTCCGGGCGGGCCGCGTCGAGCAGCCGGTGGTCCGGGATCAGCCACTGCTCGTCGAAGGGCGCCGCCAGCACCCGTACCGGCTCCGCGCACGGCCCCTCGGCGCGCGCCAGCCGCTCGGTGCCGCCGGTGCGGCCCGGCAGCTGGCCCACGGCCGAGTGCAGGGTGCGGGCCCTGCTCGGCTCGAACAGGGTCTCGCGGTCCGGGAGTTCCGCCTTCAGCAGCGCGTCCCAGCGGGCCCGCAGACAGGCCGGATCGGGGGCCGTCGGCCAGGCGCGGCCCGGCCGCGGCGGTGCGACGGACCACGGCATGAGGTCCGCCAGCAGCGGAGCGTCGTCGTCGTACGGCACGCTGGGCATCGTACGGGCCGAGGGCGCGCGGCGGGTCAGGTCGCGTCCAAGGTCACCGTGAAGGAGAAGCGGTCGCCCCGGTAGTGGATCACTGCCACGTCCAGCACCCGGCCCGCGGTGTCGTAGGTGATGCCGGTGTAGTGCAGGATCGGGCTGAGCAGCGGGACCTGGAGGAGGCGGGCGGTCTCCGGGTCGGCGAGCCGGGCCTCCACCGTGTCCGTGATCCGGCTGATGTCCGCCCTGACGACGTCCCGCAGCACCTTCGTCATCGGCCAGCGGACCAGATCGTCCAGGTCGATCCGCTCGGCCAGTTCGGGGCGTACGTGGTTGACGGCGTGATTGGTCGGCTCGTCGGTCTGCTCGTCGAAGCGCAGCCGGTGGTACGTCGCCACCTCCCCGAGCCCGGGGAAGCAGTCCGTGAGCCCGCCCGGCACCGGCGCGGGCCCGTGCGCCAGCAACTCCGTGCGCATCCCGGACTGCTGGGCCACGATCGCGTCCACCGAGCCCAGCAGCCGCACCGGGGCGCCGCGCCGCGCGTCGGGCTCGATGAACGTGCCGCGCCGCCGGTGCCGGCTGATCAGCCCCTCGTCCTCCAGCTCCTTCAGCGCCTGCCGCATGGTCAGCACGCTCACCCCGTAGTGCTCCGCCAGCCGCTCCTCGGTGGGCAGGCGCAGCGGGTCCGCGGGCGAGCGGCCCAGTATCGAGGCGCGCAGCGACTGCGACACCTGGTACCAGAGCGGCAGCTTGCGGTTCAGGACGATCGAGTCAGGGGCGAATGAGGTCACGCTGATATCCGTACCGGGTCGGGAACAGGGGACGCAACAGAGGTGTCAGATACGGAAGTTGCGCGTCAGGCCCTGCCACACGTCGTCGTAGGCCCGCTGGAGGTGGTCGGCGCGGGCCGCGTCCGGGGTGAGCGTCAGCGGCCAGCGGGTCTCGAACATGAAGGCGAGGCCGTCGTCGATCTTCTGCGGCCTCAGCTCGGCCGCGCTCGCCCGGTCGAACGTCTCCCGGTCCGGGCCGTGCGCCGACATCATGTTGTGCAGCGAGCCGCCGCCCGGCACGAAGCCCTCCGCCTTCGCGTCGTAGGCGCCCTCGATCAGGCCCATGTACTCGCTCATCACGTTCCGGTGGAAGTACGGCGGCCGGAAGGTGTCCTCACCCACCAGCCAGCGCGGCGCGAAGACCACGAAGTCGACGCCGGCCAGGCCCGGGGTGTCCGAGGGCGAGGTCAGGACGGTGAAGATGGAGGGGTCGGGGTGGTCGTAGGAGATCGAGCCGATCACATTGAAGCGGCGCAGGTCGTAGACGTACGGCACATGGTTGCCGTGCCAGGCGACCACGTCGAGCGGCGAGTGGTCGTAGGTGGCGGTCCAGAGGTTGCCGCAGAACTTGTTGACCACCTCCACCGGGCCCTCGGTCTCCTCGTACGCGGCGACCGGCGCGCGGAAGTCCCGTGCGTTCGCGAGCCCGTTGGCGCCGATCGGGCCGAGGTCGGGCAGCCGGAACGGCGCCCCGTAGTTCTCGCACACATAGCCGCGGGCCGACTCGTCGAGCAGCTCCACCCGGAACCGCACCCCGCGCGGGATAAGCGCCACCTCCGAGGGCTCCACACGCAGCCGCCCGAACTCGGTGTGCAGCAGCAGCCCGCCGCGCTCCGGGACGATCAGGAGCTCGCCGTCCGCGTCCGAGAAGACGCGCTCCATCGAGGAGTTGGCGTGGTACAGGTGCACGGCCATGCCCGCCCGCTGGGTCGCGTCGCCGTTGCCGCCGAGGGTCCACAGGCCCGCGAGGAAGTCGGTGCCCGCGGCCGGCTCGGGCAGCGGGTTCCAGCGCAGCCGGTTGGGGTCGGGCACGGCCTCGGTGAAGGGCGCCGTACGGAGCGAGCCGTTGGCCGTCCGGGTGAACCGCGGGTGCGCGGCCGACGGACGGATCCGGTACAGCCACGAGCGGCGGTTGTGCGTCCGCGGCTCGGTGAAGGCGGCGCCGCTGAGCTGCTCCGCGTAAAGGCCGAGCGGTGCGCGCTGCGGCGCGTTGCGGCCCTCGGGCAGCGCGCCCGGCACCGCCTGCGAGGCGTGCTCATTGCCGAACCCGGTCAGATACGACAGCCCCTCGGCCCTCTTGCGTGCGTCCCCGCTCATGGTCGCCCCCACGCTCCTTCGCGCTTGTCGGCTGCATCCGTTCATTCCTATGGGACACCGTAGGAATCAGTGGGGCCGGGCGCAAGAGGGCGGCGCCTCCGCGTCTCCTCCCTCCGGGGTAGGCCAGGAACCCGACTTCAGGCGGATTCCCGCGCCCGCCCCCGTGTTCTACGCTCCGGGCATGTCGTGGACGAAGGAGACCCGAGGACGCCTGGCCGCGCTCGCGGTCTGCCTTCTGCTGCCCCTCGGCGCGGCCGGCTGCGGCCCCGCGCACGGCAACACGGGCCCTCGCCCGAGCGGGGGCGCGAGCGCCGGCGCGGACTCGCCCTCGCCCGTCGGCAAGGTCCTGGACGACACCGACGACAGCGGTCGCCGACTGCGCGAGATCGGCGGCAGGAACGCCCCCGAGGTCGGCGTCGAGATCACCCCCGACTCCGCCGACGGCTGGGACGTGCGGCTGACCTTCCGCCACTTCCGGGTCTCCGCGCCCGGCGCTCGCCCCACCGCGGTCACCGGGCGCGGGCCCGCCTGCCTCTTCGTGGACGGCCGCCGGGTCGCCCGGCTGTACACGCCCCGGTACCGGCTGCCCGCCCGCCTCGTCCCGCACGGCACCCACCATGTCACCGCCCGCCTGTACGCCGACGACGGCACGGTGTGGGCCGTACACGGCAAGCCGGTCCAGAGCACCGCCGACATAACGGTGTCGGACCCCCGGCCGCCGGGGCCCGCGCCCGCGGGCGCCGAGCGTCCGCCGGACGACTGAGGGGTTCGCGCACGCGTCTTCCGTACCCTGGGACCAGGTTCCCCGGACCCCGGCGGAAAGGCATCATGAAGCCCGTGCCCCACGCGACCTCGCTCCGCCGCGCCCCCGTCCAGCGGCGCAGCGCCGAACGGCTGACCAGGATCCTCGACGCCTGCGCCGAACTCCTCGACGAGGTGGGCTACGACGGTCTGAGCACCCGGGCCGTCGCGGTGCGCGCCGGAGTGCCCATCGGCTCGGTCTACCGCTTCTTCGGCAACAAACGGCAGATGGCCGACGCCCTCGCGCAGCGCAATCTGGAGCTGTACACCGCGCATGTCACCGGGCGCCTGGAGCGGGCGGCGGCGGGGGACTGGCGGGCCGCGATGGACGCCGTCCTGGACGAGTACCTGGCGATGAAGCGCACCGCGCCCGGCTTCTCCCTGGTCGACTTCGGCAATCAGATCCCGGTCGGCGCCCGCCAGGCGGAGCCCAACAGCCGGGTCGCCGACCGGCTTTCCGAACTGCTCGCCGCCTATATCGGCCGCACCCCCGACGAGGAGCTGCGGCGGGCCTTCCTGGTCGCCGTGGAGAGCGCCGACACCCTGGTCCAACTGGCCTTCCGGCTCGACCCGGAGGGCGACGAGGCGATCATCCACGAGACCCGGGAACTGCTGCGCGCCTACCTGGGACGGCTGCTGGACTGACCGGCCGGCCGCAAGGGCTCCCCGACATGCCAACCGGTCGGTAGGCTCCCGGTGTGCCCGCGCCGCCGACCCTCCGGGAGGACCCGTGTCCCGCACCGCCCTGCGTGTCTGCCCGCTGTGCGAGGCCACCTGCGGACTGACCCTCACCATCGAGGGCACCCGGGTCACCGGCGCCCGCGGCGACACCGAGGACGTCTTCAGCAAGGGCTTCCTCTGCCCCAAGGGCACCGCCCTCGGCGCCCTCGACGCCGACCCCGACCGGCTGCGCACCCCGCTGCTGCGGGCGAACGGGCGGCTGCGCGAGGCGAGTTGGGAGGAGGCGTTCGACGCGGTCGCCGCCGGGCTGCGCCCCGTGGCGGAGCGGTACGGCCCCGACGCCGTCGGGGTGGTCCTCGGCAACCCCAACGCGCACACCATGGCCGGGTCCCTCTATCCGCCGCTGCTGCTCGGCGCCCTGCGCACCCGGAGCCTGTTCACCGCGTCCACGGTCGACCAGATGCCCAAGCACGTCGCCAGCGGGCTGCTGTTCGGCGACGCCCACGCCATCGCCGTACCCGACCTGGACCGCACCGGACATCTGCTGCTCATCGGCGCCAACCCCCTGGAGTCCAACGGCAGTCTGTGCACCGCCCCCGACTTCCCCGGCCGCCTCAAGGCGCTCAGGGCGCGCGGCGGACGGCTGACCGTGGTCGACCCGCGCCGCACCCGCACCGCCCGGCTCGCCGACCGGCATGTGGCGATACGGCCCGGCGCCGACGCCCTGCTGCTCGCCGCGACGGCCCGCACCCTGTTCGCGGAGGACCTGGTCGATCTCGCCGCCCTCGCCCCGCACGTCGAGGGCCTCGCCGAACTCCGGGCGGCGCTCGCCGACTTCACCCCCGAGTCCGTCGCCCCCGCCTGCGACGTCGAGCCGGACGTCATCCGCGCCCTCGCCCGGGAACTCGCCGCCGCCCCGACCGCCGCCGTCTACGCCCGCATCGGCAGCTGCACCGTCCCGCACGGCACCCTCGCCAGCTGGCTGGTCGACGTCCTGAACATCCTCACCGGCAATCTGGACCGCCCCGGCGGCGCCCTCTTCCCGCTGGCCGCCACCGCCAGGGCCCCCCGCCCGGCGGGCCCCGGGCACGGCTTCCAGCTGGGCCGCTGGTACTCGCGGGTACGGCGACTGCCCGAGGCCAAGGGCGAGTTGCCGCTGGCCGCGCTCGCCGAGGAGATCGACACCGCCACCGAGGAGGGCGAGCCGATCCGGGCACTGATCGTCGTGGCCGCCAACCCGGTGCTCTCCGCGCCCGACGGCGACCGACTGGACAAGGCCCTCGGCTCCCTCGACTTCATGGTGAGCGTCGACCCGTACCTCAACGAGACCTCGCGCCACGCGCGGGTCGTGCTGCCCCCGCCGCCGCCCTCCCAGAGCCCGCACCACGACTTCGTGTTCAACGCCTTCGCCGTGCGCAACCAGGTCCGCTACAACCGTCCCGCGCTCCCGCTGGAGCCCGGCCGGATGGCCGAGAGCGAGATCCTCGCCCGGCTCACCCTCGCGGCCACCGGCAGGCACGGCGCCGACCCCGGCACCGTGGACGCCCTGGCCGTCGAGCAGACCCTGGCCAGGGCCGTACGGGACCCCGACTCGGCGGTGCACGGCCGCGATCCGGGTGAACTGGCCGCGCTGCTCACCGGCGAGCCGGGCCCCGAGCGCCGGCTCGACCTGATGCTGCGCCTCGGCCCCTACGGCGACGGCTTCGGCGCCCGCCCGGACGGCCTGACCCTGGCCGCGCTGCTCGCCCACCCGCACGGCATCGACCTCGGCCCGCTGCGCCCGCGCCTGCCCGGCCCCCTCAAGACCCGCAGCGGCAAGGTGGAGTTGCTGCCCGCACCGCTCGCCGCCGACCTGCCCCGGCTGCGCGCCGCCCGCGCCGAACGCCCCGCCGGGCTCGTCCTCGTCGGCCGCCGCCATCTGCGCTCCAACAACAGCTGGCTGCACAACGTGCCCGCCCTCACCGGTGGCTCCAACCGCTGCACCCTGCAACTGCACCCCGCGGACGCGGACCGGCTCGGTGTCCTGGACGGTGCGGAGGTGCGGGTCAAGGGCGCCGGGGGAGAGGTGACGGCACCGGCCGAGGTCACCGACGCGGTGCGCCCCGGCGTGGTCAGCCTGCCGCACGGCTGGGGCCACGGCCGCCCCGGCACCCGGCTCGGCCACGCGGTCACCACGCCCGGCGTCAACGTCAACCAACTCCTCGACGGGAGCCTGCTCGACCCGCTGTCGGGCAACGCGGTCCTCAACGGCATTCCCGTGGAACTGACCGCGCTCCTCCCCGGCGAGTCGAGTTAGTCATATCGTCATATTGCTCCGCCAGGGGGACATCTGACGGCGCGCCGGGCCGCGATGCCGTCGGGTGTCGCGCGCATTGGGCAGAGTCCAGACGAGATCGATTTGTATGAAAATCGTCTGACTCGGAGGAAATGCGCATGCCAACCCGGACATTCCCACGCACCGCCGGTACCCGCGCCGGCGCGACCGTCGTCCTGACCGCTCTCGCCGCGGCGGGTGCGTCGTGGGTGGCGGCACCGACCGCCATGGCCCAGGGGGAGAACGGCGACATCAGAGTCCACCGGGTCGGCACGCCCTTCGGCGTCTCGAAGGACGACCCCACGGTCTGCCGGTTCTACCTGGACGCCGTCAACTTCGACATCCTGCCGGTCATCGCCTACACCATCACGCCGCAGCCCCCGCTGCCCACCTCCGCCACCGTCACCGGCACCATCCAGCTCGCCGGGGGCGCCGGGCACACCGACCCGCTCGGGCTCGCGGACGGCCAGTACCGGGTCACCTGGACCGTGGCCGGGGCCCTCAAGGAGAAGGTCTTCCGGGTCAACTGCCGGGAGAACGGCAACCAGGGCGCGCCCGGCCAGATCGACGACCACCAGCAGCAGCAGGAGCACAACGACGCCAGCTGGGGCCAGGGCGGCGACCACGGCGGCCCGCAGGGCGGGGTGCACGCCGGTGGCGGCGGTCTCGTCGACACCGCGGCCGCGTACTCCCCGGTGGGTGCCGCCGCGGCGGTGGGCCTGATCGCGGTCGGCGGGGCCGTGTACGTCCGGCGCAGCCGCCGTCACCCCCATGGCGCCGCGTAGGCGCAGACGCAGGCCCTGGTACCGGACCCGCGCCTTTCGCCTCGCCAGGACGGCCGCCCTCACGGCCGTCCTGGTGACGCTCGTCAACCGGTGCGGGGACGACGGCTCGCCGGACCACACGGAGACCGTCGCCGCCGGGGCGGACCCGGGCTCGGCCCGCCCGCTGCCCCGGTCCCGGCCCACCTCCCTGCGCATCCCCTCCCTCGGCATCGACGCCCAGATCGTCGGCGTACGGCTGGGCGGGGACCGGCAGTTGGAGACCCCGCCGTTCGACCGGCCCAAGGCGGCCGGCTGGTACGAGGGCGGCGCCACCCCCGGCGAGGCGGGCACCGCGATCGCCGTCGGCCACCGCGACACCCCCTCCGGGCCCGCGGTGTTCGCCGCGCTCCCGATGGTCAAGCCCGGCAAGGCGATCGAGGCGCGGCGCGCGGACGGCCGTACCGCCGTCTACACCGTGGACCGGGTGCGGGTCTTCGACAAGTCCGGCTTCCCCGACAAGGAGGTGTACGGCCGCGCCCGCCGCCCGGAGCTGCGCCTGCTCACCTGCGGGGGCCTGTACAGCAGGCGCACCGGGTACAGCAGCAATGTGGTGGTCTTCGCCCATCTCACCGCGACCAGGTGAGTCCGCTCGGCGAGCGTCTCTGGCGCCGGAAAACTATCGCCGCTAGTTTGTGGGGCGGACGACGCGCATCCGCCGGGAGGAAGCAGCATGAAGGCACACGACGGTCTGTACATCGACGGCGGCTGGCGCCCCGCCGTGCGTCCGGACGAGGTGATCGAGGTCGTGAACCCGGCCGACGAGCAGGTCATCGCCCGGGTTCCGGCCGCCGGTCCGGACGACGTGGACGCCGCCGTGCGCGCGGCCCGCGCCGCCCTGCCCGGCTGGGCCGCCACCCCGCCCGCCGAGCGCCCTGCCCGGCTGGGCCGCCACCCCGCCCGCCGAGCGCGCGGCCCGCCTCACCGCGCTGCGGGACGCGCTGGCGGCCCGCAAGGACGAGATCGCCGAGACGGTCACCGCCGAACTCGGCTCCCCGCCCGCCTTCTCGGAGGCCGTGCACGCGGGCCTGCCCATCGCGGTCGCCGGCAGCTACGCCGAACTCGCCGCGAGCCGCCCCTTCGAGGAGAAGGTCGGCAACTCCACCGTCCTGCACGAGCCGGTCGGCGTGGTCGGCGCGATCACCCCCTGGAACTACCCGCTGCACCAGATCGTCGCCAAGGCCGCCCCCGCGCTCGCCGCCGGCTGCACGGTCGTCCTCAAGCCCGCCGAGGACACCCCGCTCACCGCCCAGCTGTTCGCCGAGGCGGTGCACGAGGCGGGCGTCCCCGCGGGCGTGTTCAACCTCGTCACCGGGCTCGGACCGGTCGCCGGGCAGGCGCTGGCCGAGCACCCGGACGTGGACCTGGTCTCCTTCACCGGCTCCACCGCCGTCGGCCGCCGCATCGGCGCGCTGGCCGGCGGGGCCGTGAAGCGGGTCGCCCTGGAACTCGGCGGCAAGTCCGCCAACGTCATCCTGCCGAGCGCCGACCTCGCCAAGGCGGTCCACGTCGGCGTCGCCAACGTGATGTCCAACTCCGGCCAGACATGCAGCGCCTGGACCCGGATGCTGGTCCACCGCGACCGGTACGAGGAGGCCGTCGAACTGGCCGCGGCCGCCGCCGCCAAGTACGGCGACCGCATCGGGCCGCTGGTCAACGCCAAGCAGCGGGCACGGGTGCGCGGTTACATCGAGAAGGGCGTCGCGGAGGGCGCCCGCCTCGTCGCGGGCGGCCCCGAAGCGCCGCGCGAGCAGGGCTACTTCGTCAGCCCGACCGTCTTCGCCGACGTCACGCCGGGGATGACCATCGCCCAGGAGGAGATCTTCGGGCCGGTCCTGTCGATCCTCGCCTACGACGACGAGGACGACGCCCTGCGCATCGCCAACGGCACGGTGTACGGCCTGGCCGGCGCGGTCTGGGCCGGTGACGAGGAGGAGGCGGTGGCCTTCGCCCGGCGCATGGACACCGGGCAGGTCGACATCAACGGCGGCCGCTTCAACCCGCGTGCGCCGTTCGGCGGCTACAAGCAGTCCGGGGTCGGCCGGGAACTCGGCGGCCACGGCCTCGACGAGTACCTCCAGACCAAGTCCTTCCAGTTCTAGAGGGAGTCCGCCCGCCATGGCCGTACGAGCCGCTGTCCTTCCCGCCGTCGGCGCACCCCTGGAGATAACCGGCATCGAGCTGCCCGACCCGGGCCCCGGACAGGTCCGGGTCCGGCTCGCGGCGGCCGGGGTGTGCCACTCCGATCTCTCCCTGTCCGACGGCACGATGAGCGTGCCGGTGCCCGCGGTGCTCGGCCACGAGGGCGCGGGCACGGTCGTCGCCGTCGGCCGAGGCGTCACCCATGTCTCGCCCGGGTCCCCCGTCGTCCTCAACTGGGCGCCCGCGTGCGGGACGTGCCACGCCTGTTCGCTCGGCGAGGTCTGGCTGTGCGCCAACGCCCTCAAGGGCGCGGCCGCCGTCCACGCCCGCACCACCGACGGCACCCCGCTGCACCCCGGTCTGAACGTCGCCGCGTTCGCCGAGGAGACCGTCGTCGCCGCGTCCTGCGCGCTGCCGCTGCCGCCGGGGGTGCCGCTCGCGGACGCCGCGCTCCTCGGCTGCGCCGTGCTCACCGGGTACGGCGCGATCCACCACAGCGCGCGGGTGCGGCCCGGGGAGAGCGTCGCGGTGTTCGGCGCGGGCGGGGTCGGGCTCGCCGCGCTCCAGTCGGCCCGGATCGCGGGCGCGTCCCGGATCGTCGCCGTCGACGTCTCGCCCGCGAAGGAGGACCTCGCGCGCGGCGCCGGTGCCACGGACTTCCTCCTGGCCTCCGCGACCACGCCCCGCGAGATCCGCGCCCTCACCGGCAGACAGGGCGTGGACGTCGCCGTCGAGTGCGCGGGCCGCGCGGTCAGCATCCGCGCGGCCTGGGAGTCCACGCGGCGGGGCGGCCGTACGACGGTCGTCGGCATCGGCGGCAAGGACCAGCAGGTCACCTTCAACGCCCTCGAACTCTTCCACTGGGGCCGCACCCTCTCCGGCTGCGTCTACGGCAACAGCGACCCCTCGGACGACCTGCCGGTGCTGGCCGAACACGTCCGCGCGGGCCGCCTGGACCTGTCCGCCCTGGTGACGGAGCGGATCGGCCTGGCGGACATCCCCGGCGCCTTCGAGAACATGAAGGCGGGAAAGGGGGGACGGGCGCTGGTGGTGTTCTGAGGGCGGCTCACCTCGCCCCTGATCAACCGAGGGCACCCGGAGCGATGCCGAGCAGCGAGCACAGCACCCGCTCCCCCTCCCGCGTCACCCGCACCGCCCGCCCGGTCCCGATCCGCTCGCACCACCCCGCGGCCAAGGCGTGCCGGCAGAGCGCCGCCCCCGCCACACCGGCCAGGTGCGGGCGGCGCTCGGTCCAGTCCAGGCACCCGCGGGCCAGCGGCCGACGGCCGGTCGGCGTCAAAGGGATCCCGGCCGCCGCGAACCACTCCACCCCCGCGTCGGTCAGCGAGAACCCCGTGTCCTGACGCAGCAGCCCCCGCGCGGTGAGCGCGTCCGTGAGCGCGATCCCGAGCCGCCCCGCGAGATGGTCGTAACACGTACGCCCCCGCGCCATCGCCGCCCCCGCGCTCGACGCGCGCAGGGTACGCACCCGCCCCGCCGCCGGAGGCACCCGCGCCGCGAGATCCTCCACCAGCGTCGCCACCCGCGCGTCGGCCAGCCGTACATACCGGTGCCGCCCCTGGTGTTCCCGGGCGAGCAGCCCGCCCGCCACGAGCTTGCCCAGATGCTCGCTCACCGTGGACGCGGCCACCCCGGCGTGCCGCGCCAGTTCGCCCGCCGTCCAGGCCCGCCCGTCCAGCAGCGCCAGCAGACAGGTGGCCCGGGTCTCGTCCGCGAGCAGCCCGGCCAGCGCGGCGAGCCCCGCGGCCTGAGGGTCCTTGATCCTGGTCATGCCTTCCAGCATGCGCCCGGGACACTTCGGCGGGTACCGAAGTGTCGTCGCAGGGCCGCCTAGACCTCCTGCCGTACCCGCTCGTACTGCTGCGCCAGCCCGTCCAGCAGCGCGCTCAGCCCGGTCTCGAACGCCCGCTCGTCGATCTTCTCCTGCTGCTCCGCGAGCAGATGGGCCTGCTGGAGGTGGGGGTAGTCGGCCGGGTCGTACGCGCTCGCGTCGTCCACGAAGCCGCCCGCGAAGGAGCCGAGCGCGGAGCCCATGATGAAGTACCGCATCAGCGCCCCGATGGACGTGGCCTGCGCGGGCGGCCAGCCCGCGTCGACCATCGCGCCGTACGCCGCGTCCGCCACCCGCAGCGCGGCCGGCCGGCGCCCGGGGCCGCGTCCGCCACCCGCAGCGCGGCCGGCCGGCGCCCGGGGCCGCGCGCGAGCACGGGGACGATGTTGGGGTGGGCGCGCAGCGCGGCCCGGTAGGAGACGGCCCAGTCGCGCAGCGCGGTCCGCCACGCCCGGCCGTCCTCGAACATCGACAGATCGACCAGCGCGCTCACCGAGTCCGCGACCGCCTCCAGGATCTCGTCCTTGGTGCGGAAGTGGTTGTACAGCGAGGGCCCGCTCACCCCCAGCTCCGCGGCGAGCCGGCGGGTGGAGACGGCCGCCAGACCCTCCCGGTCCACGAGTTCGCGGGCCGCCCGGACGATCCGGTCGGTGCTGAGCAGGGGCTTGCGCGGTCGGGCCATGGCGCACATAGTAGGGCTGCGCCCGTAAACTAGCAGTGCTAATTTAAAGGGGAGAGGTGATCTCGTGGTGAACCTGGGGCTGAGCGAGGAGCAGGCGGCCGTACGGCGGCTCGCGCGGGACTTCGTGTCCCGTGAGATCGCCCCGCACGTGATCACCTGGGACCGGGCCGAGGAGGTCGACCGGGGCATCGTCAAGAAGCTCGGCGAGATCGGCTTCCTCGGGCTGACGATCCCGGAGGAGTACGGCGGCTCGGGCGGCGACCATCTGTCGTACTGCCTGGTCACCGAGGAACTGGGGCGCGGGGACTCCTCGGTGCGCGGCATCGTGTCCGTCTCCCTCGGCCTCGTCGCCAAGACGATCGCCGCCCGGGGGAGCGAGGAGCAGAAGCGGCGCTGGCTGCCGGGGCTGACCGCGGGCGAGTACGTCGGCTGCTTCGGCCTCACCGAGCCGGGCACCGGCTCCGACGCGGGCAACCTCACCACCCGCGCGGTGCGCGACGGCGACGAGTACGTCGTCAACGGCACCAAGATGTTCATCACCAACGGCACCTGGGCGGATGTCGTCCTGCTCTTCGCCCGCTCCACCGACGCCCCCGGCCACAAGGGCGTGAGCGCCTTCCTGGTGCCCACCGACACGCCCGGTCTGAGCCGCCGCTCGATCCACGGCAAGCTCGGTCTGCGCGGCCAGGCCACCGCCGAACTCGTCCTTCAGGACGTGCGGGTGCCCGCCGCCGCGCTGCTGGGCGAGGAGGGCAAGGGCTTCTCGGTCGCCATGTCCGCGCTCGCCAAGGGCCGGATGTCGGTGGCGGCGGGCTGCGTCGGGATAGCCCAGGCCGCTCTGGACGCGGCCGTCGGCTACGCGGGGGAGCGCGAGCAGTTCGGCAAGCCGATCGCCCGCCATCAGCTGGTGCAGGAGCTGATCAGCGACATCGCGGTCGACGTGGACGCGGCCCGGCTGCTGACCTGGCGGGTCGCCGATCTGATCGACCGGGGCGAGCCGTTCGCCGTCGAGTCCTCCAAGGCCAAGCTGTTCGCCTCCGAGGCCGCCGTGCGCGCCGCCAACAACGCCCTCCAGGTCTTCGGCGGCTACGGCTACATCGACGAGTACCCGGTCGGCAAACTCCTGCGCGACGCCCGGGTGATGACCCTCTACGAGGGCACCAGCCAGATCCAGAAGCTGCTCATCGGCCGCTCCCTGACGGGGGTCTCGGCGTTCTGAGTACCGGCTGAGTAGCAAAGCGGATGTGGCGCGGGCCGCGTGCGCCGATGCTCTCCCTCATGAGTGACACATCGGTCAAGCAGCAGAGCACGGCCGCCTTCTACGGCCAGGCCGTCGCGTCCTTCGCCATCGCCATGGCGGCCACGTCCATCGGCATCTTCCGGCTGGACACCGACGCGTGGGTGCGCGCGTTCCTCGCGATCGCCGTCCTCTACCTCGTCACCTCCGCCTTCACCCTCGCCAAGGTGATCCGGGACCGCCAGGAGGCCGGACAGATCGTCAGCCGGGTCGACCAGGCCCGGCTGGAGAAGTTCCTCGCCGAGCGCGACCCCTTCGCCGAGAAGCCCTGACCTTCCGCACGGCCCGTGGGCTGCTGCGCTAAGCGCTCGCTCACCGTCGGCGGTATGGTGGTGCTCCTGTCACCGAGAGGGGCGTAAGAGCGATGAGTACGGCGGCGCAGACGACCGGCGGCGAGGCGGAGCCGTGGGAAGAGGTCACCCCCGACGCGGCCCGGCGGCTGCTGGTGGCCGCCGTGGAGGCCTTCGCCGAGCGCGGCTACCACGCGACGACCACCCGGGACATCGCGGGCCGCGCCGGGATGAGCCCGGCCGCGCTCTACATCCACTACAAGACCAAGGAAGAGCTGCTCCACCGGATCAGCCGCATCGGTCACGACAAGGCCCTGGACATCCTGCGGACGGCGGCCCGCCGCGAGGGCTCCGCGAAGGACCGGCTCGCCGACGCGGTCAGCTCCTTCGTCCGCTGGCACGCCGGGCGGCGCACCACCGCGCGGGTCGTGCAGTACGAGCTCGACGCCCTCGGCCCCGAGGCCCGCGCCGAGATCCTGGGGCTGCGCCGGCAGGTCGACGCCGAGGTGCGCGGGATCGTCGAGGACGGCGTCGCCGCGGGCGAGTTCGAGGTGCTGGACGTCCAGGGCACCACGCTCGCCGTGCTGTCGCTGTGCATCGACGTGGCCCGCTGGTTCAACATCGACGGGCCACGTACGCCGGAGGCGGTCGGCGAGCTGTACGCCGAGCTGGTGCTGCGGATGGTCGGGGCGAAGCAGCCCCGGCCGACGGCGACTTCGGGTGCCTGCCCGTAGTTTCAGGTGCCTACAGGTAGTAGCGGGAGACCGACTCCGCGACGCACACCGGCTTGTCGCCGCCCGCGCGCTCCACGGTGAAGGCGACGGCGACCTGGACGCCGCCCGTGACGTCCTCGACGCCGGTGATCGTCGCGGTGGCGCGCAGCCGGGAGCCGACGGGGACGGGGGCGGGGAAGCGGACCTTGTTGGTGCCGTAGTTGACGCCCATCTTCACGCCGTCGACCCGCATCAGCTGGGGGCCGAAGAGCGGCAGCAGGGACAGGGTGAGATAGCCGTGCGCGATGGTCGTCCCGAACGGTCCCGCGGCGGCCTTCTCCGGGTCCACATGGATCCACTGGTGGTCCCCGGTGGCCTCGGCGAAGAGATCGATCCGCTTCTGGTCGACCTCCAGCCAGTCGGTGTGGCCCAGCTGCTCGCCCACGGCCGCCTTCAGCTCGGCGGGGGAGGTGAAGATCCTCGGTTCTGCCATGTTCCCGGCCTCTCGATCGTATGCCTAAGCAACTGCTTAGCATGGTCGGGTGCCGGGTCGATGTCAACGGACAGGCCCTAGGCTCTGAGGGGTGCCGCAGATTCCCGAGAAGATCCATGAGCTGTCCGTCGGCCAGCTGGCCGCGCGCAGCGGTGCCGCCGTGTCCGCGCTGCACTTCTACGAGGCCAAGGGCCTGATCACCAGCCGCCGCACCGGCGGCAACCAGCGCCGGTTCAGCCGGGACACGCTGCGCCGGGTGGCGTTCATCCGTGCGGCGCAGCGGGTCGGCATCCCCCTCGCCACGATCCGCTCCGCGCTGGCCGAGCTGCCGGAGGAGCGCACCCCGACCCGGGAGGACTGGGCGCGGCTCTCGGAGGCGTGGCGCTCGGAGCTGGACGAGCGGATCACCCAGCTCAACCGGCTGCGGGACCACCTGACCGACTGCATCGGCTGCGGCTGCCTCTCGCTGGACACCTGTGTGCTGTCCAACCCGGACGACAAGTTCGGGGAGCGGCGGGCGGGGTCGCGGCTGATGGCGGAGGGCCGCTGAGCCCGGGACCCGGCGACCCGGCCCCAGCCCCGGCCCCGGTCACTCGTACTCCGTGCCGCCCTTCCGCGTCAGATACGCCGGACTCACCGCCTTCGCGATCGCGCGGCCACCGGTCACCGCGCTGTACCGCTCGCCGGCCGCCCGGATCACCACGCCCTCGCGCAGATGCAGCTCACGTCCGGAGACCGTCTCCCGGCCGCTCGCGACCGAGAGCACCCGGTCGATGTCGTACGGCCCCTCGTACAGCCGGGGCACCACCGGCAGTTCGCCGTCCAGTACGGCGGTGTCCAGCCAGCGCACGGTGCCCTCGATCTCCGCCGAGACGTCGAACACCGCGTACCCGAGGGTCGCGCGGCGGCCGTCCGCGCCGTACGTCAGGTCCTGCACGCCCGCGCCGTACACCTCGCCGAAGACGCCGATCCGCCGGGCCCCGAGCCGCTCGGCGAGGCGGGCGGCGGCCTCGGGGACGCCATGGGCGTGCACGGCGCGCCAGTACAGGTTGCGGGGGTCCTCCTTGAGCGCGAGCGACCTGGCGCCGAAACCCTTGGAGGAGACGTACACCCGCCCCTCGTCGGCGACGTACGTCAGCAGGCAGGCCGAGCCGTGCAGCTTCTCGGTGAGCACCACCGGCTCGCCGGGCGTGAAGATGCCCGGGTAGCGCTGGATGTTCTCGATGTCGACCCAGGGCAGCAGCTCGGGCGCCCGCTCCACCTCACCGTTCATGGTGGGCGGGACCGGCGGCACCCATTTGGTGATGCCGAGCCGCTCCGCGAAGTCCGTGCCCCGGGCGGCCGCGGCGGCGAGATCGACGCCGTCGAGCGCCTTCGGCCGGCACACGATGCCCTGGGACAGCTCGCCCCGCAGCCGTACCGCCCTGACCCGGTTCGCCGCCGCCCCCGCGAGCCGCCCGGTCAGCCCCAGCTCCTCGATCAACTCGTCCGGCAGCACGGCCTGTTCGGGGATGTACAGCGCCACCTCCCCGCTGCGGAACGCCCCCTTGGCCACCACGGCCCGGTACAGCCCCACCTGCGCCAGCTCCAGCGCGTCGGCGTTCGGGTGCTCATGGACGGTCAGCACCTCGGCGGTCACCCGCAGCGTGGACATGAAGTTCCCCCGTTCCGCACGGCTTCGACTCCCGCCACTGTCGCGGACACCAAACCCGTGGAACGAGTCAATTCCCGCCTGCTACCGTCCCGTCGGCCTACGGCGCGCGCCGGGCCGACGCGTACTGGCGCAGCCCCTCCGTCACCAACCGGGCGTTGGAATCGGCCCGTTCGCCGTCCGGCAGCAGCAGGGTGTCCTCCAGGCCGATGCGGGTCGGCAGGCCGAGACGGGCGGCGAGGCGGAGCACGGGCCAGGTGCCGCCCTCCTCGCCGTGCAGGAGGAGGGGGCGGCCGCGGGCCTCGCCCAGGGCGGCCAGGAGGGCGTGGGCCGAGGTGTTTGCCGTGGCCGGGTCCGGGTCCCTGACCTCGGCCAGGACGCGCAGGACCCGGGGGCCGAGGGCGGAGGCGGTGAAGCGGGAGGCGCCGTCCGTGCCGGACCAGATGCCCGCCTCGACGGCCACGCCCCGCTCCAGCAGCAGGGCGGCCAGCTCCTCGGCGCCGGGTTCGTGCCAGTTGACCGAGGCGAAGTCGGGCAGGAGGGACCAGGAGCGCACCCGGGCGAGCCGGGCGGCGGGATCGGGCTCGGCCCAGGCGCCGGTGGTCACCCCGATCGGCACCGCGAGCTCGGCGCGCAGCGCCTCCAGGACCGGGGTCAGGACGCGGGGGGAGAGGCTGTCGTGCCCGCACGGGCACTTGGGGTGGACATGGATCTCCGTGGCCCCGGCCGCGACGGCGTCCGCGGCGGAGCGCGCCAGGTCCTTCGGTGACATCGGGACGGCCGCGCCGTGCTCGGCGGTACGGCTTCCGTTCAGACATGCCTGCACCATGCTTCGATGGTGCCAGTCGCCGCCGGTGAAGTCAGCGGAGCGAGATCGGTGGTGCATGGGGGCGCGGCATCCCCTGCGCGGCCCCCGGACATTTCCCTGCCGAGATCCTCGCCGCGTCGGTCAGGCCGGCATCAGGAGGCGCCCCCGCCGGGCGTACGCCAGCGCCTGCGGGGAGAGCACCGGGCGCGGGACGAGTATCCCGCAGTCGCCGCACACCGGTCCCGAGGACGGCTCGTGGTCGAGGCCGTACTTCCATACGAGCCGGTCGGCGCCGCAGACCGGGCAGCTCGCCCCCGGCTCCCGCTCCAGCGCGTCGATCAGCCTGCGCAGCACCTCGGCCAGCGGATCGGAGGGGTGCACCCGCGGGTCGTCGCACCAGGCGACCCCGAAGCCGCCCCAGGTCAGCCGGTGCCAGTCGTCCACGCTGCCCGGCCGGCGCAGCCCGTCGTGCTTCTCGCGGCGGCGGCGCTCGGTGAACTCGCCCTCGTAGCCGAGCCACACGGAGCGGGCCTCCTCCAGCTCCTCCAGTGCGGCCACGAGCCGCGCCGGGTCGGGGGAGCGGTCCTCGGGACCGAACCCGGCCCGCGCGCACAGATGGTCCCATGTCGCCCGATGCCCGTAAGGGGCGAACTTCTCAAGGCACTTGCGCAGCGAATAGCGCCGCAGTGCCAGATCGCAGTCCGGATCGCGTACCTGTCTCGCCAGACTCCGGAAACCGGCCATCGCCCTGCACCTCCGTCACACCTGCACCTGTTCCGCGGCCACTTCGGCGTCGTCGTACGGACGTCGCCTGATAGACGTATCGACAGGCGCTTCGGCTCCATCTCTTCTCGCGCTTGTTCTGCTCGGCCTTCCCGCAAACTCAAAAAGTTGACGCATGTTCATCTTCAACTTCGGGGATACCGGCGGTAACGTTCGCGCACCCCAGTCGCTAGGAGCTGCCATGCCACGGCGCACCCCACGGACCGCCCTTGACAGAGTGAGAACGTTCCGCCGACTCCCCGGGTTCCTGAAGACGGCGTCGGTATGCGTTCTGATAGCCGGACTTGTCTCCCCCATTACCCAGAGCGCCGCGAGCGCGGCCACCTCCGCGTCCCCCGCGGCCGCCGCGAACGACTACTGCGGCGGCCAGTGTTCGGACATCCTGCCGCCCGGCGAGAACGGCAACGCCACCCTCGCCCAGATCCTCCTCAACCAGGCGTTCGGCACCCAGCCCGGGCACGCCGAGGACCAGCTCGGCCCGTACGCCAACCTGGCCACCGGCTACAAGGGCCTGAGCGACACGACCATCAACAACTTCTTCAACGACGCCTCGTTCGGCGTCCCCTCCGACCAGGTCGCCTCGACCGAGAAGCCGAACGGGCGCGGCGATGTGACGATCGTGCGCGACAAGAAGACCGGTGTCCCCCACATCACCGGCACCACCCGCTACGGCACCGAGTTCGGCGCCGGGTACGCCGCGGCCGAGGACCGGCTCTGGCTGATGGACGTCTTCCGGCACGTCGGCCGGGGCCAGCTGACCTCCTTCGCGGGCGGTGCCGCCGCCAACCAGGGCCTGGAGCAGCAGTTCTACCGCAACGCGCCCTACACCGAGGCCGACCTCCAGGCGCAGCTCGACCGCGCCGTGGCGAACAACGGCGCCCGGGGCCAGCAGGCCCTCGCCGACGCCGACGCCTACCTGGACGGCATCAACTCCTACATCGACGCCTCCGACAGCGGCCGCTACTTCCCCGGCGAGTACGACCTGACCGGCCACAAGGACGCGATCACCAACGCCGGCACCATCGACCACTTCAAGATCACCGACCTGGTGGCGCTGGCCTCCGTCATCGGCTCCCTGTTCGGCTCCGGCGGCGGGGGAGAGGTGAACAACGCCCTCTCCCTGATGGCCGCGCAGGACAAGTACGGCGTCGAGCAGGGCACCAAGGTCTGGGAGTCCTTCCGCGAGCGCAACGACCCCGAGGCCGTCCTCACCGTCCACGACGGCCAGAGCTTCCCGTACGGCACCAAGCCCGCCACCGCCAAGGGACAGGCGCTGCCCGACGCCGGCTCGGTGACCGAGGAGCCGCTGGTCTACGACCGCACCGGCAGCGCGGCCACCGCCGCCGCCAAGAGCGCCTCCGGCACGGCCGCGAAGACGGACCTCAGCTCCGCCCATCGCGGGATGTCCAACGCCCTGGTGGTGAGCGGCAAACACACCGCGAGCGGCCATCCGATCGCCGTCTTCGGACCGCAGACCGGCTACTTCGCGCCGCAGCTGCTCATGCTCCAGGAGATCCAGGGCCCCGGCATCAGCGCCCGCGGCGCCTCCTTCGCGGGCCTGAGCATGTACGTCGAACTCGGCCGCGGCCAGGACTACTCCTGGAGCGCGACCACCTCCGGCCAGGACATCATCGACACCTACGCCGTCGAGCTGTGCCAGGACGACTACCACTACCTGTACCACGGCACCTGCACCGCCATGGACAAGGTCGAGCAGAAGAACTCCTGGTCGCCCACGCTGGCCGACGGCACCGCCGCCGGGTCGTACACCATGCGGGTCTGGCGCACCAAGTACGGTCCGGTGGAGTACCGGGCGACCGTCGGCGGCAAGAAGGTCGCCTACACCAGCCTGCGCTCCTCGTATCTGCACGAGGTCGACTCGATCATCGGCTTCCAGATGCTGAACGACCCCGGCTACATCAAGGGCCCCCAGGACTTCCAGAGCGCGGCCCAGCACATCAACTACACCTTCAACTGGTTCTACGCCGACTCCCAGCACACCGCCTACTACAACAGCGGTGACAACCCGGTCCGCGCGGACGGCGTCGACACCGAGTTCCCGGTCTGGGCGCAGCCCGCCTACGAGTGGAAGAACTGGAACCCGGACACCAACACGGCCGACTACACCCCGCCGTCCGCCCACCCCAACTCCATCGACCAGGACTACTACGTCTCCTGGAACAACAAGCAGGCCAAGGACTACACCACCGCCTCCTGGGGCGACGGCTCCGTGCACCGCGCCAATCTGCTGGACGACCGGGTGAAGAAGCTGGTCGCGGCCGGTGGGGTGACCCGCGCCCAGCTGGTGCAGGCCATGGCGTCCGCGGGCGTCAGCGATCTGCGCGCCGAGGACGTGCTGCCCGAGCTGCTCCAGGTGATCAACTCCTCGCCGGTGACCGACTCCGCGGCCGCCGACGCCGTGAACAAGCTCCAGGCGTGGGTGACCGCGGGCGCCCAGCGCACCGAGACCAGCGCCGGTTCCAAGACGTACGCGAACGCCGACGCGATCCGCATCCTGGACGCCTGGTGGCCGCTGCTGGTCAAGGCCGAGTTCCAGCCCGGCCTCGGCAGCGATCTGTACAACGCGCTCACCAGCAACCTGGCCGTCGACGAGGCCCCGTCCGCCGGACACGGACCGACCGGCTCGCACGCCGGAAGCTCCTTCCAGTACGGCTGGTGGAGCTATGTCGACAAGGACATCCGGTCGGTGCTCGGGCAGAACGTGCAGGGCCCGCTCGCCGCGAAGTACTGCGGCGACGGGGACCTGGGCGCCTGCCGGGACGCCCTGATCAGCACCTTGAAGCAGGCCGCCGGGATGACCGCGGCCCAGGTCTACCCGGGCGACTCCGTCTGCTCCGCCGGTGACCAGTGGTGTGCCGACTCGATCGTCCAGCGCACGCTGGGCGGCATCAAGCACGGCAACATCAGCTGGCAGAACCGGCCGACCTTCCAGCAGGTCGTGGAGTACACCTCGCACCGGTGACCCCGGTACCGAGCGAGCGGTGACTGGCGGCGGGTCAGGCGATCCGGCCCGCCGCCAGCACCACCCGGGCCAGTTCGGGATGCAGGATGTCGCTGTGCGCCCCGGCCGGCGGACCGCCCCGGCGGACCACCGCCGCCGCGTCCACGTTCACACACCCCGACGCGGGCAGCCGGCCCGCCAGGGCACCGGCCAGATCCAGCCGGGCCGTGCCCGGTACCGCCTGCACCCCGTCATGGCCCAGCGCACCCCAGCGGGGACCCAGCACGGCCGCGATCTGGTCGCCCAGGCAGGTCCGGTCGTCCCCGGAGAGCCGCGAGACCAGCGGATAGAACGTGCCGAGCGCCGCGTCGAAGTGCGAGTGGCAGCACACCAGCGGACCGTCGATCCGCCGCTGCTGGTCCTTCAGCGCGCCCGACCTGTGCGGGTCGTCGGGCAGCCGCTCCGCGAACACATAGTGCGAGAAGGCCCCTTCGAGGAGGGTCACCGACTTCACCGGGGACGCCTTCGCGGGCAGCCCGCGCAGCGCGAACGCCACCAGGCGCGCGCCGAAGCTGTGCCCCACCAGATGCACCCGCACCCCCGGCGCCCGCGCCGCCAGCCTGCCCAGCAGCGGCCCGAGCCCATGCTCGCCGACGGTCCCGGCCCGCCCCTTCATCTGGTAGTACGCCGCCTGCCGCAGCAGCTCCTTCGCGCCCTCCCAGGGGTTGGGCAGGCTGAACCCCTCGGTGCCGCCCGGCGCCGCGACCGCGGCCAGCGCCTGGGCGAACTCGGCGCACGCGGTGGCCGGTTCCTCGGTGAACACGGCCGGCTCGCCCTCCTCGTCGGTGTCGGCAGCCGCGCTCCCCGTCCGCTCCAGCAGCAGCCGCACCAGCCGCCCGAACTCCGTCAACCCCGCGTCCCCGTCCGGCCGTTGGTCGAGCAGCCGGGCCAGTCGGTCGATGACGTCCGCCCGGTCCGGGAAGGCGACGAGCAGCCCGCGCCGGGTGTCCTGGTCCAGCGCCGGTGCGGGCGCCGCCTCCGTCGCCGCCACCGACCTCGGGAAGTCGGGGATCGGCTCGTCGCTGAACCGCATCGACGGCCACACCACCCCGGCGTACCCGAGGTGCGCGCCCGGCGCGAGCCCCGGGAACGGGGCGAAGAAGCGGCGGTACAGGGCGGTCGCGGCCGAGCGGTCCTCGTTCCACCCGTGTGCGAAGACGACCAGGTCGCGGAGGCCGTGCTCCGTGACCTGGGCCAGCAAGTGATCGCGTTCGGGCGGGTCGACGTCCCCGCTCGCGTCGAAGGTCAGCTCCCAGTAGGGAGACACACTCATCCCGGAATCCGCCATGTCAGGCTCCCTCGCCCCGCGGAGAACGACACGTTACCCGGTGTAATTGTCCCGCGACGCAGAGGAGTTGAAACCGGTCCGCGCGCCTCACATGTACAGCAGGTACTCCTCCCGGACCCGCCGGAACGCGGCCAGCTCCTGCCGCCAGGCGCCCGTCACCTCGTCGGTGTCCGCGCCCGCGTCGATCATCGTGCGCACCCGGTCCGAACCGGTGAGCTTGTCGATCCAGTCGTCCGGCCGCCAGGCGAAGCCGTCCCAGACCTTGCGCGCGGTCACCAGCAGGGCGATGCCGGTGCGCACCGGGTCGTAGGCCGCCCGGTCCGTCACATGGATCTGCACCCCGCCGGCCGTCTTCCCCTCGAACTTGGAGAACGTCGGCGCGAAGTACGCCTCCCGGAACCGCACCCCGGGCAGCCCCAGCGCGTTCGCGGCCGCCGCCCAGCGGCCGTCGACGCCCTCGGCGCCGAGGAGTTCGAACGGCCGGGTGGTGCCGCGGCCCTCGGAGAGGTTCGTGCCCTCGAACATGCAGGTGCCGGAGTACACCAACGCCGTGTCCGGGGTGGGCATGTTGGGGCTCGGCGGCACCCAGGGCAGCGCCGAGGCGTCGTAGAAGTCAGTGCGCCGCCAGCCCGTCATCAGCACGGTCTCCAGGGGGACGGACCCGCCGAGGAACTCCTTGTCGAACAGGTGGGCCAGCTCCGCGACGGTCATGCCGTGCGCCTGCGCGATCGGCTGCCGGCCGACGAAGGTGGCGAACTCCTTGTGCAGCACCGGACCCTGGGCCTCGCGGCCGGTGACCGGGTTCGGGCGGTCGAGCACGACGAACCGCTTCCCCGCGAGCCGGGCGGCCTCCATGCAGTCGTACAGCGTCCAGATGTACGTGTAGAAGCGGGCGCCGACGTCCTGGATGTCGAAGACGATCGTGTCGACGCCGGAGGCGGTGAAGACGTCGGCCAGCGGCTGACCGCTCTTGAGGTACGTGTCGTAGACCGGCAGGCCCGTCTCCGGATCGTCGTAGCGGCCCTCGGAACCACCGGCCTGCGCGGTGCCGCGGAATCCGTGCTCCGGTCCGAAGACCGCCGTCAGCCTGACGAGGGGGCTGGCGTGCATCACGTCGACGATGTGCCGGGCGTCGCGGGTGATGCCGGTGGGGTTGGTGACGATGCCGACTTTTCGGCCGTGGAGGAGCCGGTAGCCGTCGGCCGCGAGCCGTTCGAAGCCGGTGCGGAAGGGCGCGCGGTGCTGAGGGGACACGGCCTCACCGGGGGATACGGCCTTCCCGGGGGATACGGCCTCCCCGGGGGACGCGGCGGGGACGGCGGCCAGGGTGGCCGTGGCCAGGAGGTTTCTTCGGGACAGGTTCATGGGACCTCCGTCGGTGCGGAAGGTGCGGGCCTCTAGAGGTTGGTGCGATGACCCTTCCTTCACACATACCGACCGGTTAGTCTGGCCGCGCTGTGCCGAGCTGTGCCGAGCTGAGCCGAGCTGTGCCGAGTCGCGTCGTGTCGAAGGAGACCGATGGTGGAAGCCATGCAGGATGCGGGAGTCGTCGTCACCGGGGCCGGTGGGGGGATCGGGGCCGCGCTGGCCCGGAGGTTCGCCGGGGCCGGGGCACGGGTCGTGGTGAACGACCTGGACGGGCGAAAGGCGAAGGCGGTGGCCGAGGAGATCGGCGGGACCGCCGTGCCCGGGGACGCCTCCGCGATCGTCGAGGAGGCCCGGGACGCGCTCGGCGGGGCCATCGACGTGTACTGCGCCAACGCCGGGGTCGGCAGCTCCGACGGCGACATCGCCGGGCCGCTGGACGAGCGGTCCTGGGCGCTGGCCTGGGACGTCAATGTGATGGCCCACGTCCGCGCGGCCCACGCCCTGCTGCCGCACTGGCTGGAGCGGGGAAGCGGCCGGTTCGTCACCACCGTGTCCGCCGCCGGGCTGCTCACCATGGTCGGCGCCCCCTCCTACAGCGTCACCAAGCACGGCGCCTACGCGTTCGCCGAGTGGCTGTCCCTGACGTACCGCCACCGCGGTCTGAAGGTGCACGCGATCTGCCCGGAGGGCGTGCGCACCGACATGCTCGCGGCCACCGGCACCGCGGGCGAGGTGGTGCTGGTGCCGACCGCGATCGAGCCGGCGGACGTGGCCGACGCGCTCTTCAAGGGCATCGAGGAGGACCGTTTCCTGATCCTGCCGCACCCGGAGACCGGCGCCCGCTACCAGGTGCGCGCGGCGGACCCCGAGCGCTGGCTGGCCGGCATGAACCACCTCCAGCAGAAGGTGGAGGAGGTCTCGTGAGCGACTCCCCTTACGCGGCGAGGCCCTGGCTCGCCCTGCTGAACGAGGCCCAGCGAGCCCCCGTCGCGCCCGCCGACTCGCTGGTGCACGCCCTGCGCGCCGCCGCCGCGAAGGCGCCCGAGCGCACCTTCCTCGCCTACTTCGACGCCCGCCTGAGCTACCGCGAGGTGGACGCGCTGAGCGACTCGGTCGCCGCGCATCTCGCCGCGCGCGGACTGGAGCGCGGCGACCGGGTGGCCGTACTCCTGCAGAACTCCCCGCACTTCGTGCTCGCCGTGCTCGGCGCCTGGAAGGCGGGCGCGACCGTGGTGCCGGTCAACCCGATGTACAAGTCGGCCGAGGTCGGCCATGTGCTGCGGGACGCCGAGGCGGCCGCGCTGATCTGCTCCGACCGGGCGTGGGAGTCGTATCTGCGGCGGACGGCGGCCGACTCGCCGGTGCGGATCGTGCTCACCGGGTGCGAGCGGGACTTCCAGACCCGCGACGACCAGCGGGTGCTGGCCTTCGAGCGGCTGCCCGCGGCCCCCGACGCGGAAGACCTGGTGGCCGTGGCCCGGCAGGGCGGGCGGGTGCCCGAGGGGCGGGACCCGGGGCCCGGCGACATCGCGCTGATCAGCTACACCTCCGGGACCAGCGGCACCCCCAAGGGCGCCACCAACACCCACGGCAACATCATGTACACCGTGGAACGCCAGCGCACCGGGCTCCCGCTGCCCGAGGGGCCGGTCTACTTCGCGCTCGCGCCGCTGTTCCACATCACCGGCATGGTCTGCCAGTTCGGCGCCTGTCTGAACAGCGCCGGCACCCTGGTGCTCGCCTACCGGTTCGAGCCGGGCGTGGTCCTGGAGGCGTTCGCGGAGCACCGCCCGGTGTTCACGGTCGGCCCCGCCACCGCCTTCATGGCGCTCGGCGCCCACCCCGGGGCGGGCCCGGAGCACTTCTCCTCCTTCGTGCACCTCGCCTCCGGCGGCGCCCCGCTGCCGCCCGCGCTGGTGGAGGGCTTCCGGGCGCGGTTCGGGGCGTACATCCGCAACGGGTACGGGCTCACCGAGTGCACCGCGCCCTGCGCCTCCGTGCCCTCCGGCCTGGAGGCGCCGGTCGACCCGGTCTCCGGGACGCTCGCGGTCGGCCTGCCGGGACCGGACACGCTCGTACGGATCGTGGACGAGACCGGCGCGGACGTGCCGTTCGGCGAGCAGGGCGAGATCGTGGTGCGCGGGCCCCAGGTGATCCCCGGCTACTGGCGCCGCCCGGACGCCACCGCCGAGACCTTCCCCGGCGGCGAGCTGCGCACCGGCGACATCGGGTTCATGGACCCGCAGGGCTGGCTGTACGTCGTGGACCGCAAGAAGGACATGATCAACGCGTCCGGGTTCAAGGTGTGGCCGCGCGAGGTCGAGGACGTCCTGTACGCCCATCCGGCGGTGCGCGAGGCCGCCGTCGTCGGCGTCCCGGACGGCTATCGCGGGGAGACCGTCAAGGCGTACATCAGCCTGCGTCCGGGCGCCGACGCCGACCCGGATGAACTCGCGGTGTACTGCAAGGAGAGACTGGCCGCCTACAAATATCCGCGCCAGGTGGAGATCCTGCCCGAGTTGCCCAAGACGTCGAGTGGGAAGATCCTCCGGCGGGAGCTTCGTTCCCGCGGCGACGGCAAACGTCAGAACTAGCGGTATCTCAGAACGAGCGACCTCATGGAAAGGCAGGTGGCGGCAGTGCCCAGGACGACGGACGGCGACGGAGCACCTGTTCCGCAGCGGCTTCTGGCCGCCGCCACCCGGCTCTTCGCCGAGCAGGGATACGACCGGACCTCGGTACAGGAGATCGTGGAGGCGGCCGGCGTCACCAAGGGGGCGCTGTACCACTACTTCGGCTCCAAGGACGATCTGCTGCACGAGGTGTACGCGCGCATGCTGCGCGTCCAGCAGGAGCGGCTCGACCACTTCGCCGACATGGACGCGCCGGTGGAGACCCGGCTGCGGGAAGCGGCGGCGGACGTCGTGGTGTCGACCATCGAGAACCTGGACGACGCCTCGATCTTCTTCCGCTCCATGCACCAGCTGAGCCCGGAGAAGCACAAGCAGGTGCGGGCCGAACGGCGCCGCTACCACGAACGGTTCCGCGCGCTCATCGAGGAGGGCCAGAAGTCCGGCGTCTTCTCCACCGCGACCCCGGCCGACCTGGTCGTGGACTACCACTTCGGCTCCGTCCACCATCTGTCCACCTGGTACCGCCCGGACGGGCCGCTGACCCCCCAGCAGGTGGCCGACCACCTCGCGGACCTGCTGCTGCGCGCGCTGCGGCCCTGAACGCCGGTAAGGGGCGGCCTCCCTTGCAGGCCGCCCCTTACACGTGTCCGCCTACAGGTACTTCTTCAGCTCCCGCCGCGCCAGCGACCGCTGGTGCACCTCGTCCGGGCCGTCGGCCAGCATCAGGGTGCGGGCGGCGGCGTAGACCTCGGCCAGCGGGAAGTCCTGGCTCACCCCGCCCGCGCCGTGCAGCTGGATCGCCCGGTCCAGGATGTCGACCACCGCGCGCGGGGTGGCGATCTTGATGGCCTGGATCTCGGTGTGCGCGCCCCGGTTGCCGGCGGTGTCCATCAGCCAGGCCGTCTTCAGCACCAGCAGCCGCAGCTGCTCGACCGTCACCCGGGCGTCGGCGATCCAATTCTGCACCACGCCCTGCTGGGCCAGCGGCTTGCCGAACGCCGTACGGGAGACCGCGCGCCGGCACATCAGCTCGATCGCCCGCTCGGCCATGCCGATCAGCCGCATGCAGTGGTGGATCCGGCCGGGACCGAGCCGGGCCTGCGCGATGGCGAAGCCGCCGCCCTCCTCGCCGATCAGATTGGTCACCGGCACCCGCACCCGGTCGAAGACCACCTCGGCGTGTCCGCCGTGCGAGTGGTCCTCGTAACCGAACACCCGCATGGCCCGCTTGACGGTCACCCCGGGCGTGTCGCGCGGGACCAGGACCATGGACTGCTGGCGGCGGATGTCGGCGCCGTCCGGGTCCGTCTTGCCCATCACGATGAAGATCCGGCAGTCCGGGCTCATCGCCCCGGAGATGTACCACTTGCGGCCGGTGATGACGTACTCGTCGCCGTCCCGCTCGATGAGGGTGGTGATGTTGGTGGCGTCCGAGGAGGCCACCTCCGGCTCGGTCATCGCGAACGCGGACCGGATCTCACCGGCGAGCAGCGGCTCCAGCCACTGCTTCTTCTGCGCCTCGTCGCCGAACTGCGCCAGCACCTCCATGTTCCCGGTGTCGGGCGCCGCGCAGTTGGTCGCGGTGGGCGCCAGGTGCGGGGAGCGGCCGGTGATCTCGGCGAGCGGCGCGTACTGGAGGTTCGTCAGGCCCGCGCCGTACTCCGTGCCGGGCAGGAACAGGTTCCACAGCCCCTGCCTGCGCGCCTGTGCCTTCAGCTCCTCCACCACCGCCGGGGTGTCCCAGGGCGAGGCGAGCGCGGCCCGCTGCTCCTCGGCGACCGGCTCGGCCGGGTAGACGTACTCGTCCATGAAGGCGAGCAGCTTGGCCCGCATCTCCTCGGTACGCGCGTCGAACGCGAAGTCCATGACGGTCAGCCTTCCTGAAGGGTGGTCAGTCCGTGGTCGATGAAGACGGGCACCAGCTCGCCGATCCGGTCGAAGCCCTGCCCGACCGTCCGGCCCAGCGTGAAGCGGTAGTGGATGCCCTCCAGGATCACGGCGAGCTTGAAGAACGCGAACGCCTCGTACCAGGACACGGCCGTCACGTCCCGCCCGGAGCGCGCCGCGTACCGCTCGATCAGCTCCTCGGGCGCGGGGTGCCCCGGCGCCTCGGCGGTGGTGGAGACGGGCGAGTCCGGCATGTCCAGGGAGCGGCTGTACATCACCAGCAGCCCGAGGTCGGTCAGCGGGTCGCCGAGGGTGGACATCTCCCAGTCGAGGATCGCCGTGATCCGGTCGTCCGCCCCGATCAGCACATTGTCCAGCCGGTAGTCGCCGTGCACGACGGTGGCGGTGGGCGAGGCGGGCAGCTTGCGGCCCAGTTCGGCGTGGAGTTCGTCGATGCCGGGCAGCTCGCGGTTGCGGGAGGCGTCCAGCTGCTTGCCCCAGCGGCGCAGCTGCCGGTCCAGATAGCCCTCCGGGCGGCCGAAGTCGCCGAGCCCCACCTCGGCGGGGTCCACCGCGTGCAGCTCGACCAGCGTGTCCACCAGGGACAGCACCGCGCCCCGCACCCGCCGCTCGCCGAGCGGGGCGAGCTGCGCGGAGGTGCGGTACGGCGTGCCCTCGACGAACTCCATCATGTAGAACGGCGCGCCGAGCACCTCCTCGTCCTCGCACAGCAGCACCGGCGCGGGGACCGGTACGGAGGTGGGGTGCAGGGCGCTGATCACCCGGTGCTCGCGCTTCATGTCGTGCGCGGTGGCGAGGACATGGCCGAGCGGCGGGCGGCGCACGACCCACCGCGAGATGCCGTCGGAGAGCGCGTAGGTGAGGTTCGACCGGCCGCCCTCGATCAGCCGCCCGGTGAGCGGCCCCCGCACCAGCCCCGGGCGCTCCCGCTCCAGCAGGGCGCGCAGCCGGTCCAGGTCCAGTCCGGGCGGGTGGTCGGCGCTCATGTGTCACTCCTGTGAACGGTCGGGTATCAGGACCCGACTCATGATGCCGACCGGTCGGTATGTCGTCCAGTGTGTGCGGCGAACAGGGCGGGAAACGTGACGGGGACCACCGGATTCCGGGTGCGGGGGAGGCTCAGTTCCCGGCGCTCCCGGCGTTCTCTGCGTTCTCTGCGTTCTCGGCGCGGAACCGCGCGAGCCGCTCGTACGCGGCCAGCCCGTCCGGCACCCACTCCCACTCGCCGAGGCGCGCCTCGACCTCCTCCTCGGAGAGGAAGTCGTGCCACTGCACCTCCTCCACCTGCGGGTTCACGGGCAGCTCGCAGCGCACCTCGTACACCGCCGACCACCAGGTCTTCCCGGCGCCGTCGTCGTAGAGGAACGTGAACAGGTGCGTCGGCCGGGGCAGCCCGGACACGCCCAGCTCCTCCTCGGCCTCCCGCAGCGCCGCGTCGTCATAGGACTCGCCCGCGCCCACGACCCCGCCGACGAACGGGTCGTACAGGGCGGGGAACACCAGCTTGGTCGCCGTGCGCCGGTGCACGAACAGGCGCCCCCGCGCGTTTCGGACCTGGATGAAGACACAGCGGTGGCGCAGCCCCCTCTCGTACACCTCACCGCGCGGCAACTGCCCGACGACACGGTCGTGTTCGTCGACGACGTCGAGGATCTCGTCAGCAGGGTTCATGCCCTCATCCAAGCACGGGGCATGCGCTGTGGTGGAGGGACTCAGCGGCGCTGGAGCTCGTGGGCCGGGGGTTCCGACTCCGTCGCGCCGCAGGGCATCGCCGGGTGCATCCCGAGCAGCACGATGCCCGCGACCACCCCCGCGAGCCCGGCCGCCTCCCCGGCCAGCGCCCCGGTGTCGGTGCGCAGCCGGTCGCCGAGGAAACCCACCCCGCACAGGATCCCGGTGAGCGGCTCGGCCGCGGTCAGCGCGGGCAGCGACATCCGCAGCGGCGCGGTCTCGAACGCGCTCTGCACCAGCACGAGACCGGTGACCCCGCACGCGAACACGCCGTACGGCTGCCAGCTGGTGAACAGCTCCGCGAAGCCGCCGTCGGAGAAGAGGGTGCCGCTCACCCGGGTCAGCGCGTCCTGCACCCCGTAGAGCAGCCCGGCGGCCAGGGCCAGCAGTACGGCGGCCCAGTTCAGCCGGGAGCGCTTGGCGTACGTCGTCAGGGCCAGGGCCACGCCCACCACCACGCCGATGATCAGCCAGTGCCGCAGCGGATCGGCGATGGCGTCGCCGGCCCGGGGCTCGCCCGCCGTGATGAACGCGCTCACCCCGCCCGCGAGCAGCAGCAGCCCCGCCCAACCCTGGCGTCCCAGCGGCTGTCTGGTCTGGTACCGGGACAGCGCGAGCGCGAACAGCAGATTGGTCGCGAGCAGCGGCTCCACCAGCGAGATCTCACCCTTGCCGAGGGCCACCGCGCCCAGCACCATGCCGGCCACCATCAGCCCGAGACCGCCCAGCCAGCGCGGCACCCGCATCAGGTCGAGCAGCAGCCGGAACGACAGGAAGTCGCTCAGCGGCGCCTGTTGCGCGGCGTTCTGCTGGAGCACGAAGCCGAGGCCCAGACAGCAGGCCGCGCTCACGGCGAGGAGGAGAACCAGAACCGACACGCTGCGTACCTCGATCATCCGGCCGGACCACGGACGCGTAGTGGCCGACTGTAGCGCCCCCGGGACGGCATTGCCCCGGAAGAACCCGGAAAGGGGCGGGGGACCCGCCATGGTCGGCGCCCGGGGCGCGGGGCGCCATGGCGTACGCCACACACCTCGGCACGACGGGGGCGCGCGACGGCATGGCGTACGCCACAGCGCCGCACCGCACGCCGGTTCCGCGCCGGTTCCGGCTCGGCCTCACGGTCGGTCACGTATCCGCGCCTATACCCCAATTTCCCTGCCACGAACGGTAGTTGAACCCATTAACATCAGCGTTCCGCTTGACGCAAACCTTGGCCTGCGGGTTTGCTGTGTGTGATCGGCCGATGGCAGCCCGAGAAACAGGAAGTCCTGCGGTGTCACCACTCCCGCCCCTGCTCGACGTGCGCCGGGCCCGCACGGCCCCCTCCGGCGCCACCGCCCCGGACCTCCCCGGCGGCTATGACGACGCCCTCGACGACGCCGAACTGCGCACCGCCCGCGCCGCGTTGGTCCAGGGCCGCCGCCAGGCCGCCCGCTCCCTGCTGCTGCACACCGGCGACGACTGGGACCGCCGGGGCCACCGGCTGACCGCGCTCGCCCGCGAGCCGTACGCCGCCGCCTGGGCCCGGGACTGGCTCCAGGCCGAACCCGGCTCCCCGGACGCCGCGGCCCTGCTCGCCCTCGCCCAGGTGCAGCGCGCCCTGCGCGGCCGGGAGAACCCCGAGCGGGCCCGCGAGACGTGCGAGCGGGCCGCCGCGCTCGCCCCCGCCGACCCCACCCCCTGGCTCGGGCTGCTGCGGCTCGCCCGGATCGTCGGACCCGAGCGCGAGGTCTTCGACGTGTTCGCCGAGGTGCGCCGCCGCCACCCCGAGCACCACCACGCCCACCACCTCCTGGTCGCCCGCCTCGCCGAACGGCCCTCGGGCGGGCGCTACGAGTCCCACGAGGTGTACGACCTCGCCGAGCTGGCCGCCGCCGAGGCCCCCGCCGACTCCCCGCTGGCCGTGCTCCCGGTCGTCGCCCTCGCCGAGCGCTACCGGGTGCTCGCCGCCACCGGCCTCGCCCCGGCCGACCCCACCGCCTCGGCGCACTGGTCCGGGCCGCGCGCCCGCCGGATCCTGCGCGCCGGTTTCGACTGGTGGCTGGAGTGGGAGCAGGACGAGCACCCCCGCCGCCACATCGACCTCAACCACCTCGCGTTCGCGCTGTCCTGCGCGGGCCGCCCGGCCGAGGCCGCCGTCCTCTTCCGGCGCATCGGCGCCCACGCCACCCGGGCCCCCTGGAGCTACCCGCACCGCGACCCGCGCGCCGCCTTCCGCACGGCCCGCGCCCGCGCCTCCGCGTTCCTGACGAATCCCTGACCAGGATTCCTTACGAATCCCTGACCAGCGCCCCGATTCCCTGGCCACCCCGCGCGCCCGGTGTTCGAATGAGCAGGTGAACCCCGAACCCCCCGAGGAGCGGGACGGCACCCCCGTCGGCCGCCGTGTCTTCCTCGGCACCCTCGGCCTGGGCGCCCTCGGCGTGCTCGCCGCGCCCACCCTGCAACGCGCCCTGGAGGGCATCGCGGGCAAGGACCCGACGGGTCTGACCGGTCTGCTGCCCAACGGCGGCGGCTTCCGCTACTACTCGGTCGCCGCCTCCGTCCCGGACAAGAACGCCACGGACTACCGCCTGACCATCGGCGGCCTGGTCGACCGCCCCCGCGCCTACACCCTCGCCGACCTGCGCGCCCTTCCGCAGACCCGGCTGGTCAGGGACGTCCAGTGCGTCACCGGCTGGCGGGTCCCCGGCACCCCCTTCGAGGGCGTACGCCTCGCCGATCTCCTCGACGCCGCCGGGGTCCGCCGCGGCGCCAAGGCGATCCGCTTCACCTGCTTCGACGGCACCTACAGCGAGAGCCTCACCCTCGACCAGGCCCGCCGCCCGGACGTCCTGGTCGCCCTGCGCATGCAGAACAAGGACATCGGCCACGACCACGGCGGCCCCGTCCGCCTCTACGTCGCCCCCATGTACTTCTACAAGTCCGCCAAGTGGCTCTCCGGCATCACCGTCACCGACCGCGTCGAGCCGGGCTACTGGGAGAACCTGGGCTACGACGTCGACGCCTGGGTCGGCCGTTCGAACGGACGCACCGATGAGCCTACGAGCTGACACCCCGGCCCGCCCCGCCGCCCGGATCCGCCGCTTCTCCCGGGCCGAACGCTGGATCCACCGGGCCACGGCCGCGCTGATGGGGGTCTGCGTGCTGACCGCGGCCGTCCTCTACATCCCTCAACTGGCCGTCCTGGTCGGCCGTCGCGCCCTGGTCGTCCGCGTCCACGAGTGCGCCGGGCTCGCCCTGCCCGTCCCCGTCCTGCTGGGCCTCGCCTCCCGCGCCTTCCGCGCCGACCTGCGCTTCCTCAACCGGTTCGGCCCGCACGACAGGACATGGCTGCGGGCCGCCCTGCTCCGCGACCGGCGCCAAGGGTCGCGCCCGGCGGGCAAGTTCAACGCCGGGCAGAAGATCTACGCCGCCTGGATCGCCGGGGCGACCTGGGTCATGCTCGGCACCGGCCTGCTGATGTGGTTCACCCATCTCGCCCCGCTGGTCTGGCGCACCTCCGCCACCTTCGTCCACGACTGGCTCGCCCTCACCATCGCGGTCGTCCTGGCCGGGCACATCGGCATGGCGCTCGGCGACCCGGAGTCGCGGGAGGGGCTGCGCACGGGAACGGTCAGCCAGGAGTGGGCGAAACGGCACCACCCTCTGTGGCGAACGCGCCCGTAAACGGCTTCCGGCCCACGAAAAGGCCCGCCCCCCGAAAAACGGGGCGGGCCTCTTCTGCCGTTCCTCTGTCGTACCGCCCTCTGTCGTACCGCCCTCTGTCGTACCGCGGTCGCTAAACCACCAGTGACAGCACCAGCACCAGCGCGCCGCCGACCACCGACAGGATCGTCTCCATGATCGACCAGGTCTTGACGGTCTGCCCGACGGTGAGCCCGAAGTACTCCTTGACCAGCCAGAACCCGGCGTCGTTGACGAAGCTGAAGAAGAGCGAGCCGGCGCCGATCGCCAGGACCAGCAGCGCGGTGTGCGCGGTCGACATGTCGGCCGCGAGCGGCGCGACCAGACCGGCCGCCGAGACCGTCGCCACCGTCGCCGAGCCGGTCGCCAGCCGGATCACCACGGCGATCAGCCAGGCCAGCAGCACCGCCGGGATCGACCAGCTCTTGGAGACGTCCAGGATCATCTGGCCGACACCGCAGTCGATCAGCGTCTGCTTGAAGCCGCCGCCCGCGCCCACGATCAGCAGGATGCCGGCGATGGGCATCAGGCCCTTCTCCACCGTGGCCTGGAGCCGCTCCTTGCTGAACCCGGCGGGCCGGCCCAGCGTGAAGAAGCCGACGATCACCGCGGCGAGCAGCGCGATCAGCGGGGCGCCGATGACGTCGAAGGCGCGCTGCGTGGTGTTCGCCGGGTCGTCGATGACGATGTCCACCAGCGCCTTGAGCAGCATCAGCGCCACCGGCAGCAGGATGGTGACGAGCGTCGCGGCGAAGCTCGGACGGCGCGTCAGCTCCTGCGAGGGCCGCTGCGGCAGCATCCGCTCGGGCGCCGGGACGTCCACCCAGCGGGCCGCGACCTTCGAGAACAGCGGGCCGCCGACGATCACCGTCGGGATCGCGACCAGGATGCCGAACGCCAGCGTCACACCCAGATTGGCGTGCAGCGCGGAGATCGCGACCAGCGGCCCGGGGTGCGGCGGGATCAGACCGTGCATCACGGACAGACCGGCGAGCGCCGGGATGCCGATGCGCATCAGGGAGTAGTTGCCGCGCTTGGCGACCATCAGCACGACCGGGATCAGCAGCACGATGCCGACCTCGAAGAAGATCGGCAGCCCGATCACGGAGGCGATGAGCACCATCGCCCACGGCATCGCCCGGCCGCTCGCCCTGGCCAGGATCGTGTCCACGATCTGGTCCGCGCCCCCGGAGTCGGCGAGCAGTTTGCCGAGCGTGGCGCCCAGTGCGATCAGCACACCGACGCTCGCGACCGTGGCGCCGAGCCCGGTGGTGAAACTGGTGAGCACCTTGTCGAGGGGCGCGCCGGCGGCCGCGCCGAGCGCCAGCGACCCGATGGTCAGCGCCAGGAAGGCATGCAGCTTGAACTTGGTGATGAGCAGGACGATCACCGCGATGCCCACCAGGACGGCGATGCCCAGCTGGGCGTGTCCTGCGGTGGAGATCGGCGGAGGGGCGTCCGCTGCCAGCATCTCGACGCTGAGTCTGGTCACGGGGGTTCCTTGCGGTTACGGGGAGTTGGGGAGCGCTACTGCTGCGCGGATGCGGTGGACAGCCCGTCCAGCGCCAGTACGGCGCGTTCGGCGATCTCCTCGGGGCCACCGGCGACGTCCACGGCGACGCCCGCCTCGTCCGGCCCGAGGGGCTCCAGCGTGGCGAACTGCGAGTCCAGCAGCGCGGTCGGCATGAAGTGGCCCTGCCGGTGCGCCATCCGGTCCTCGATCAGCTTCCGGTCGCCCGTCAGGTGCACGAACACGACCCCGGGCGCCACCGCCCGCAGCCGGTCGCGGTACGCCCGCTTCAGCGCCGAACTGCTGACCACCCCGCCGAGCCCCGCCCGCCCGTGCGCCCAGTGGCCGATGGCGTCCAGCCAGGGCCAGCGGTCGCTGTCGTCCAGCGGTACACCGGCCGTCATCTTGTCGATGTTGGCCCTCGGGTGGAAGTCGTCGCCCTCGGCGTACGGGACGCCCAGCCGCGCGGCGAGCAGCGGACCGATCGTGGTCTTGCCCGTCCCCGCGACGCCCATCACGACGACGACCTGGGGTGTTCGCATGTACTGCCTCGCTGTCTTCCTCGACATCCGACGCCACGGCGGCGTCGCCACACTGAAACCCATTAGGTACGACGAATTCAAGAGTCTGTGATGTATAAGTCTGACTTTTTGTTTCCGTGATCTACGCCGTACGCTGAGTGCATGAGCACACCGGGCCGGGGGCTGCACGGCCGCGTACTGGACAGCCTCGGCCCCGCGATCACCGCGGGCGAGTACCCGCCGGGCGCCATCCTGCGCACCGACGAACTCGCCCAGCACTTCGAGGTGTCACGCTCCGTGATGCGCGAGGCGGTGCGGGTCCTCGAATCCATGCACCTGGTCGAGTCCCGCCGCCGCGTGGGCGTCACCGTCCGCCCCAAGAGCGAGTGGAACGTCTACGACCCGCAGGTCATCCGCTGGCGGCTGGCCGGCGCCGACCGCCCCCACCAGCTGCGCTCGCTCACCGTGCTGCGCTCCGCGATCGAACCGGCCGCCGCCGGACTCGCGGCCCGGCACGCCACCGCCGAGCAGTGCGCCGAACTCACCGAGTGCGCGCTCGGCATGGTCGCCCACTCCCGCGGCCATCGGCTCGCGGAGTACCTGTTCCACGACGTCGCCTTCCACCGGGTCATCCTCACCGCCTCGGGCAATGAGATGTTCGCCCGCCTCGGCGACGTCGTGGCCGAGGTGCTGACCGGCCGCACCCGGCACGAGGTCATGTTCGAGGACCCCGACCCCGCGGCCGTCACCCTGCATGTGCGGGTCGCCGAGGCGGTCCGCGCCCGGGACGCGGTCCGCGCCGAGGAACTCACCCGGCAGATCACCGTGGGCGCGCTCCAGGAACTGGACATCCTGGCGCCCTGACCGGCACGCGCTACTCCAGGAAGTCCCCGTCCACGTACACCCACGCCCCGGCCACCCGCTCGAACCGGCTGCGCTCATGCAGCGAGCCGCCCCGGTAGGAGGCCCGGAAGGTCACCGTCCCGGTGGGGTGGAAGGCGGACCCGTCGGTGCCGCCGAGGATCTCCAGACCGGTCCACCGCATCCGCGGATCGAGATCCAGCCGCTCCGGCCGGGTCCGCGGATGCCAGGTGCGCAGCAGATACCCCGCGTCCCCCTTGACGAAGGCGCAGTACCGCGAGCGCATCAGCAGCTCGGCACTCGGCGCGCCCGCGGCGCCCGAGTGGAAACGGCCGCAGCAGGCGTCGTAGGACTGCGGCAGTCCGCAGGGGCAGGTGGCGCGCGTGGTCATGCGCCCCATTGTGCCGGGACGGGACGGGCACACCGGGCCCGGGGCAGGGGAGGCGTCCGCCGCCGGGCGGGTGCACAGTGGAGAACGGGCGGACCCGCGAAGCGCGGACCGGGCGGGCCCACGGCGGACATACGGCCCGACGCGCCCGGGGCCCGCGCCGCGAGGAGGCGCGAGGAGGAGGGACGGACGATGACCCGACCCGTGAGCAGCAGCCATCACCCGCCGGCCGTCAAGGAGTGGCGGCTGAACCTGTACCTGTCCGAGCACGACCCGGACACCACGGCCCGGATCGTCCTGGACACCGGGGACAACGTCCTGGAGAGCCACGCCGAGGCCCGCCGCAACCCGTACGACCGCGACATGCCCGAGATCGGCGACGAACTCGCCGCCGGACGCGCCCTGATCGCCATGGGCCGGCTGCTGGTGCGCGCGGCCAACGGCGACATGCGGGCGCTGGGCGCGCTCGACACGGAGAGCAGCCCCACACCGCTCTGGCTGCCCCGGGAGTGAGGTGCCCGCCGTGCGGTTCGCCGACCGGCCGGAGGCGGGGCGCAGACTCGGCGCCCGCCTGCGGCAGCTGCGGGACCGGGACATGGTGGTGCTCGGGCTGCCCCGCGGGGGAGTACCGGTGGCCGCCGAGGTCGCCGCGGCCCTGGACGCCCCGCTGGACGTCTGCCTCGTGCGCAAACTCGGGGTGCCGTACCAGCCCGAACTGGCGATGGGCGCGATCGGCGAGGACGGCGTACGGGTGCTCAACGCGGACGTGCTGCGCGGCACCGGCGTCCGCGACGACGAACTCGCCCGGGTCGAGGAGCGCGAGCGCCGGGTGCTCGCCGAACGCGCCGAGCGCTACCGGGGCGAGTGCCCCTCCGTCCCGCTCACCGGCCGCACCGCCGTGGTCGTCGACGACGGCGTGGCCACCGGCTCCACCGCCCGGGTCGCCTGCCGGGTCGCCCGCGCCCGCGGCGCCGCCCGCATCGTGCTCGCCGTCCCCGTCGCCCCCCGCGACGTCGCCCGCCGCCTCGGCGGCGACGCCGACGACGTCGTCTGCCTGGAGACACCCTGGGACTTCGCCGCCGTCGGACAGTTCTACGACGACTTCACCCAGACCGAGGACGCGGAGGTCACGGCGTGTCTGCGCCGGGCACGGCGACGGCGCCCGGGCGCCGGGAGCACCGAGCGGGAAGTGACCGTGCCCGCCGGTGCCGTACGGCTGGGCGGAAGCCTGACCCTGCCCGAGGGCGCCACCGCGGTCGTCGCCTTCGCGCACGGCAGCGGCAGCGGCCGGCACAGCCCCCGCAACCGGCAGGTCGCCGAGGGCCTGCACCGCGCCGGGCTCGGCACCCTGCTGTTCGACCTGCTCACCGACGCGGAGGCACGGGACCGGAACAACGTGTTCGACATCCCGCTGCTGGCCGAACGGCTGCTCGCCGCCACCCACTGGCTGCGCGCGGAGCCCGTGACCTCAGGCCTCGCCCTCGGCTACTTCGGCGCCAGCACCGGCGCGGCCGCCGCCCTGTGGGCCGCCGCCGAGGGGCACCCCGCCGCCGTCGTCTCCCGGGGCGGCCGCCCCGACCTCGCCGCACCCCGGCTCCCCGAGGTCACCGCGCCCACCCTGCTGATCGTCGGCGGCGCCGACCCGCTGGTCCTCGACCTCAACCGGGACGCGCAGACCCGGCTGCGCTGCGAGAACCGGCTGGAGACCGTCCCCGGCGCCACCCACCTCTTCGAGGAACCCGGCACGCTGGAGAGGGTGACCGAACTGGCCCGCGACTGGTTCGCCGACCACCTGGCACCCGCGCACGTGTAGCGCCGGGCGCGGCTCAGCGCCCGCCCTTGCGCAGAAAACGCCGCAACCGGGTCAACGGCCAGGTGTTGATCACCTCGTCCGGGGTCAGCCAGCCGCGCTGGGCGGTGCCGACGCCGTACCGCAGCTGCGCCAGCTGCGGCACCGAGTGCGCGTCGGTGTTCACCGCGAACCGCACCCCGTGCGTCCGCGCCCGCAGGATGTCCTCGTCCCCGAGGTCCAGCCGGTCCGGCTGCGCGTTGACCTCCAGCGCGGTGCCCGTGCGCGCGCAGACCGCGAACACCTCGTCCCAGTCCGCGTCCACCCCCGCCCGGCGGCCGATCAGCCGGGTGGTCGGATGCCCGAGGATGTTCACGTAAGGGTTCTCCACCGCCCGCACGAGCCGCCGCGTCATCGCCTTGCGCCCGAGGTCGAAGTGCGAGTGCAGCGCGGCCACACACAGATCGAAACCGGCCAGGAACTCGTCCGGCCAGTCGAGCCCGCCGCCCGGCCCGATGTTCAGCTCCGTACCGTGCAGCAGCCGCATCCGGTGACGCGCCCCGTCCAGCTCCCGCAGCCGCTCCCGCTGGGCGAGGACCTTCTCGTCCGTCATCCGCTGCATGGACAGATCCGGCGCGTGATCGGTCACCGCGTAGTACGCGTACCCGCGCTCCGCCGCCGCCTCCACCATGGCGTCCAGGGACGCCAGACCGTCGGTGAGATCCGTGTGCGTGTGCAGATCACCGCGGACGTCCCGCTCCGTCACCACCACGGGCAGCTCCCCGCGCAGCGCCGCCTCGATCTCCCCGCGGTCCTCCCGCAGCGTCGGGGGGATCCACGGCAGCCCGAGCCGCGCGTACACCTCCTCCTCGGTGCGCGACGCCACCGACTCCCCGCTCTCCGCGTCGAACACGCCGTACTCCGACAGCTTCAGCCCCCGGCGCACGGCGATCGTCCGGGTGCGGATGTTGTGCGCCTTGGACCCGGTGAAGTACTGGAGCCCCGCGCCCCACGACTGCGGCGGCAGCACCCGCAGATCCACCTGGAGCCCCTTGCCGGTGCGCACCGACGTCTTCTTCGTGCCCCGCGCGATCACCTCGGCCGTGTCCGGCAGCTCGCACAGCGCCGCCATGAACGGCCCCGACTTCCGCGCCGCCACCAGGATGTCCAGATCCCCGACGGTCTCCCGCATCCGCCGCAGCGACCCCGCGTACGCGCACCGCCGGCACCCGGTCACCTCCTCCAGCGCGCCGACGATCCCCTCGGCGGTGTCCAGCGCGAGCGACAACGGCACCCGCGCCCCGGCCTGCCGCAGCAGCTCGATCCCGTGCCGGATGTTGTCCTGCGTCTTCTCCCCGAAACCCTTGAGATCGGCCAGCCGGTCCGCCTCGATCGCCGCGGCCAGCTCGCCCACCGAGGAGATGTGCAGATCCTCGTACAGCCGCAGCGCCTTCTTCGGCCCGAGCGTCGGGATGGCGATCAACTCCCGCACCCCGGCGGGAATCCGGGCCCGCCGCTCCTCGACGGCCGCCATCTTCCCGGTCCGCAGATACTCGCTCACCTTCTCGGCGATCGACCGGCCCACGTTCGGAATCTCCCGTAGCCCCTCCTCGTCGAGCTTCGAGACATCCGCCGGATACCCCCCGACGGCCCGCGCCGCCTTCTCGTAGGCACGCGCCTTGAACGCGTCACCTCCGGTGATCGCGATGAGATCCGCGTACTCCCGCAGAACCGCCTCGACCTCGCCATTGACCCGGGCCACACATCAAGTCTAGGAACCCGGTCGCGTCCGGGGCCAGTCACGGTTGGTCACGACTACTCCGGCGGTCGGCTGTACCGCTCCAGCGCGGCCTTCGATGTGGAGCGGTCCACCAGCCGCAACTCCCACGGCCCTGTGTTCACATCGAAGTCCTTGCCGAACCCGACCCACTTTCCCGCCATACGCCGGCCGGTCGGCTCCACAAGCATTTGAACCGCACCGTGATAGCGAGCGCCGTTGTAGTAGCCGTCCGAAGCGGTCTGCTCCACCCATGAGCCAGTGACTACGTTGCGATCCACGGTCAGGTCCAGGGTGAGAGGGCTGCCCGGGTTTGAGGACGCGTCCGGCAGGCTCTGAGCCGTCAGCCGGTTCCCATGCTGGACGATCACTACATAGTGCTTGCCGTCGTAGGTCTCGTCCCGACTCGATGAGAAGAACTCGTAGCGGCTGAGCCACACCCCCGAGTAGTTCTCAGCGGTCGGCCGCGCCGCCTGAGAGGTCACGGCAGCGGAGGTGATCCCGTCTCCTCCTGTGTCCATGTCATGCTCTCCTTCGCCGTCTGCCTGGACCCTCGTCATCGGTACCGGCAGGGTGAACCCCAATGCCTCCACCGGACGGCCCGTGACTCGCTCCAACGCCCTCGCGTACACGCCCCGGGGCGTCTTGCTCGTACCGGACTCCCAGCGCTGTACCAGACGCTTCGACGCTTCGTTGGGCTCCCCCAGCTGTTGCCCGGCCCGGCGTAGAGTCTTGGCGAAGTCGTCTTGGCTTAAGCGCAGGCCGATACGCACGGCCCGCAGCACGTCATTGGGCACCACGGCGGTCGTCGTCATGACATCAACGCAATTCCCAACGCCTCGCGAATGACACCGGTTTGACGCCCAGGCAGGCGACGTTGACCCTCCTCTGAGTGACGCCCGGGCGACGCCCGAAGTGTCGTCGTTCCGTCATTCCGGCAGCGGGAGCATCACCTCACCGACAGGGCGATCGGGCCGGAAGGCGAGTTGATGGGCGACCGCGACGAGGGAGCCCCGGGGGGCGACGTCCTTCGCGTCCGCAGCCTGGTCGCCCTGTCGAACGGGATCACCAGGTCTCCTGACCGGAAAGGCACAGACGTGACGACCATCCAGCATGACAGCGCCAGCGTCCTCAGCCTGATCAGCCCCGCCCTCCGGGCGGACCTCATCGCCATGGTCCGGGAGGACTACTGGCCGGAGATGACGGACGACCAGGGCGAGCGCGGGGTCGACCAGCTCGCCGCGTTCCTCGCCGTCGCCGCGAGCACCACGGAGAGGGCAACTCCCGGCCTCCGCGTGGATCTCTTCTGGCATGCGGCGATCCTGCACACCAAGCCGTACGCCGACTTCTGCGACGCGCTCGGCGGGTTCATCCATCACGTCCCCGACCGCAACAACCCCGAACACAACCCGGCTGAGGGGCGAGCCGCGTTGCGTCGGACGGCCGAGATGATTCGCGCGGCCGGCTTTGACGCCGACCCCGAGTTCTGGCCCGTCGACGGCGCCGCCGACTGCACCCAGTCCTACGCCGGATGCACCGACAGCCCGAACAGTGGCAAGAGCGAGTAACAGCCGCGGAACGGCCACCCAGCCGCTTCAGCCGCCCGGTATCGTGCCGGGCGGCTGTCGCCATGGACGAGAACGGACACCCGCATGACTGACCCGCGTAGCGCCGCATGGGACACCTACTCACTGACCAAGCCACAGCGAAGGCTCACCAACGCCAAGGGTGAGACCACCTGGTTCAATTGGACCCAGTACGCCGATCACGGCCCCGGGGCCGAAGTGCTGGGCCTCACGCCGGGGGCTGCCGTGCTCGACCTCGGGTGCGGGTCCGGTGGCAACCTCGCCCACCTCGCCACCCTCGCGATGAAGCCGGTGGGCATCGACCTGTCCGCACAACAGCTCGGCAGGGCGCGTGACCGCTGGCCCGACGCACGCGGCATGCAGCTTCACCAGACCGATGCACTGGCGTACCTGCGGGACAAGTCCACGATCTTCGATGCGATCTACAGTGTCTTCGGCGCCGCCTGGTTCACCGACCCCGGCCTGTTGCTGCCCCTCATCCACGGCAGTCTCCAGCCGGGAGGCGTCTTCGCCTTCTCTCAGCGCCCCCCGGTCGAAGGCTGCTACGGCTGCCAGGCGTCCTACATCCCCCGAGGGGCCGACGAGGATCCGGCCGTCGTGAAGCGATGGGACTTCGAGCCCGACATCTGGTGCTCCCTGCTCAAGGAATACGGATTCGCCGAGGTGACCGCCATCGTTCTCCCGGCCCCGGAGCAGGACAAGCGCACCACCGGCACGCTCCTGGTCCGCGCGCTACGGGGAGATCGAGCCCAGCCGTTCCATGGCGATATGTGAGACAGTCCCCCGACGCCGTGCCTCGGCCTCCTCCAGGCAATCGGCCGGGCCCTTCACCTGGAGGCACAGCAAGGTCATGAAAGATCTGGAGGCCAGGGGAACCCGTAGAGGTCTCCGCGAACGTCCGGCACCGCCGTCGGCCACGTGATTGCTCACACCGCGGCCCGGAAATGCAAAAAACCCCAGATCAACTGGGGTCTCTGCTGGTGTCCGAGGGGGGACTTGAACCCCCACGCCCGATAAAGGGCACTAGCACCTCAAGCTAGCGCGTCTGCCATTCCGCCACCCGGACAAGGTGTCTGTCGTGCGCGGTTTTCCCTCGGCGGGGTTTCCCTCGCGGCGACAGAGGAAACATTACCAGGCTTTCGGGGGTGGCTGATCACCCCCCGGGCGGGGGCGGGCGGGCGTGAACGGCGTGTGACGGGCCGGGACCGGTCTTGGGCCGGAGGCGGGCGCGGAGAGAGGATGAGGGGGACCCACCAGCAGGGAAGCGGGAGGAAGCAGCGTGAGCGAGAAGGACACGGCCCAGGGCATCACCGGCGAGGACGAGGTCGTGGACCTCTGCCGCGACCTGATCCGGTTCGACACCAGCAACTACGGCGACCACTCCGGGCCCGGCGAGCGCGGGGCCGCCGAGTGGGTCGCCGAGAAGCTCGCGGAGGTCGGCCTGGAGCCGAAGATCTACGAGTCCCACCCCGGCCGCGCCTCCACCGTGGCCCGCATCGCGGGGGAGGACCCCTCCCGGCCCGCCCTGCTGATCCACGGCCACCTGGACGTCGTACCGGCCAACGCCGACGACTGGACCCACCACCCCTTCTCCGGCGAGATCGCCGACGGGTGCGTATGGGGGCGCGGGGCGGTCGACATGAAGGACATGGACGCCATGACCCTCGCGGTGGTGCGCGACCGGCTGCGCAGCGGGCGGCGGCCCCCGCGCGACATCGTCGTCGCCTTCCTCGCCGACGAGGAGGCCGGCGGCACCTTCGGCGCCCGCCACCTGGTCGACCACCACCCCGAGCTGTTCGAGGGCGTCACCGAGGCGATCAGCGAGGTCGGCGGCTTCTCCTTCACGGTGAACGAGCACCGGCGGCTCTATCTGATCCAGACGGCCGAGAAGGGCATGCACTGGATGAAGCTCACCGTGGCCGGCACCGCCGGGCACGGCTCCATGATCCACCGCGACAACGCCATCACCGAGCTGTCCGAGGCGGTCGCCCGGGTCGGCCGCCACAAGTTCCCGGTGCGGGTCACCAAGACCACCCGGGCCTTCCTCGACGAGCTGGGCGACGCGCTCGGCACCGAGCTGGACCCCGAGGACATGGAGGCGACCATCGCCAAGCTCGGCGGCATCGCCAAGCTGATCGGCGCGACCCTGAGCAACACCGCCAACCCGACGCAGCTGAACGCCGGTTACAAGGTCAACGTCATCCCCGGCGAGGCCACCGCGCACATCGACGGCCGCTTCCTGCCCGGCCACGAGGAGGAGTTCCTCGGCGACCTCGACCGGCTGCTCGGCCCGCATGTGCGCCGCGAGGACGTGCACGCCGACAAGGCCGTCGAGACCAGCTTCGACGGGGCGCTGGTCGAGGCCATGCAGTCCGCGCTGCTCGCCGAGGACCCCATCGCCAAGGCGGTCCCGTACATGCTCTCCGGCGGCACCGACGCCAAGTCCTTCGACGACCTCGGCATCCGCGGCTTCGGCTTCGCCCCGCTGAAGCTGCCGCCGGAGCTGGACTTCGCCGGCATGTTCCACGGCGTGGACGAGCGGGTGCCGGTGGACGGCCTCCAGTTCGGCGTGCGGGTGCTCGACCGGTTCATCGACGCGTCCTGAGCGGACGCCGGGACGTTCGAGCCGGGCCGCCTCGACTTCGGGCGCGCGTTCGAGATCGACTGAGAAGGGTGAATGCGACCATAAGCTCGTAGCTCCATTACTCCCTCCTCGTTACAGGTGATGCGACCCCGCACCTTGGGGCCGCTTTGCCAACGAGGAGGAACAATGATCAAGAAGGTCGTCGCTGCCGCGGCTGCCACCGGTGGGCTGGTTCTCGCGGGCGCGGGCCTGGCCGTCGCCGACTCCGGTGCCCAGGGTGCCGCCCTGCACTCCCCGGGTGTCGTCTCCGGCAACGTCATCCAGGTGCCCGTGCACGTTCCGGTGAACGTGTGCGGCGACACGATCAACGTGATCGGGCTCCTGAACCCCGCCTTCGGCAACACCTGCGTCAACAGCTGACACCGGTTCCCCGGAGGGGCTTTCCACCCCGAGGGGCGTCTTCTTTCAGCCGTCGGCCTCGGAGCGTGCGCCATGCGCTCCGAGGCCGACCGGCCTTTTCCAGACAGTGAAGGCAAGCGAAGGCAGGGGGGTACGCAGCAATGCGACCAGGAACCCGTAAGGGTCTGATGACCATGGCGGCGGCGACCGGGGTACTCGCCGCCGCGACCGGTATGGCACACGCGGACGCGGGCGCGTCCGGCGCCGCCACCGGCTCACCCGGCGTCCTGTCCGGCAACACCGTGCAGGCGCCGGTGCATGTGCCGGTGAACGTCTGCGGCAACACCGTCAATGTCGTCGGGCTCCTCAACCCGGCGATGGGCAACGCCTGCGCCAACTCCGGCGGCGGCCACGGAGGTCAGGGCCACGGCGGCACCGGCGGTTCAGGGGGCGCGAGCGCCGGCGGACACACCTCCGGCTCGCCGGGCGTGGGATCGGGCAACACCGTCCAGGTGCCGATCGACGTCCCGGTGAACGCGTGCGGCAACAGCGTCGACGTCATCGGCTTGGGCAACCCCGCCATGGGCAACGACTGCTCCAACGGCGGCGGTACGCACGGCCTTCCGCCGGGCGGCGGCCACACCACCCCGCCGAGCCACCCCGGTCACCCGGGCCACCCCGGTCACCCGAGTCACCCTGGCCACCCGAGTCACCCGACTCAGCCGGGCACGCCCACCACCCCGGGCAAGCCGACCACCCCGGGCACCCCGCACCACCCGGCGACCCCGCCCGCCCACCAGGTGCATGTGCCGCAGGCTCCCTCGGCGTCCCTGACCACGGGCCAGCTCGCGCACACCGGCAGTGACCTGCCGCTGGGCCTCGCGCTGCCGGCCGGGGCGGGCGCGCTGATCGCGGGTGCCGTGCTCTACCGCAAGGCGCGGGCCAGGGCCTGAACCGGCGGACGGTCATGCCGTGACGGACGGCGAACACGCCGTGACGGGCGGCGCATGAGGAGCGGGTCCGGCCTTGTCGGCGGGCCCGCTCCGCCGCTGTCGCGCCTCCGTCGTCCTCAGGGGTCCCGCCTCACCAGGTGGCCCGCAGCTGGCGGATGATCCGCCGCCGCAGCCGCACCTTGCGGCTGCCGTCGCGCAGCAGGCTCAGGCGGTCCAACTCCCAGTGTCCGTACTCGGCATGGTCCGTCAGCAGACGTGTGGTCTCCTTGCGGGACACCCCGCGAGGCACATACACGTCGACAAATTCGTATTCCGGCATCGCATCTATTGTGCGGGCTGGTGCCCGGTACGGATAGCGTCTGCACTATGTCTGATGCTGCGCAGCCCACCGCTGCCGAGGTACGCGCCGCCGCCGAGGCGATCAAGACCGCGCTCGACCGTCACCTGGCGGCGGTCGAACGCAGGTCAGGAGACGACGATCCGGCCGTGTTCGAGGCGTTCAACCAGCTGGCCGCGGCCGCCGAGGTGTACGACGAGCTGCTCTACGACCGCTACGACGAGGTCACCCCCTTCGAGATCCCCGGCGCCGACGAGACGCTGCCGCCGTACGAGGGTCCCGAGGAGCCCCACGCGATCAGCGTGCTGATCCGCCGCGACTACACCGTGGCCGAGCCCCAGCGGCTGCTGGCCCAGGCCGAGCGGGTCGAGGCCGCGGAGGACTTCGAGGACCTCGCCGGCCTGGACGAGGACGCCGCGGGCACCGTCCCCGGGGCGCTGGGCCTGCTCTTCGGCGAGTTCGAACCGGACGAGATCGCCTCCCGGCACAAGGAGTTCGGCCTGGAGGAGGGCGACTCCACGCTCTGGGTCACCGCGGCCGACGAGGCCCCCGAGGCCGGGGAGTGGCTGGAGGCCCCCTTCGAGCACTTCGATCCGCAGGCGGTGGTCTGCCGCTTCGACGTCAGCGCGGTGTTCGACGACGAGGACGACGAACACGGCGACACCGACCCGGACGCCGAGGACGACGACCTGGAGTTCGTGGACGACGAGGATCTGGACGAGACCGACGACGAGCACGACGGGCGCGACGGGCACGGCGGCGAGGCCGACGGCGCGGGCGTCCGGGGCACCGGCAGGTGACCTCGGCGGCGGTGCCGTGACGGCGCGAAGCCGGTACGGCACCGCCGCGCGGCGCCGTACCGGGTGATCCCCACCCCGATGGCGCCGGGGCGCCTCAGCTCGCCGGGGACTGCGGGCGCAGCAGGGTCGCCAGCCGGGTCGTACGGGGCTTCGCCGGGATCTCCGCGACCGCCCGCGGCAGCGCGCCCTCCACGCCGTGGACCACGGAGAGATGCCGCTCGCCCCGGCCGAACGCCGTGTACACCCACGGCCTGCTCAGCGCCTGCGCGGCGTCGCCGGGCAGCACCACGACCGCCGCGGGCCAGCGCCCGCCCACCGCCTGGTGCGCGGTCAGCGCCCATCCGTGCCGCACCCACGCCTCGACCCGCTCTCGCGGTACGACCACGGGGGCGCCCGCGCAGGACAGGTGCAGCCCCTCGGCGTCGGCCTTCACCACCGTGCCCGGCAGGGTCCGGCCCGGGGCGGGGGAGTAGGCGATCCGGTCGCCGGGGTCGAAGCCGCCGAACCGGCCGGGGCCGGGGTTGAGGCGTTCCTTCAGGGCGGAGTTGAGGGCCCGGGTACCGGCCGCGCCGCCATGGCCCGGCGTGATCACCACGGTCCCCTCGACGGGCACCCCGAAGGCCCGCGGCACCGAGTCCGCGACCAGTTGCACGGTGCGGTGCACGGCCTCGCCCGCGTCCCGCACCGGCACGATCACGACCTCCTTGCCGGGCGCCTCGACCTGATTCAGCTCGCCGACGCCGATCCCGGAGACCAGCTCGCCGATGGGGCCGGGGTCGGGCAGCCGGGAGGCGATCTGGGGGCAGGCGCGGGCCGCGAGCAGATCGGCGAAGACCCGCCCGGGACCGGCCGACCACAGCAGCGCCGGATCCCCGCCGAGCACCAGCCGCGCCCCGTCGGGCAGCGACTCCACCAGCATCGCCGCGCTCTCCACGTCCAGTTGGGGCGCGTCCGGCACGATCAGCAGATCCAGCTCCAGCGCTCCGTCCCCGTCCCGGCCGGGTCCCTCGGCACCGGCCAGCAGCCCGGCGACCGTGCCCACGCCCGCACCCCGCGTCGGCGGCAGCGCGGCGAGCCGGTCGCGGCCGTCGGCGGTGTGGCACACGGCGAGGGCGCAGGCCCGCGTCCCGGGCGGCGCCGAGCAGGGCCGCCGGTTCGGCACGGGAGGCGTCGCCGCCGGTGTGCAGGACCAGACCGTGCCCGGCGACCGCGCGGGCCAGCTCGGCGGCGCCGCCCGACAGCGCCGCGACGACCGGTGCCCAGGTCTCCCCGGCCTCCTGGGACGGGGAGTTGATCAGCCGGGCCAGGCCGTCGGCGAGGCTCTCCTCGGCCATGGCGTACCGCTCCAGGGCGATGAGCACCCGCACCGGGCGCTCCGCCGCCGCCTCCTCGCCGTCGTCCGCCGCCTGCGCGGCCGGGGCGCCCGCCTCCTCCAGGGCGTCCTCGAACACCAGCGCCTCGCCCTCGGCCAGGGTGCTCCGCACGGCCTCGTCCGCGTCCGGCACCCCCCGCTGGGCCAGCGCCGCGGTGAGCGCGGGCGCCTCCAGGGCGGTGTGTCCGGCGAGGGCCGCCTGCTCCAGCAGCCAGACCGTCACCGCCCGCCCCCGCCGCTCGTCCCGCGGACCGCACTCGGCACCGAGCAGCGCCCGGGCGAAACCGTCCGCCTGCTCGGGCCGCACCCCGGGGACCCGCAGCAACTGCCAGGGGTCCTCCCGCAGCAGTTCCCCGGCACCCTCGCCGAGCGCCGCGGCCGCCTGCTGCCCCAGCGCCTCCGGCGCACCCCCCTCCGCGAGCACCCGCCGTACGGCCTCCACCGTCGGCGACGAGGGGCCGTTGCTGGGGTTTTCTCTGGGTGTCACCGCCAAACCCCCACGCGACAAGGCCGGAGCGGCCGCGGGGTCCGGCTCGGGCGCCCGCTCGGGCGCGGGCCGGGAGGGCTCGGCGAACACCGTGGACGCCGGTTTCCCGCCGCCTTCCACCGCCCGCACCGCGGCCAGCAGATCGGCCGCCTTCCCGCTCAGCTTGGCGCCGCTCTCGACGGGACCGCCCCGCTCCGCCTTGCGCCGCTCGATCCGCTCCCGCTCCACCCGCTGCGCGGCCAACTCGGCCGCAGCCTCGGACAACTCCGGCTTCCCGGCACCATCGGCAGCCGCCTCAGCCGCCTCAGCCGCCTCAGCCGCCTCAGCCGCCTCAGCCGCCTCAGCCGCCTCAGCCGCCTCAGTGCCCTCGGCCGACCCCGCCGCCCCCTCGCCCGCGCCACCGTCCTCCGTCTCGGACGTCCCGGAGGCCCCGGAAGCTCTGGAGGCCTCGGCCGCCCCGGACACCTCGGCCGCACCGTCACCGCCGTCCGCCGCGCGCCCGCCTTCGTTCGCCGCGTCCGCCGCGTCCGGCGCCCCCTGCGCCTCCGGCATCTCCGGCGTCCCCGGCCCCGTTTCCTCCGTGGTCTCCGGTTCCGTGCTCACAGCGTGCTCCAGTCGTGATCGGGATAGCGGTGCAAGGGCGCCGACACATCGTCCAGCGCCCGGCAGATCTCGTCAGGAAGACTAAGCGCCTCCACTGACAACGCCGCCGTGAGCTGCTGCGCGGTGCGCGCGCCGACGATCGGGGCGGTGACTCCGGGGCGGTCGCGGACCCAGGCGAGCGCCACCTGGAGCGGGGTGACCGCGAGCCCGTCGGCGGCCGTCGTCACCGCGTCCACGATGCGTGTCGCCGTGTCGTCCAGATACGGCTCCACGAACGGGGCCAGATGCTCGGACGCGCCGCGCGAGTCCGCGGGCGTGCCGTGCCGGTACTTTCCGGTCAGCACGCCCCGGCCCAGCGGGGAGGAGGGCAGCAGGCCCACGCCCAGGTCCAGCGCGGCGGGCAGCACCTCGCGCTCCACGCCCCGCTGGAGCAGCGAGTACTCCATCTGCGTGCTGGCCAGCCGGGTGCGGGTGCCCGGCGCCGCGAGCTGCCAGGTGGCCGCCTTGGCGAGCTGCCAGCCGCAGAAGTTGGACACGCCCGCGTACCGGGCCCGGCCGCTGGCCACCGCTATGTCGAGGGCCTGGAGCGTCTCCTCCAGCGGGGTCCCGGTGTCGTACGCGTGGATGTGCCACAGGTCCACATGGTCCGTGCCCAGGCGGACCAGCGAGGCGTCCAGCGCGGCGAGCAGATGGCCCCGGGAGCCGTCGAAGCGGCGCCCGGGGTCCGGGACGCTGCCCGCCTTCGTGGAGATCACCAGGTCACGGCGCGGCACGAGCCGTTCCATCAGCCGCCCGAGCAGATACTCGGCCTCCCCGCCGCCGTACACGTCCGCGGTGTCGACGAGGGTGCCGCCGGCCTCCCAGAACGCCTTGAGCATGTCCGCGGCGTCATGCTCCTCGGTGTCCCGGCCCCAGGTGAGGGTGCCGAGTCCGATCCGGGACACGCGCAGGCCGGTACGGCCGAGATGCCTCTGCTCCATGACCGCGAGATTACTGGCCGGAACGAGGGGGGTGGGAAGCCTGTGGACAACTCGCGCGGGCCCGCACGGGGCGCCGCCCACGGCTCCGCGCTAAGGTCTGCGCCACAGGGACGTTACTCACGGGTAAGGGGAATCGGCCATGAAACTCGGACTCAACCTCGGCTACTGGGGTGCCGGAATGGACGGGGACAATCTGGCCGTGGCCCAAGAGGCCGACCGGCTGGGCTACGCCGTGTGCTGGGCCGCCGAGGCGTACGGCTCCGACGCGGCCACCGTGCTCAGCTGGGTCGCCGCCCAGACCGAGCGCATCGACGTCGGCTCGGCCATCTTCCAGATCCCGGCCCGCCAGCCCGCGATGACCGCGATGACGGCGGCCACCCTGGACACCCTCTCCGGTGGCCGCTTCCGGCTCGGCCTCGGCGTCTCCGGGCCCCAGGTCTCCGAGGGCTGGTACGGCGTCAGGTTCGACAAGCCGCTGGCCCGCACCCGGGAGTACGTGGAGATCGTCCGCAAGGCGATGACCCGTGAGCGGCTGTCGTACGAGGGCGAGCACTGGACGCTGCCGCTGCCGGACGGCCCCGGTAAGCCGATCAAGCTGACCGTGCACCCGCAGCGCGAGCACATCCCGCTGTACATCGCGGCGATCGGCCCGAAGAACCTGGAGCAGACCGGCGAGATCGCCGACGGCGCCCTGCTGATCTTCCCCGCGGCGGAGCACCTGGAGGAGACCACCCTCACGCATCTGCGCGCGGGCCGGGAGAAGGCGGGCAAGACCCTCGACGGGTTCGACGTGTGCCCGACCCTGCCGCTGGCCGTCGGCGACGACAAGGACGTGGCCGCGCTCGCCGACACCTTCCGCCCCTACACCGCGCTGTACGTCGGCGGCATGGGCAGCGCCAAGCAGAACTTCTACAACAAGCTCGCGCAGCGCATGGGGTACGAGCGGGAGGCCGCCGAGATCCAGGAGAAGTACCTGTCCGGCGACAAGCAGGGCGCGGCCGCCGCGATCCCGCAGGACCTCATCGACAAGACCACGCTGCTGGGCTCCGTCGACCGCATCGCCGACCGGATGAAGGCCTACGCCGCGGCCGGTGTCACCACCCTCAGCCTCGCGCCCGCCGGATTCACCCTGGACGAGCGGCTCGCCTCCCTGCGCGCCGGCACCGAGGCCCTGGAGCGCGCCGGGCTCGCCTGAGCCGGAAGGTCTTCCACGGCCGTGGTGGGGGCTCGGGGGTCCTCCCCGCCACGGCCGTCACCGGGAACAACGCGCCCGGCGCCGAGCGGTTACGACGCCCCGGCCCCCTTCTTCCGGGGCGCCCCCGCGGCCACGGCGGCTCACAGCCACTCGCGCCGCTTGAACAGCCGGTACAGGACCACCTCCAGCAGCGCCATCACCAGGATCACCGCCGGGTACGACCACAGCCAGTGCAGCTCGGGCATGTGGTCGAAGTTCATGCCGTAGATCCCGGCGATCATCGTGGGCACCGCCGCCATCGCCGCCCAGGCGGAGATCTTCCGCATGTCGTCGTTCTGCCGCACGCTCGTCTGCGCGAGATGCGCCGACAGCACGTCCGACACCAGCCGGTCCAGGCCCTCCACCGACTCGTTGACCCGGGCGAGATGGTCGCCGACGTCCCGGAAGAACGGCCGCGCGTCCTCGTGCACGTACGGCACCCCGCCGCCCGAGCCGAGCGGCCCGGTCCCCGCCAGCCGGTTCAGCGGCACCGTCAGCGGCCCGGTCGCCCGGCGGAACTCCACGATCTGCCGCTTGAAGCCGTATATCCGCGAGGCGGTGTTGCGCGCGCCGCCGCCTTCGGGCCGGAACACCTCCGCCTCCACCTCCTCCAGATCCGTCTGGAGCTCGGTCGCCACCTCCAGGTACCGGTCCACGATGGCGTCGGCGATCGCGTACAGCACCGAGGTGGGCCCCTTGTGCAGCATCTCCGGCTCCTCCTCCAGCCGGTGCCGCACCGCCGCGAGCGGCGAGGCCTCGCCGTGCCGCACCGTCACCACGAAGCAGTCCCCGACGAAGACCATCACCTCGCCCGCCGAGACCGTGTCGCTCGCCTGTTCGTACGCGACCGGTTTCAGCACCACGAACAGGGAATCCTCGTACACCTCGAGTTTGGGCCGCTGATGAGCCTTGAGAGCGTCCTCCACCGCCAGCGGGTGCAGCCCGAACTCCTGGGTCACCAGGTCGAACTCCCGCTCGGACGGCTCGTACAGCCCGATCCACACGAACCCGCCCGCCGCCCGCGCCTCGGCGAGCGCGTCGGACAGGTCCTCCGGACCCTCGGTCCGCTGTCCGTGCCGGTAGATGGCACAGTCGACGATCACGGAGCGCATTCTCCCTTCACGAGATCAACGGCGCATCACCTGATGCGCCTACCCTGGTCCGCATGCCCACGCTGATCCTCGTAAGGCACGGACGTTCCACCGCCAACACCTCCGGCGTGCTCGCCGGCTGGACCCCGGGGGTCTCCCTGGACGAGCGCGGCACCGCCCAGGCGGCCGCCCTGCCCGCCCGGCTCGCCGCCCTGCCGCTGGCCGAGATCGTCACCAGCCCGCTCCAGCGCTGCCAGGAGACCCTGGCCCCGCTCCTCGCGGCCCGGCCCGGGACGAGCCTCCACACCGACGACCGGATCGGGGAGTGCCACTACGGCGACTGGTCCGGCCGCAAGCTCGCCGAACTCAAGGACGAGCCGCTGATGGAGGTCGTCCAGGCCCACCCCTCCGCCGCCGCCTTCCCCGGCGGGGAGTCCATGCGCGCCATGCAGACCCGCGCCGCCGAGGCCGTCCGCGAGTGGAACGCGCGCGTCGAGCGCGACCACGGAGCCGACGCCACCTACCTGATGTGCTCCCACGGTGACATCATCAAGTCCCTGGTCGCCGAGGCCCTCGGCCTCCACCTCGACCTCTTCCAGCGGATCTCCGTGGAACCGTGTTCCGTCACCGCGATCCGCTACACCCGGCTGCGCCCCTTCCTGGTCCGCCTCGGCGACACCGGCGATCTCGCCTCGCTCGCCCCGCGCGAGGAGCACCCCGACGGCGACGCACCGGTCGGTGGTGGTGCGGGCGCACCGTGATCGTCGCCCGCAGTAGGGTGAAGCGATCCGCGCCGTCGCGTATCCGCAGCGGCCCGCACTCGCACCGCCGAAACTCTCGACCCAATGGAGACAGGACGTGTCCCGTCAGGTGTTCCTCTACGATCCGCCGGACCGCTTCGTGGCCGGCACGGTCGGACTGCCCGGACGCCGTACGTTCTTCCTCCAGGCCATGGCGGGTCCCCGGGTGACCAGCGTGGTCCTGGAGAAGACCCAGGTCGCCGCGCTCGCCGAGCGCATGGACGAACTCCTGGACGAAGTGGTGCGCCGCAGCGGCGGCAGCGCCCCCGTCCCGGCCATGGCGCCCAGCGAGATCTCCGACACCGCCCCGCTGGAGAGCCCCGTGGAGGAGGAGTTCCGGGTCGGCACCATGGCCCTGGCCTGGGACGCCGAGGAACAGCGCATGGTCGTGGAGGCGCAGGCTCTGGTGGAGCTGGACGCCGACACCGAGGAGGACCTCGCCGAGGCCGAGGAACGGCTGCTCCAGGACGAGGAGAACGGGCCCCCGATGCTGCGGGTCCGGCTGACCGGCGCGCAGGCCCGTGCCTTCGCCAAACGCGCCCTCGACGTCGTCAACGCCGGGCGGCCGCCGTGCCCCCTGTGCAGCCTCCCGCTCGATCCGGAAGGACACGTATGCCCGCGCCAGAACGGATACCGCCGCGGGGCGTGACCGCCGCCGACCCGGGCGCCGCCGAACTGCTCGCCCGCGGTGAGCTGACCGTGCGCGGCCGCATCCGCGACGCCTCCAACGCCGCCCTGTTCTGCACCGTCGCCCACGACGGCCGGGAAGCCGGCTGCGTCTACAAGCCGGTGGCGGGGGAGCGCCCCCTGTGGGACTTCCCCGACGGCACCCTCGCCGCCCGGGAGGTCGCCGCCTACGAGGTCTCCGAGGCCACCGGCTGGGGCCTCGTGCCGCCCACCGTGCTGCGCGACGGCCCCTACGGCGAGGGCATGTGCCAGCTGTGGATCGAGGTCTCCCCGGAGCCCGAACTCCTCGCCCTGGTCGACGGCGAGGAGCCCGAGCCCGGCTGGAAGGCCATCGGCTTCGCCGAGGTCGGCGAGGGCCGCACCGCGCTGCTCGTGCACGCCGACGACGAGCGGCTGCGCAGGCTCGCAGTGTTGGACGCCGTGATCAACAACGCCGACCGCAAGGGCGGCCATCTGCTGCCCACCGCCGACGGACGGCTCTACGGCATCGACCACGGCGTCACCTTCAATGTCGAGGACAAACTGCGCACCCTGCTGTGGGGCTGGGCCGGCGAACCCCTCACCGCCGAGGCCGTCGGGGTCCTCAAGCGGCTCCGTGACGCCCTGGACGGCGACCTGGGCGAGCGCCTCGCCCCGCTGATCACCGCGGCGGAACTGGACGCCACCCGCGCCCGTGTCGCCGCCCTCCTCGCCTCCGGGCTGCACCCGGAACCCGGCGGGGACTGGCCGGCGATCCCCTGGCCACCCGTGTGAGCACAGTGCGACCGAAGATACAAGAGCGCACAACGAGCCATCCGACCCGATCCCGGTCGTGTGCGCCACGCGCGGCCGGTTAGGCTCATGTACATGCATGCCTGGCCCGCTTCCGAGGTCCCCGCCCTGCCTGGTCAGGGCCGCGACCTGAGGATCCACAACACCGCGACCGGCGGCCTGGTCACCCTCCAGCCCGGTCCCGTCGCCCGTATCTACGTCTGCGGAATCACCCCGTACGACGCGACCCACATGGGTCATGCGGCGACCTACAACGCGTTCGACCTCGTCCAGCGCGTGTGGCTCGACACCAAGCGGCAGGTCCACTACGTCCAGAACGTCACCGACGTCGACGACCCGCTCCTGGAGCGCGCGGAGCGCGACGGCGTCGACTGGGTCGCCCTCGCCGAGAAGGAGACCTCCCTCTTCCGCGAGGACATGACCGCCCTGCGGATGCTTCCGCCCCAGCACTACATAGGCGCCGTCGAGGCCATACCCGGCATCGTCCCGCTCGTGGAGCGGCTGCGCGACCTCGGCGCGGCCTACGAGCTGGAAGGCGACATCTACTTCTCCGTCGAGTCCGACCCGCACTTCGGCTCCGTCTCGCACCTCGACGCGGCCGCCATGCGGCTGCTGTCCGCCGAGCGCGGCGGCGACCCGGACCGCCCGGGCAAGAAGAACCCGCTCGACCCGATGCTGTGGATGGCGGCCCGCGAGGGCGAGCCCAGCTGGGACGGCGCCTCCCTCGGCCCCGGCCGGCCCGGCTGGCACATCGAGTGCGTGGCCATCGCCCTCGACCACCTCGGCATGGGCTTCGACGTCCAGGGCGGCGGCTCCGACCTCGCCTTCCCGCACCATGAGATGGGCGCCTCGCACGCCCAGGTGCTCACCGGCGAGTTCCCGATGGCCAAGGCGTACGTGCACGCCGGCATGGTCGCCCTGGACGGCGAGAAGATGTCCAAGTCCAAGGGCAACCTGGTCTTCGTCTCCCAGGTGCGGCGCGACGGCGTCGACCCGGCCGCGATCCGCCTGGCCCTGCTGGCCCACCACTACCGGGCCGACTGGGAGTGGACCGACCAGGTCCTCCAGGACGCCGTGGACCGCCTCGACCGCTGGCGCGCCGCGGTCTCCCGCCCCGACGGCCCCGGTGCCGACGCCCTGGTCGAGGAGATCCGCGACGCCCTGTCGAACGACCTGGACGCCCCCACGGCGCTCGCCGCGGTGGACCGCTGGGCCGCCCGGCAGAACTCCGAGGGCGGCCCGGACACGGGCGCCCCGGGCCTGGTCACCAGGGCCGTGGACGCCCTCCTGGGAGTGGCCCTGTAGAACGCGCCCGAAGGGGCACGAGAAACCACGGTGACGCGGCAGCCGCCCGACGACCTCGGGCGGCATCCCGCGGCGCACCGGCGACACGAAGAAGGGGCGGCCCCCAACCAGGAGCCGCCCTTCGCCTTACCTCAGTCCTCCGACCCGTCACCCTCGTCATCGCCGGCCGAACCGCCGGAGGCATCCGCATCGGGCTTCGAGGGGCGCGCCTTGCCGCCCGGGGTGTCCCGGCGCCGCAGATACCGCTCGAACTCCCGCGCGATCGCCTCTCCGGACGCCTCGGGCAGCTCCGCGGTGTCGCGGGCCTCCTCCAGCGTCTGCACGTACTCCGCGACCTCGCTGTCCTCCGCCGCCAGCTGGTCCACGCCCACCTGCCAGGCCCGCGCGTCCTCCGGCAGCTCGCCCTGCGGGATCCGCAGGTCCAGCAGATCCTCAAGGCGGTTGAGCAGCGCCAGCGTGGCCTTCGGGTTGGGCGGCTGGGAGACGTAGTGCGGCACCGCCGCCCACAGCGACACCGCCGGCACCCCGGCATGCGTGCACGCCTCCTGGAGGACCCCGACGATGCCCGTCGGACCCTCGTACTTCGTCTCCTCCAGATCCATCCGCTGCGCCAGATCCGTGTCCGAGGTGACCCCGCTGACCGGTACCGGACGGGTGTGCGGGGTGTCCCCGAGCAGCGCGCCCAGGACGACCACCAGCTCCACGCCCAGCTCGTGCGCGAAGCCCAGCAGCTCGTTGCAGAACGAGCGCCAGCGCATGGACGGCTCGATGCCACGGACCAGCACCAGATCGCGCGGCTTGGCACCGCCGACGCGGACCACCGAGAGCCGGGTCGTCGGCCAGGTGATCTTGCGTACCCCGTCCTCCATGAAGACCGTCGGCCGGTTCACCTGGAAGTCGTAGTAGTCCTCGGCGTCCAGCGCCGCGAACACCTCGCCCTTGAACTCGCGTTCCAGATGCGCGACCGCCGTGGAGGCGGCGTCACCGGCATCGTTCCAGCCCTCGAACGCGGCCACCATGACTGGGTCGATCAGCTCGGGAACCCCCTCCAGCTCGATCACCCAGTGCCTCCTTCCGACGTGCCCTCGCTTGACCCACCAACCTTACGGCGTCCGGCAAGGGCGTCCGCAGTCCCCTTGTCGGGGGCAGTGAACGGATCACTGCCCCGCGCTCCCCGCTCGGACACCCCTCGCGCCCCTGATAAAGCCCTGACCCGGGCCCGGACCCGCAGGAACGGGCGCGCGGAAGGGGCGGCCCGTCGCGTACGGCGCCGCCCCTTCCCCGGTGTCGCTGTCCGGTTCCCCGGTGTCGCTTTCCGGCCGGGACTACTTCTCGTCGAGCAGACCCTGGACCTTCGCCCGGACCTCGTCCGTGGCCAGGCCGCGGATCGTCAGCGTGGTACGGCGGCGCAGCACGTCGTCCGCCGTCTCGGCCCACTCGTGGTCACGGGCCCACACGACCTGCGCCCAGATCTCCGGCGCGTCCGGGTGCACCCGCCGCGCCAGCTCCGGGTTCTCGTTCGCCATACGGGCGATGTCGAAGGCCAGCGAGCCGTAGTGGGTGGCCAGGTGCTTGGCGGTGTCGGCGGCCATCCGCGGGCCGGGCGCCGGACCGTCCACCAGCAGCCGGTGCGCGACCGCGCGCGGGTTGGCGACACCGGGCAGCGGCAGCTTCTTCGGCAGCGAGGAGATCGGCTCGAAGTCGTCGCCCAGCGGGTGGCCCGGCAGCGCCTCCAGCTTCTTCATGATCGTACGACCGATGTGGCGGAACGTGGTCCACTTGCCGCCCGCGACGGACAGCATGCCGCCCTTGCCCTCGGTCACCACCGTCTCGCGCTTGGCCTTCGCGGTGTCACCGGGACCGCCCGGCAGCACCCGCAGACCGGCGAACGCGTATGTGATCAGGTCCTTCTTCAGCTGCTGGTCCCGGACGGAGAACGCCGCCTCGTCCAGGATCTGCGCTATGTCCTTGTCGTTGACCGAAACATCCGCCGGGTCACCCTCGTACTCCTCGTCGGTGGTGCCGAGCAGCAGCATGTCCTCCCAGGGGAGGGCGAAGGTGATCCGGTACTTGTCGATCGGGGTGGCCAGCGCGGCCTTCCACGGCGAGGTCCGCTTCAGGACCAGGTGCGCGCCCTTGGACAGCCGGATGGACGGCGCCGCGTTCGCGTCCTCCATCTTGCGCAGGTGGTCGACCCAGGGGCCGGTCGCGTTCAGCACCAGACGGGCGTCGACACCGAACTCGTCACCGGAGGTGCGGTCCTTCAGCTCCGCGCCCGTCACCCGGCCCCGGGTGAAGCGCAGGCCGGTGACCTCGGCGTGGTTCAGGACGACCGCGCCCGCCTCGACGGCCGCGCGGACCGTCATCAGCGCCATGCGCGCGTCGTTCATCTGGTCGTCGCCGTACACGGCCACGGCCTTGAGGTTCTCGGTACGCAGCTCGGGCACGTCCTGCGCCGCCTTGGCGGGGGAGAGCAGGTGGCCGACGCCGTCGCCGAACGCGGACAGCGCCGAGTAGGCGAAGACGCCCGCGCCGAGCTTCGCCGCGCCGTGCGGTCCGCCCTTGTACACGGGGAGGTAGAAGGTCAGCGGGTTCGCCAGGTGGGGGGCCACCTGACGGGACACCGCACGGCGCTCGAAGTGGTTCTCCGCCACCAGCTTCACCGCGCCGGTCTGCAGGTAGCGCAGACCGCCGTGGAGCAGCTTGGAGGAGGCGGAGGACGTGGCACCGGCGAAGTCGCCGGCATCGACCAGCGCCACCCTGAGCCCGGACTGCGCGGCGTGCCAGGCGGTGGAGATGCCCAGGATGCCGCCGCCGATCACAAGAAGGTCGTACGACGCCTTGGAGAGCTGCTCCCTGGTCTCGGCGCGACTCGGGTTGGAGCCGGAGGCCGGGCGCGTTCCCAGGGCAGGCACGGACTGCAGGGTGGACTGACTGGTCATGTGGGGTACTTACTCCTCGTCAGAGCGGTCTGCGCGGAAAGAGGCAGCTCAGCTCTCGTCCTCGATCCAGCCCATGGTCCGGTCGACGGCCTTGAGCCAGTTCTTGTACTCACGGTCGCGGGTCTCCGCGTCCATCTGGGGGGTCCACTCGGCGGCCCGGCGCCAGTTGGCGCGCAGTTCGTCGGTGCTGGACCAGAAGCCGACGGCGAGGCCGGCGGCGTAGGCGGCGCCGAGGCAGGTGGTCTCGGCGACCATCGGGCGCACCACGGGCGCGTCCAGGACGTCGGCGAGCGTCTGCATCAGCAGGTTGTTGGAGGTCATGCCGCCGTCGACCTTCAGGGCCACCAGCTCGTCGCCGGAGTCCTTCACCATGGCGTCGGCGATCTCCCGGGTCTGCCAGGCGGTGGCCTCCAGGACGGCGCGCGCGAGGTGCGCCTTGGTGACGTACCGGGTCAGACCGGCGATCACACCGCGGGCGTCGGAACGCCAGTGCGGGGCGAACAGGCCGGAGAAGGCCGGCACGAAGTAGGCGCCGCCGTTGTCCTCGACCGAGAGCGCGAGCGTCTCGATCTCGGCGGCGGTGGAGATCAGGCCCATCTGGTCGCGCATCCACTGCACCAGCGAACCGGTGACGGCGATCGAGCCCTCCAGGGCGTAGACCGTGGGCTGCTCGCCGATCTTGTAGCCGACGGTGGTCAGCAGACCGGCGTACGAGTTGATGATCTTGTCGCCGGTGTTCATCACCATGAAGGTGCCGGTGCCGTAGGTCGACTTGGTCTCGCCCTCGGAGAAACAGGTCTGGCCGAACAGGGCCGCCTGCTGGTCGCCGAGCGCGGAGGCGACCGGGATGCCGCCCAACAGGTCGCCGAGCTTGCCGCCGGTGACCTCGCCGTAGACCTCGGCGGAGGAGCGGATCTCGGGCAGGATGTTCAGCGGCACACCGATCGACTCGGCGATCTTCTCGTCCCACTGCATCGTGTGCAGGTTCATGAGCATGGTGCGCGAGGCGTTGGTGACGTCGGTGACGTGCTGTCCGCCGTTGACACCGCCGGTCAGGTTCCAGATGACCCAGGTGTCCATGGTGCCGAAGAGGATGTCCCCGGCGGCGGCGCGCTCCTTGAGGCCCTCGACGTTGTCGAGCAGCCAGCGGGCCTTGGGACCGGCGAAGTAGGAGGCCAGCGGCAGGCCGGTCTCGCGGCGGAAGCGGTCCTGGCCGACGTTGCGGCCGAGCTCCCGGCACAGGCCGTCGGTGCGGGTGTCCTGCCAGACGATGGCGTTGTGGACGGGCTCACCGGTGTTCTTGTCCCACAGCACGGTGGTCTCGCGCTGGTTGGTGATGCCGATGGCCTTGATGTCGTCGCGGGTGATGCCGGCCTTTTCGACGGCTCCGGCGACGACCTCCTGGACGTTGGTCCAGATCTCGTTGGCGTTGTGCTCGACCCAGCCCGGCTTCGGGAAGATCTGCTCGTGCTCCTTCTGGTCGACGGAGACGATGCGGCCGTCCCGGTCGAAGATGATGCAGCGCGAGGAGGTGGTGCCCTGGTCGATCGCCGCGATGAAGGGGCCTGCGGTGTGGGCGTCGGTCACTGTGTGCTCCTGAAAGGTCCGTGGTTGAGGGGCTGAACGTACGGCGCGTGCGCGAATCCCTTGTGGGGGGTTTCGTCAGAAGGCGACGTTGTAGATACCCGCCGCGATGGCGGCGCCGATCAGCGGGCCGACCACCGGGATCCAGGCGTAGCTCCAGTCGGAGCCGCCCTTGTTGGGCAGCGGCAGCAGGGCGTGCACGATGCGCGGGCCGAGGTCACGGGCCGGGTTGATCGCGTAGCCCGTCGGGCCGCCGAGGGACAGGCCGATGGCCACCACCACGAAGGCGGTGATCAGACCGCCGAGCGCGCCGAGGCCGTTGCCATTGTTGTTCAGGCCCTGCGTGAGGACCGCGAGGATCAGCACGATGGTGCCGATGATCTCCGTGACGAGGTTCTGCACCACGTTCCGGATCTCCGGGCCGGTGGAGAAGATGCCGAGCACCGGGCCCGCGCCCTGCTCCTGGGCCTCGACCGCCTTGGCCGACGTGGCCTGGGCACCAGGACCGCCGACGATCTCCTTGTCGGTGAGGTGCGCGTGGAACTGCCCGTAGTAGGCGAGCCACACGAGGACCGCACCGATCATGGCACCGAGCAGCTGGCCGCCGAGGTAGTACGGAACGTCGCTCCAGTCGCTGTTCTTGATGGCCAGGGCGACGGTGACGGCCGGGTTCAGATGGGCGCCGGAGAGCGGCGCGGAGATGTAGACGGCCGTCATGACGGCGAAGCCCCACCCGAAGGCGATGGCGATCCAACCGGCGTTACGGGCCTTGGAGGCCTTCAGCGTGACAGCGGCGCAGACGCCGCCGCCGAGCAGGATGAGTATGGCGGTACCGAGGGTCTCGCCGATGAAGATGTCGGAGCTGGACACCCGCGACTCCTTTGTCCTTCGTCCAGGGGTAAGCGAACCCCGGTCCCACCGGGGGTTCTGGTGCCCTCGGGGGTGAGAGCGATGCCGGCCCTTGGCGTTGTCACACTCTAACGCGTATTACCGATAGGTGTTCGACAATGCCGACCGATGGACGGGAGTCTCGCTTCGGTGTTACGCGTGCGTCAAGAGTTCTCTTATCGAAAACCGGATCGTTATTGATCGCCGTCGGCTATCACTCTTCGCTACGCTATGTAGTTTTAGCCCCACTTTGTCCACTTCAGGGTAGGCCGAGAGCCGGAACGCCGCCCGGCGTCCCGGTCCTACCCACAACAGAGCGTGATCCCTCGGGGACCCTCAGAACCGCCCGGCGCCCAGGTCCCTGGAGACCGCGCGGGCGCAGTCGCGCACCGCCGCGATCAGCTCGGGCCGCAGCTCGCCCTCCCGGCACAGCCGCTCCACCGCCCCCGTGATGCCGACGGCACCCACGGGCATCCGGCGCCGGTCGTGGACGGGCGCGGCGATCGACGCCACGCCCTCCCACGTCTCCTCCACGTCGGCCGCGTAGCCCCGCGCGCGCGTGAGGTCGAGGATGTGCTCGAACTCCGCCGCGTCGCACACCGTGCGGTCCGTGAACGCCTTGCGCTCGCTCTCCAGCGCCTCGCTGTGCGCCACCGGGTCGTACGCCGCCAGCACCTTGCCGAGCGCCGTGCAGTGCAGGGGCTGCATGGCCCCGATCTCCAGCACCTGCCGGCTGTCGTCGGGCCGGAAGACGTGGTGCACGATCAGCACGCCCTGCTGGTGCAGGACGCCCAGGTGCACACTCTCCCCGCTGGAGCGGGCCAGATCGTCCGTCCACACCAGGGCGCGCGCCCGCAGCTCGTGGACGTCCAGATAGGTGGTGCCCAGGCGCAGCAGCTCCGCGCCCAGCTGATAGCGGCCCGAGGCGTCGTCCTGCTCCACGAAGCCCTCCTGCTGGAGGGTGCGCAGGATGCCGTGCGCGGTGCCCTTGGCGAGTCCGAGCGAAGAGGCGATGTCCGACAGCCCGAGGCGTCGCTCGCCGCCCGCGAGCAGCCGCAGCATCGCGGCCGCGCGTTCGAGCGACTGGATGTTCCGTGCCATCGCCGTACTGCCTCCGTCCCCTTCGACTGCCGAAACACATCTATGGGCGAAGCGCCGCCGACTTCCTGCGCTTCGCTACCACCGTTCGGCAATGTCGAACACTACCGGTCCATGCCGACCTCCCGCTAATGGTCGGTCGACACCTGTTACATCACATGTGGCCCGCACGTGGCGGTGGGGCCATCCGCGTCCGTCACGTGGACGCCGGTGCCCATCCAAGCCCACTCCCGGTTAGTCTGGCGCCGTGCGGCCCTCCCACCTGCCGTGGGGCACCGCATAGCCGACAGCCGTCGCACCTTCAGGGAGCCCTTACATGGCCTCGTTGCCAACGTCCCCTATCGCCGACAGCCGGACCCGTGCGTCCGCGCTCCGAGAGGCGCTCGCCACCCGTGTGGTGGTCGCCGACGGAGCCATGGGCACGATGCTCCAGGCCCAGGACCCGACCCTGGACGACTTCCAGCAGCTCGAGGGCTGCAACGAGATCCTCAATCTCACCCGTCCCGACATCGTCCGCTCGGTCCACGAGGCGTACTTCGCCGTCGGCGTCGACTGCGTCGAGACCAACACCTTCGGCGCCAACCACTCCGCCCTCGGCGAGTACGACATCTCCGACCGGGTCCACGAACTCTCCGAGTCCGGCGCCCGGGTCGCCCGGGAGAGCGCCGACGCGTTCACCGCCCGCGACGGCCGCCCCCGCTGGGTCCTGGGCTCCATGGGCCCCGGCACCAAGCTGCCCACCCTCGGCCACGCGCCCTACCCCGTGCTGCGCGACGCCTACCAGGCGAACGCCGAGGGACTGATCGAGGGCGGCGCCGACGCGCTGCTCGTGGAGACCACCCAGGACCTCCTCCAGACCAAGGCATCCGTCATCGGCGCCCGCAGCGCCCTGGCCGCCCTCGGCCTGGACCTCCCGGTGATCGTCTCCGTCACCGTCGAGACCACCGGCACCATGCTCCTCGGCTCCGAGATCGGCGCGGCCCTCACCGCGCTCGAGCCGCTCGGCATCGACATGATCGGCCTCAACTGCGCCACCGGCCCGGCCGAGATGAGCGAGCACCTGCGCTACCTCGCCCGCAACGCGCGCATCCCGCTGTCCTGCATGCCCAACGCGGGCCTGCCCGTCCTCGGCAAGGACGGCGCCCACTACCCGCTGACCGCCCCCGAGCTGGCGGACGCCCAGGAGACGTTCGTCCGTGAGTACGGCCTCTCGCTGGTCGGTGGTTGCTGCGGTACGACTCCCGAGCACCTGCGCCAGGTCGTGGAGCGGGTGCGGGGTCTGACCCCGCCGACGCGTGACCCTTCGGCCTGAACCCCGCCGCCCGCATCCTTCTCAACAGCGTCTTCCTGGACGAGTGCGTCAAGGCCGGACTCGACTCGGCGATCGTGCACGCCTCCAAGATCCTCCCCATCGCGCGTTTCAGCGAGGAAGAGGTGCGAACGGCGCTCGACCTCATCCACGACCGGCGCGCCGAGGGCTACGACCCGCTCCAGAAGCTGATGCGGTTGTTCGAGGGGGCGACGGCGAAGTCGCTGAAGGCGGGCAGGGCCGAGGAGCTGGCCGCGCTGCCGCTGGAGGAGCGGCTCAAGCGGCGGATCATCGACGGTGAGCGCAACGGCCTGGAGGCCGACCTGGACACCGCGCTCCAGGACCGCCCCGCCCTGGACATCGTCAACGAGACGCTGCTGGAGGGGATGAAGGTCGTCGGTGAGCTGTTCGGCTCGGGCCAGATGCAGCTGCCGTTCGTCCTCCAGTCCGCCGAGGTGATGAAGGCCGCGGTCGCCCACCTCGAACCCCACATGGAGAAGTCCGACGCCGACGGCAAGGGCACCACCAGGGCGAGGTCCGCTACGCCCGCGACGCCTTCGAGGGCCTGCGCCTCATGGACGCCCTCATCGGCGTCAAACGCGGCGTCCCCGGCGCCAAACTCCCCGAACTCAAGCAACGCCGGGTCCGCGCCACGGCCCCCGTCGAGGTGACCGAGCGCCCGGAGGAGGGGCACGTCCGCTCCGACGTCTCCACCGACAACCCGGTACCCGCCCCGCCGTTCTGGGGCACCCGCGTCATCAAGGGCATCCAGCTCAAGGAATACGCCTCCTGGCTCGACGAAGGCGCCCTCTTCAAGGGCCAGTGGGGACTGAAACAGGTCCGCACCGGCGAGGGACCGTCGTACGAGGAACTGGTCGAGACCGAGGGCCGGCCCCGGCTGCGCGGACTCCTGGACCGGCTCCAGACCGAGAACCTGCTCGAAGCGGCCGTGGTCTACGGCTACTTCCCCTGCGTCTCCAAGGACGACGACCTCATCGTCCTGGACGAACAGGGCAACGAGCGCACCCGGTTCACCTTCCCGCGCCAGCGCCGCGGCCGCCGCCTGTGCCTGGCCGACTTCTTCCGCCCGGAGGAGTCCGGCGAGCGGGATGTCGTCGGCTTCCAGGTCGTCACCGTCGGCTCCCGCATCGGCGAGGAGACGGCCAAGCTGTTCGAGGCCAACGCCTACCGCGACTACCTCGAACTGCACGGCCTGTCCGTCCAGTTGGCCGAAGCCCTCGCCGAGTACTGGCACGCGCGCGTGCGCACCGAACTCGGATTCGGCGGCGAGGACCCCGCCGACATCGAGGAGATGTTCGCCCTGAAGTACCGCGGCGCCCGCTTCTCCCTCGGCTACGGCGCCTGCCCGGACCTGGAGGACCGCGGCAAGATCGCGGCCCTGCTGGAGCCCGAGCGGATCGGCGTCCACCTCTCCGAGGAGTTCCAGCTCCACCCCGAGCAGTCCACGGACGCCATCGTGATCCACCACCCGGAGGCGAAGTACTTCAACGCCCGCTGAGGCATATGCCAAGGGCACGGAGAAGCGTCCCTCGGGCCACGCCCGGGGACTTTCGGGATACCCCGGGCCACCAGCGATAAACGAAGCGCTTCGCCGCGCGGAGTCGTACACTGGTCGGTCCACCGCAGGCCGGTTCCCCGCAGGGGAGCCGGCCTGAACGTCCCTCAAGGAGGTGCGCCGGATGACCAGCACGGTCCCCGCGCTCGGAACCCGTTCGGCCGAAGGATCCGCCCTGCAAGCGGTCCTCCTCGACATGGACGGCACCCTGGTGGACACCGAGGGCTTCTGGTGGGACGTCGAGACGGAGGTCTTCGCCGCCCTCGGCCACACCCTGGACGACTCCTGGAAGCACATCGTGGTCGGCGGCCCGATGACCCGCAGCGCCGGCTTCCTCATCGAGGCCACCGGCGCCGACATCACCCTCGCCGAACTCAGCGTCCTGCTCAACGACGGCTTCGAGGCCCGCATCAGCACCGGCCTGCCCCTCAAACCCGGCGCCGCCCGGCTGCTCGCCGAACTCCACCAGCACCGCGTCCCCACCGCCCTCGTCTCCGCCTCCCACCGGCGCATCATCGACCGCGTCCTCGCCGTCCTCGGCCCGCACCACTTCGCCCTGTCCATCGCCGGCGACGAGGTCACCCGCACCAAGCCCTTCCCCGACCCCTACCTCCTCGCCGCCGGCGGACTCGGCGCCCACCCCGCCAGATGCGCCGTCGTCGAGGACACCTCCACCGGCGTCGCCGCCGCCGAGGCCGCCGGCTGCCGCGTCGTCGCCGTACCCTCCCTCGCCCCCATCGGCCCGGCCGAACGACGCACCGTCGTCCCCTCCCTCGAACACGTCGACCTCGCATTTCTGCGGGGCCTGATGACGGAAATGCCCTAGCCGTTCACCCAGCGTGCAAAGGCCATTGACCGCGGCCCTCAAATAACCGCGGAAGTACGCCCAAGGGAATTCACCGCAAGTCGGCACGGCCGAATTCGACCGCCGTCCCGCGCAGTTGAAGATGTGACGTTCGCCACCCCGAAGGGTCTCGACAAGGTCTGACGAGTATGCAGACCGGCCCGGTTCGACCGGGAGCGGCACGCCCTTGTGTCCCGATTGATGAGACGCTGCACTAATCCTGCCACTGTCGGGTTTTCGGTGTGTCCACACCCGGTTTCACAGCGTGATGGAGAGTCAACTCACGCGGCTGTGAACGCCCCACGGGGCGCGGACTAATCTCGTCGCGAGAACATCACCGAAGAAACCCCCGTACTCCGCCGCGCGCCACCCATGCGCGCCGGAAACACGGACCCGAACAGCTCTGGAGAAACCCCCGCATGAACCGCAAGACTCTGGTGCTGCCGGCGGTGGCCGGCCTGCTCACCCCGGTCCTCGCCGCGTGCGGCGGATCGGGCAGCGGGAGCAAGGGCGGCGACGCCATCGTCGTCGGCACCACGGACCGGTTCACCGTCACCAAGGACGCCCCCGCTCCGGTCGACCCGGCCTACGCCTACGACGTCGGCAGCTGGAACCTGCTGCGCCAGACCGTCCAGACCCTCATGGCCGAGCCCAAGGGCGAGGGCGACCCGGTCCCGGACGCGGCCGAAAGCTGCGGCTTCACCGACAGCGGCAGCGAGCGCTACGCCTGCAAGCTGCGCGAGGGCCTCACCTTCGCCAACGGCGACCCGGTGACCGCCCAGGACGTCAAGTTCTCCATCGAACGCGCCCTGCACATCAAGGCCGACAGCGGTGTCGCCTCGCTGCTGAACACCATCGACACCATCGAGACGCAGGGCGACCGCGAGGTCGTCTTCCACCTCAAGACGGCCGACGCCACCTTCCCCTACAAGCTGTCCACCCCGGTCGCGGGCATCCTCGACCCCAAGGACTACCCCAAGGGCTCCCTGCGCGACGGCTTCCACCTGGACGGCTCCGGCCCGTACACCTTCCAGGCCGAGGTCAAGGACAACGCGATCGTCAGCGTCACCTTCACCAAGAACCCCCACTACAAGGGGGCCCAGACGGTGAACAACAACAAGGTCGTGGTCCGCTCCTTCGCCGATGCCGACGCCATGGGCGCCGCCATCGACAAGGGTGACATCGACGTCATGACCCGCACCATGTCGCCCGCCCAGATCCAGAAGCTGGACTCCGGCAGCGACGACAACGTCGACCTCGTCGACATGCCGGGCCTCGAGATCCGCTACCTCGCCTTCAACACCAACGCCCCCACGGTGAAGTCCAAGGCCGTACGCCAGGCCATGGCCCAGCTCATCAACCGCGGCGAACTGGTCTCCAAGGTCTACGGCACCGAGGCCGAGCCGCTGTACTCGCTGGTCCCCGCCACCGTCACCGGGCACTCCAACTCGTTCTTCAACAAGTACGGAAACCCCAGCGCCGCCAAGGCCAAGAACCTGCTCACCAAGGCCGGCATCACCACCCCGGTGAAGCTGACCATGCACTACACGACCGACCACTACGGCACGGCCACCAAGCAGGAGTTCGAGGTCCTGCAGAAGCAGCTCAACGACAGCGGCCTGTTCGACGTCACCATCCAGGGCCACCCCTGGGACTCCTTCCGCCCCGCCGAGGAGAAGGGCCAGTACGACGTCTACGGCATGGGCTGGTTCCCCGACTTCCCCGACGCCGACAACTTCCTCGCGCCGTTCCTCGACAAGGACAACTTCCTCGGCTCGCCGTACTCCAACAGCGACATCCAGCGGAACCTGATCCCGCAGTCCCGCCGCGACGCCAACCGCCTCTCCGCCGCGGACAGCCTGACCAAGATCCAGGACACCGTCGCCGAGGACGTCCCGGTCCTCCCGCTGTGGCAGGGCAAGCAGTACATCGCCGCCCGCGACGACATCACGGGCGTCGCCTACGCCGTCAACTCCTCCTCCACGCTCCAGCTCTGGGAGCTCGGCCGGGGTGTCAGCGGCTGACCCGCCGACCACGACGGCGGCAGCGCCGACAACGGCGAAGGGCGCCCCTCTCCCCGCGAGGAGAGGGGCGCCCTTCGCCGTCGTACCGAACAAGCCCCCGGCGACCGGCCGTCGGCAGCCCGCGCCGCCTACTGCGCGCCGGGACGCACCAGACCGCTCTCGTACGCGTACACCGCCGCCTGCACCCGGTCCCGCAGACCCAGCTTGGTCAGCACATGCCCGACATGCGTCTTGACGGTCGTCTCGCTGACGAACAGATCCGCCGCGATCTCCGCGTTGGACAGCCCCCGCGCCACCAGCTTCAGCACCTCCACCTCACGGTCCGTGAGCGTGTGCAGGGTGTCCGGAACCGGCTCCTCGCCCGAGGGCAGATGCGTCGCGTACTTGTCCAGCAGCCGGCGCGTGATGCTCGGCGCCAGCATCGCCTCACCGCCCGCCACCACCCGGATCGCCTGCACCAGCTCGTCCGCGGGCGCGTCCTTGAGCAGGAAACCGCTGGCACCGGCGCGCAGCGCCTCCACCACGTACTCGTCCAGATCGAAGGTCGTCAGCACCAGCACCTTCGCCGGGCCGTTCCGCTCCGGACCGCTGATCTGCCGGGTCGCCTCCACCCCGTCCATCCGCGGCATACGGATGTCCATCAGCACGACATCCGGCTGCAGGGCCCGCACCTGATCGAGAGCCTGCAGGCCGTCACCGGCCTCGCCCACGACCGCGAGATCCTGCTCGGCCTCCAGGATCATCCGGAAACCCGTACGCAGCAGGGGCTGGTCGTCGACCAGTAGGACGCGGATGGCCACGTGACACTCCTTCGCTATTCCGCGCCCATTCTGCCCTGCGGCACATCGCCCGCCTCCCGCGCCCTCACCGGCAGCGGATACGGCGGGGGAGTGCCCCCGAACTCCGGGCAGTGCGCCTGATGATCGCACCAGCCGCACAGCTTCGTCGGACGCGGCCGCCACTCCCCGCTCTCCGTGGCCTCGCAGATGGCGTCCCACAGCGCGCGCAGCCTGCGCTCCACCCGCTCCAGATCGGCGAGCACCGGATCGTACGTCCGCACCTCGCCGCTGCCGAGATACACCAGCTGGAGCCGGCGCGGCACGACGCCCTTCAGCCGCCACACCACCAGCGCGTAGAACTTCATCTGGAACAGCGCGCCCTCGGCGTACTCCGGCCGCGGCGCCTTGCCCGTCTTGTAGTCGACGATCCGCACCTCGCCGGTCGGCGCCACGTCCACCCGGTCGATGATGCCGCGCAGCCGGGGCCCCGACTCCAGCTCGGTCTCCACGAACAGCTCCCGCTCGGCGGGCTCCAGGCGGGTCGGATCCTCCAGCGTGAACCAGCGCTCCACCAGCCGCTCGGCCTCGCCAAGCCAGCGCGCCAGCCGCTGCCCGTCCGGATCGTCCGCGAACAGCTCCGCCAGCTCCGGGCGGCTCTCGCGCAGCCGGTCCCACTGACCCGGCACCAGCGCCCTGGCCCGCGGCGCGGTCCGCTCCCCGGCGGGCGCGTCGAACAACCGCTCGAGCACCGCGTGCACCAGAGTGCCCCGCGTCGCCGCCTCGCTCGGCTTCTCCGGCAGCCGGTCGATCACCCGGAACCGGTACAGCAGCGGACACTGCATGAAGTCACCGGCGCGGGAGGGCGAGAGCGAGGTCGGCGCGGCGGCGGGGCGCGGGACGGGGACCGCGCAGGGGGCGGCCTCGGCGGCCTCGACGGTCGCCGGAGTGGAATCGGCGGCCGAGGCCACAGGGGCGGGCTCCCGCGTCGCCACGGCGCTCGCCGCCACGGCGCCGGTCGTCGCGTCCGCCGCGGGCGGATCCGTCGGCTCGGGACCGCTCGCCGCGGCTCCCGCCTCCTCGAAGCTGGTGTCCATGTCCACAGACCATACGGCCCACCACCGACAGTGACCCGGTGCGAACACAAGGGGTGCCGGGGCGAAACGTGCCACCACGGCCGCATACCATCGATCAGAGACCCTTCCGCCCCAAGAGGCGCGGAAGACGCTTCGAACGAGGGGACACCGTGGACGTGAGCGGCGCGAGCGGGCAGCCGCGGTCCGGCGACGATCAGCCGACCGACCACCCCGCAGTCCCAACGCCCCCGCCGCCGGCCTCCGAGGCCCCGGCACCGACGGAAGACGGCCAAGACACGGACACCGTCGGCCCCGAGACCGAGACCGAGACGCCCGACACCGGCGCGGGCGAGGCCGGGGCGGACAAGGCCGAGGCCGACGGGACCAAGACCGCCGAAGGCCCCCGCGACCCCGCCACCGACCCCCACGAAACCCACCGCACCCTCGCCCACACCGAACCCCCCACCGGCCCCACCCCCGGCATGGCCAAGGGCGAACCCCCGCGGCCCCCCAAGGAACCCGGCGGCGGCATCCTCATGGGACGCCCCTTCGGCGTACCCGTGTACGTCGCGCCGAGCTGGTTCCTCGTCGCCGCCCTGATCACCTGGGTGTTCGGCGGACAACTCGACCGGGTACTGCCCGAACTCGGCGCCGCCCGATACCTCGTGTCACTGTTCTTCGCGGTCGCCTTCTACGCCTCCGTACTCGTCCACGAACTCGCCCACACCGTCGCCGCGATCCGCTTCAAACTCCCCGTCCGCCGCATCCAGCTCCAGTTCTTCGGCGGCGTCTCCGAGATCGAGAAGGAAGCCGAGACACCGGGCCGGGAATTCGTCCTGGCCTTCGTCGGCCCCCTGCTCTCCCTCGTCCTCGCCGGACTCTTCTACCTCGCCATGAAGCCCGTGCAGCCCGGCACCGTCCCCGGCGTCCTCCTCGCCGGCCTGATGGTCTCCAACCTCATCGTGGCCGCCTTCAACCTGCTCCCCGGCCTCCCCCTCGACGGCGGCCGGATGCTCCGCGCCGTCGTCTGGAAGATCACCGGCAAACCCATGAGCGGCACCGTCGCCGCCGCCTGGGTCGGCCGCGCCCTCGCCGTCGCCGTCCTCGTCGGACTGCCCCTGCTCAACTCCTCCGGCGGCCTCGGCGGCGGCACCGAGGAAACCGGCGGCATGGACACCGTCACCGACGCCCTGCTCGCCGCCATCCTCGCCGCCATCATCTGGACCGGCGCCGGCAACAGCCTGCGCATGGCCAGGCTCCGCGAACACCTCCCCGAACTGCGCGCCCGCACCCTCACCCGCCGCGCCGTACCCGTCGAGACCGACACCCCCCTCTCCGAAGCCCTGCGCCGCGCCAACACCGCAGGCGCCCGCGCCCTCGTCGTCGTCGACGCCGACGGCCACCCCCTCTCCCTGGTCCGCGAGTCCGCCATCGTCGGCGTACCCGAACACCGCCGCCCCTGGGTCCCCGTCAGCAGCCTCGCCCAGGACCTCACCGACGCCATGCGCGTCTCCGCCGAGCTGTCCGGCGAAGAACTCCTCGACGCCCTGCGCGCCGCCCCCGCCACCGAATACCTCGTGGTCGAGAACACCGGCGAGATCTACGGCGTCCTCTCCGCCGCCGACGTGGAACGCGCCTTCGTCAAGGCCATGGCACGGCCCAGCTAGCGGCCCGGCGGACCGCCCCGCCCCCGACGCCCCCCGCGCCGGTCAAGCGCCCGGCGGGGACCCGGTAGTCTGGTCACATGTCCGAACCGACCGGTGCCGCCCGCAGGCGCGGGCCCTTCAAGGTCGGGGACCAGGTACAGCTGACCGACCCCAAGGGCCGCCACTACACGTTCACGCTCGAAGCCGGAAAGAACTTCCACACCCACAAGGGTTCCTTCCCGCACGACGAACTGATCGGTGCTCCCGAGGGCAGCGTTGTCCGCACCACCGGCAACGTGGCCTACCTCGCGCTGCGCCCCCTGCTCCCCGACTACGTCCTGTCCATGCCCCGCGGGGCAGCCGTCGTCTACCCGAAGGACGCGGGGCAGATCCTCGCCTTCGCCGACATCTTCCCCGGCGCCCGCGTCGTGGAAGCCGGCGTCGGCTCCGGCTCCCTCAGCAGCTTCCTGCTGCGAGCCATCGGCGACCAGGGCATGCTGCACTCCTACGAGCGCCGCGACGACTTCGCCGACATCGCCCGGCAAAACGTCGAACGCTACTTCGGCGGCCCCCACCCCGCCTGGCAGCTCACCGTCGGCGACCTCCAGGACAACCTGTCCGACACCGACGTCGACCGCGTCATCCTCGACATGCTCGCCCCCTGGGAATGCCTGGAAGCCGTCTCCAAGGCACTCGTCCCCGGCGGCATCGTCTGCTGCTACGTGGCCACCACCACCCAGCTCGCGCGCACCGTGGAATCCATCCGCGAGATCGGCTGCTTCAACGAGCCGACCGCCTGGGAGACCATGATCCGCAACTGGCACATCGAGGGCCTCGCCGTCCGCCCCGACCACCGCATGATCGGCCACACCGGCTTCCTGCTCACCGCCCGCCGCCTCGCCGACGGCGTCGAGCCCCCCATGCGCCGCCGCCGCCCCGCCAAGGGCGCCTACGGCGAGGACTACGCGGGCCCCAACGCCGACGGCGGCACCGGCCGCTGAGCCGACCGCACCCGGCACAACATCAGGGCGCCGTGCCCGAGTTCCCCGACCGACCGGGGAACTGATCGGAAGAGCACA